>MNVA01000020.1 GCA_001871325.1 Ignavibacteria bacterium CG1_02_37_35
TCAGTAAAGTTCGTGTAATATTTGGCAGAATATTAACATGATAAATAAAGCGAAAGAATGACTGAATGAAAATGAATGGATGTATGTTTTTCATTCAATCATGCAACCATTCAATTATTCTAATGTGATAAATTGGTTCTGGCTTGTCCAGGTTAGGGTTTAAAGAAATGGCGCAAGATCACATTGCGCCATTTCAGTTTTAAACTATTTCAACTAGTTTTGCTGCACGCATTCTTTTCACGAGACGAGAGAATTCACCTACCCATAAAACAATTGAAGAACCTGCAATAATCAAAACCCAATCCAGAAAGCTTAGTGGAACGGTTCTGAAAAGTTTTCCTCCAAATTCCACAATGATTATCTGCATTATAAGTATAAAACCACAGATCACTAAAAAGTTTTTATTCGAAAAGAAATTGTGGAAAGTAGAATTATTTGTCCCTAAGGTCTTTGCGTTAAACAAATTCCAGAATTGGAGGAGAACAAACAACGTAAAAAACATTGAAAGTTCGTAGTCGGTTATTATTCCATCACTGCCCTGCATGATAAAAATTGTCGTCAGCAAAAGAATAATAAAAGCAGTTGCAGAAATAATAATGGATTTAAACATTGCTTTAGTAATTATAAAATCACTTGGTTTTCGTGGTTTATGTTTCATCACGGTTTTGCTCGGCGGTTGTGTTGCTAAAGCAAGAGCGGCAAAGGTATCCATAATTAAATTAACCCAGATCATCTGGGGAACAGTAAGGGTTAATTGAACGCCGATAAATGGTCCAAGCAAAACTATCGCCAGCGCCAACAAGTTAATGGTCAATTGAAAAAGCAGGAACCTTTGAATATTTTGATACAGCGATCTTCCCCACATAACCGCATTGACGATACTGGTGAAGGAATCATCGAGAAGAATAATATCACTTGCCTGTTTTGCAACTGCTGTTCCGGTTTTACCCATTGATAAACCTACATTTGCATAATTAAGTGCAGGCGCATCGTTCGTGCCGTCGCCGGTTACCGCAACAATTTGATCCTTCTTTTGAAGTAATTTTACTAAACGAAGTTTATCGAGAGGGCGGGCTCTCGAAAGAATTTTAATGTCAAGAATTTTATTGCCCGCTTCTTCATCAGATAAATTCCCAAAATCGGGACCGAGCATTAAATTGTTTTCATCGGTGTCAACATCGTTATTCCATAAACCAATTTTTCGGGCAATTTCTTTAGCAGTTCCCGGTGTATCACCGGTAACGATCTTCAAGTTAATTCCTGCATCAAGACAAGCTTTAACTGCATCGGGAACTTCCTCGCGGACAGGATCATTAATAGCAATAAAACCAAGCCATGTCAAATTATTTGCGAGTTGTTCAAGTTCAATTCCATCTGCATATTCGCAATTCTCCAATGTAGCAAAGGCTAAAGTTCGCATTGCCCGGTTTTGATATTTCCGGAGTTCGGAAAGAATGGCTTCTTTTTGAGATGAAAAATCTTCAACTTTATTTTCAGTGACATGTTTTGTACAGAGATTAAGTATAATTTCCGGAGCCCCTTTAACAAGCAAAACCGGTTTCGAATCCATAGATGAAATTCCATAAGTAGCCATAAACTTTCGCTCGGTAGTAAAAGTCCACTGATGTACTATTTCGAAATCATCTCTCCATTTTTTATAATCAATTTGATTATCATTGAGCCAGAGAAGCATGGCGCCTTCCGTCGGATTCCCTAACACTTTGGGGGTTGCCTCCGTCGTGTCTAAATTTGCCGTAGAGTTTGCACAAAACGATTCCACGATGGCTTTTTCAATATCAGAAAGGTCTTTTGCATTGAGTTTATTAGTTTTCAGAGTAGGGAAGTGAACATTATAAACTCGCATTTCATTCATTGTGAGTGTTCCGGTTTTGTCGGAACAAATAACCGTTGCAGCGCTGATGGTCTCAACCGCATGCATTTTTCGTACAAGATTATTCGTCGCGGTCATTTTTCTGACACTGTAAGCGAGACTTAAAGTAACGCTCATGGCTAATCCTTCCGGTACCGCAACAACAATCATAGTAATAGCGATCATAAAGAATTTTAGAAACTCTTCAGTGATGTGTGCGTTTAACCAATCCCATGGATAGGGAGAAATAAAATTAAAGAACATTGCCGGTACAAGAAAAAGAACACTAATCATTAATCCATAAACCAAACCCCTCAACCATCCAAAGATGCTTTTATTTGTAAAAATATCGGGGCGGGAGATTGATCTGCCTAACAGTTCAAGGGCATCATAAAAGATGGGAAGCCAGACGCGATAGAGCAAAGCAAGAACTGTTAAACCAAGAATTATCACCACATACCACTGAGGCATTGTTAAAACTAATTCTTGTATTAAAACATCGCGTACCGTGAGTGCAAGAAAAGTTACTCCGGCGGTTGAGAACCCGAAGACCCCAATAATTTTACTTAATTTTTCAAGCTGTAAATTAAGGGGAGTTTTTACACCGGTTTCTTCCATTGAAGCCTTAGCGGTTTTTCCGATTTCTGTTGAATCGCCAACAGCGGTAATTTCAAGAATTCCGTGCCCGTCAACAACAAATGTTCCGCGAAGAACTTTATCGGCGGGATACGCTTTTTCTTTAAGAGATGCAGTTTCTAAATGTTCGGTTGATATTTTTGTAACTGCAACAGATTCACCGGTTAAACTTGACTCGTTCACTTGTAAGGAAATTGCCTCAAAAACTGTCCCATCAGCGGGAATTTCTTCCCCGGTTTCTATAAGAACTATATCGCCAACAACTAAATCTTTTTTGGGAATTGTTGTGTATTCCGAATCGCGTATAACTTTAATCGGTTCATCATCTGTTACTTTATTTAACAGATCAAACTCTTTATTCGCTTTAAACTCATTCAGAAAAGAAAGAGTAGTTGCCAGAAGAATAGCGACGATAATCCCGATTCCCTCAATATAATTGCCGTCAACAAGTCCAACGGCAGTGGCAACTAATGCTGCGATAATAAGAATACGGATTATCGGGTCTTCAAATTTCTCAAGAAATAATTTCCACCATGGCGTTTTGACCGGTGGGGAAATTAAATTATCGCCAAATATTTCCCTTTGAATTACAACCTGTGAAGCGTTTAAGCCTTCGTACACTTTGGTATTTTTTTGTTCTTTTTTCATCTGTTTATATTCTTAGAGATCCCATCCCTTGTGAATGAAATAACTCTTGGTTGTCATTCCAAAGAGGAATAGTATCTCTAAATGCAACCAATCAGTCTGTTGTGTGTGTTTTTCTATCATGGAAGTTTCATAATTTAACTTTAATTACCAAAACAGATTCCTAATTCTCTCCCGGTCAGAATTGAATCACAATCCGGCGGGACAGTTTTCATTCTATTAGTAGCTTGTTCTAAAGGGACATATCGAACTGTTGGAGGATCTAAAGCCACCATAACTCCTGTTTGGCCTTCAGCTAAAGCACGGACAGCAGCAGCACCGAATCGAAGCGAAAGAAGTCTATCAAAAGTTGTCGGGCTTCCACCTCGTAACAAATGTCCAAGAATTACTGTACGAATTTCTTTGTTTGTTAGAGCCTCTAAATTTTTAGCGAATCGTTCTGCGGCGCCTCCTAAACGTTCTGCTTTACCCGCTTCTTTTTCTATTACAGATGTTTCACCATCACGTGGTTTTGCTCCTTCAGCAATTACAATGATAGCATAGTTCTTTTGTAGAGCAACAACATTATTTAAAAAGGTAGCAACTTTGTTGATGTCATAAGGAATTTCCGGGATTAAAATTACATCAGCGGAACCGGAGATGCCGGAGTTTAATGCTATCCATCCTGCATATCTTCCCATAACTTCTACAACCATAATTCTTCCGTGTGACTGAGCTGTCGTATGAAGTCTATCCAAACTTTCCGTTGCAAAAGCGAGAGCAGTATCAAATCCGAACGTGATAACAGTTTTATCAAGGTCATTATCAATTGTTTTAGGAACGCCGATAACTCTTAATCCTTTTTTTGCAAAGACATTTGCAATTGATAGAGAACCATCACCGCCTATGGCAATTAACGCATCAATATTGTTTCTCCTGAAGGCGTCAAGTATTTCATCTGAACGATCAATTTCTACAAGATTTCCTTTTGTGTCTTTCATGGGATATTTGAGAGGATTACCGCGGTTTGTGGTTCCTAAAATTGTTCCTCCCAGCCCGGTGATGGAAGCAACTTTGTCGTATGTAAGATTAATTAATCCTGCTCCTTTGGGATATTTTTCGGGCAAGAAAATTCCGTTATAGCCATCCCGGATACCAATAACTTCCCAACCTTTATTTAAAGCTGTAATAGTTACTGCCCTGATGACGGCATTCAAACCGGGTGCATCTCCACCACCGGTATTTATAGCTATTTTTTTTATTGAACCGGAACTAATTGTCATTTGAATCCTTTATCAGAAAATGAAAACTTTTCGTTTTTTTTACTATGCTTAATATATGAGTAAGAAATTCTTCCTTCAAGTAAAAGTTGTAAGAACGTGATCAAAAATACTCTCTTTGTAACAAAATATTTTCTACCGGTTATATTTAAAAGAACTTTTCGGAAATAAACTATTTCTTAATCATATTTTTATAGTCAAAACCTTTTATGGGTTCACGCAAAGTTAAAACGGGGCAAGGCGCTTTTCTAACAACTTTGTCTGCCGTACTTCCAAACAGAATATGCTCAACACCGGAATGTCCGTGCGTTGAAATAATGATTAAATCAGCATCTTCCTCCTTAGCTGTCTCAATTATTTCTACAAACGGTTTTCCTGTTTTTAAAACTGTCCGCACCTCTACCAATGAGCCGATTTCAGTTTCAGCTAACTTATCCAACTCTTCTTTAGCTCTCTTATCCATTTCAAAATTAACGGTTGGAAGAGTTATCTGCCCCATACTGAAATCCGGAGGATAAATTACCGGTTCCAAAACATAGACCAAAATCAATTGGGCATGATACTGTTTAGCGAAAATGACTGCGTATTTTAGCGCTGATTTCGAGAAATCGGAAAAGTCAATCGGCACTAAAATTTTACTAAATTGAAGTTCCATGGATATTCTCCTTCTTGTTTATTTTCTCTTCTTGTAAACCAATATATTCTTCATTCAAATTACGAAGCCGGGTAACAATAATTTTAGATAAGCCGGTTAAAACAGCCACTCCAATTTTCGGTTTCTTTCTAATTATTTCTTCCAGATCGGGTTTAAAGATAATTCCAATTTTACAATTTGTATCAGCAATAGCGGAGGCTGAGCGGTTCCCTTTGTCAATCAGTGCCAATTCGCCGAAAAAATCACCTGTAGAAAAATTAGCAAGTTTTACTCTCACTTTAGAAAGGGAATCTCTATAAATACTAACTTCTCCATCGAGTAAAAAGTATAACCCGATACCAGGGTCGTTTTGAAGAAAAACATATTCACCTGCCACATAATTTCGTTCATGGACGATACTTAATATCTCGTCTAATTCCGATTTGTGTAATTCGTTAAAGGGGGGCAGCTCTTTTAGTATCGAAAACAATAAGGGGAATTCAGTTTTTTTCTTAAAAAAATTAGACCAAAAACTGCTGTGCACTGACCGGGATTCTTCCTGTTCCATGAAATTCCTCTAATTAAATATTCCTAATTCGGCTACACGCCATAGCTTTTGACAAGGGAACCGATTTTCATATAAAGCCCTTCCTACGATCACTGAATCAACTCCGACAGAGAGTAAGGCTTGGACGTCCATGAGTTCATCCTTATTTCTGATTCCGCCAGATAGGGTAACCTTTGCTTGCGTAGCATCAGCAATGGCACGCGATAACTCAATATTAGGTCCAAGCATCATTCCATTTCTTTTTACATCGGTAACAATAAATCTTTCAACTCCAATTTCTCTTAATTTTAATGCAAATGCAATAGGGAGAATCCCGGTTTTAATTTTTCTCCCTTTAATTACAATTTCATTATCAATAACATCGAGCGACACGACAATCTTTTTTGGACCGAATGTGTCAAATATTTTTTTGAACTCAGGAAGATTTTCCAAAGCCAGCGTTGAAATAGCGATTCTACTTACGCCTAAATTAAAATATTTATTTGCATCTTCCAAAGTGCGAATGCCTCCGGCAAATTCAACAGGGATAATAACTGAATTACAAATTTCTTCAAGAAGAGAAACGTTTTTATTCTTGTCTCCGTGTAGAGCGTCAAAATCAACTATGTGAAGCATTTTAGAATTTTCTGCACGCCAGATTTTTGCCATCTCTACCGGGTCACTGCCGTACTCATTGCAGTGCAATTCCGGAATTCCCTGAACGATTCGGACGGTTTTACCGTTCTTGATATCTATGGATGGGATAACTAATAAAAAAGCCACAGGTCACTCATCGCCAATTTACTGAGAAATATTTTGAATTGTTACTCGAAATATAGATTGTACAAGCAAGAATGTAAAATGAATTAATCAAAAATGTTATTTGAGTGCATTCTAAAAAGTTCATAATAATTTAAAAATAATTTTTATATGAGTAAATTTTTAATTAATTCAAGGGAGCAAAAACATTCATTTAGTGGTAAAAAAACGTTCAAAATTAGGACAAGGCTTACTTAATCAAGCATATTTGGATGCACCAATATGGTTATCGCCAAAGATGAAAAAAGCACTTCAAGAATTGGAAGCCCGTCTTTGGAAGGCTAAGTATTATTCGTCGTGTGTTTTAGCTTCGGCGGGTCATTTACAAAAAAAGAAGTCAACCAGAGTCTATTATTTTACCGCAGGAGAATATCTAAAAAAAGAGGCGTTTAGAAAACATCCAAAAGACACCGAATGAAAGAAGAAGCTTTCGCACATCCCGAAAGCTTTCGGGACGCAAGACAGATGAATAACCGGAAGTTCAAAGTAAGAGGTTACTTCAAAGCGACGATATTTGTCTTTGCCGTTTAAATATGTGTGAAATTTGGATGAATTATTCGTTACCCTATAGCAAAAGAATTAGGATCGTTGGCTTCAGCCGCATAAAAACAGAGCAGGAAAGGGCGTCGTTTAAGTCAAGGAAGTCAAAGAACGAATAAAAAAGATGCAAACCTCAAACAAAAAAAATATTATCAACATATCTGGGGAAATTAAATAGCCAAAAAAAATATATCAACTGTTTTTTTTAACAAATTACTTAAAAAAACATCGAATTAAGAAATTTGCTTATTAGAGTGGACTCATTTATATTTTACCACTAAGAAATTTTAAGTTTTGCTCAATAATAAAGAAGGAAACGTATATAATGTTCAAGGACGAGAGAAATCATAGTGTACTCCTTTTCTTTTTCACTATTATTTTCACAATGGTGCTATCATATATCCCTGCTGATACAAAAGTTTTGAACTATCAGCCTAAAAAAATAGACCTCCTTATGGATATCGTTCCCGATTCTTTGTTGGGTTATTCTCGCATTGACATTAAGGCGGGAAAGGAACCGCTTACTGCAAATCTTTTTTCCGGAGCAATGAGCAGGGAAGTGATAGAAGCTCTTCTTACTCACACAAAAACTCCTCCATTCTGGGAAATGAATTCGAGTGAGGGGGTGCATGGAAACAGCATTCCTCTTTCAGGCAACGCCGATCAAATGAATTTTTTTTGTGAGGCATTGAAACAGGTAAAAAATAAAAAAGTAAGAATTGCTGATTATGGTGATTCGGGGAATGAAGGCGATTTTATGACCGCCGATATCCGCGAAAGATTTCAGAGTGAATTTGGTGGAAACGGTGTCGGTATGATGGCAATAACTTCTCAAGACATTTCTTTTAGAATTACAACGAAACATTCTTTCAGCGATAATTGGAAAACTGTTTCTGTTTTAACAGGCAAAGAAGGGGATATTCCCATCGGCATTAATGGCTTCGTCTCTATTCCTAAAGGAGCTGCATGGGTTCAATATGAGGCGAGAGGTGGATATAAAAGCAGTAAATATTTTACTACCGCAAAAGTTTTTTATACCAATGCAAAATCATCAGCAATAAAATATGCATTTAATAACGGAGGTGAAAAAACTGCGACATTGCAAGCCGGCAGCGGCGTTAAAGAATTAGTTCTTACTTCTTCAGGAAATGCGAATTCATTCAGACTAACAACAGCAATGGCTGATCAAGCTCAATTTTTTGGCGTTAGTTTAGAATCAGGGAATGGAGTGTATATTGATAATTATCCTTGGCGCGGGAACTCAGGAATTTCTTTCCGGGATATACCGGATTTTGTAAAACAAGATTTTCAGAAACATTTAGATTACAAACTGATCATTCTTTCGTACGGCGCTAATATGATGACTGCCGGCAATATCAATTTTACCTGGTACAAAAATCAGATGACCAAAGTTATTCAAGAGCTAAAAACATTTTTCCCTCAGACGAGTATTCTGTTAGTTGGAATTGGTGACAGGCCTGTGAAGAGGGGATCAAGGTTTGTTACTGACCCCAATGTGTATAAAATGATCCAATGCCAGAAAGATATCGTGGCGGCTACCGGCATTTCATTCTGGAATAAGTTCGAAGCGATGGGCGGCGAGAATTCAATGTTAGATTGGGTTGATGCCAATCTTGCTTCAAAAGATTATGGGCATCTCAATGATTTGGGCGCGAAAAAAATGGCTGGAATGGTCAGTGATCTTTTGTTAAATCAATGCAAAAAATAATAACGGTATAAAGGGAGAAATGAATTAAATGATCTCAGATAAATTAAAACAAGTTATCCTCACAGAATTGGCATTAAAAGAATTTAATCTCCAGGACGAAACAGTTGCGAGCCAGGTTCCGGGGTGGGATTCACTCAACCATATTAATATTATTCTTGCAATCGAAAAAGGATTCAACGTTAAATTTAAAGGGCTGGAAATCTTAAAAGCGAAGAATATCGGTGATTTGCAAAAACTTATTGACTCAAAAATTCCAGCTTAACTTAATTTTGAAAAATCGGATGGATAGTTTTACGTCCGGTATTTTTGTTGTCAATAAGAAACCTTAGGAATAATACATGCCGTTAGCAATAGATTTTGAGAAATTATTTTCACTTTTTACCTATGATAAACATGATCCGCTGCTTTTTGGTTCGAGCCTTTTTCTTTTCTTTTTTCTCTTCGTCTTAATAATTCAAAGGCTTTTCAGCAATCAAAAAGTATTGCGCATCTATTCGCTTCTTTTCTTTTCGCTTTTCTTTTATTATAAAGCTGCAGGGTTTTATCTTTTCTTACTCCTCTTTTCATCGGCGTTTAATTTTATTTTTGGAAGACTTATTTTCGAGAGTAAGACAGCTTTCCTTAAAAAAATATTTTTCACGATCGCTCTGCTTGTTAATCTTGGGCTGCTCGGCTATTTCAAATACACAAATTTCTTTCTACAGATAATAAATGATCTAAAACTCGGAACGATTGAACCCTTAGATATATTTCTTCCAATTGGAATTTCCTTTTTCACATTTAAGGCGCTGAGCTACGTAATTGAAATATATTTAGAAATGTTAGAGCCAATAAAGAGTTTCCGGGATTTTTCTCTTTTTATTTTCTTTTTTCCGAATGTTTTGATGGGTCCGATAGACAGGGCTTCTGCGTTTTTACCACAGATAGAAGAAGACAATCCAATAACGAGAGCAGATGTTGGACGCGCGCTCTTTTTAATCTCTTGCGGTTTGATTAAAAAATATGCTATTGCAGATTATATTTCTCTTAATTTTGATGAAAGAGTTTTTGGTTTTCCACTGCGTTTTACCGGTGTTGAAAATCTTATTGCAGTTTATGGTGCAGCGCTCCAGGGTTATTGTGATTTTTCCGGCTATACCGATATGGCATTAGGCATCGGTTTACTCCTTGGTTATAAATTAATGGATAATTTTAATAGACCATTTAAAGCCACAAGCGTTGGCGATTATTGGAGGCGATGGCATTTATCGTTGTCCACATGGTTGTTGGATTATTTATTTAAACCTCTTCAAATATCTTTTCGATCTATGAGAAAATGGGGAACGGCGCTCGCTATTTTCATCACTTTTTTTGCAGTCGGGCTATGGCATGGACCCAACTGGACATTTATCGCGTTTGGTCTCTTGCATAGTTTGTATTTGATTGTTGGAATGTTCACTCAACCGGTAAGGAGAAGATATACAGACAAGTTAAAAATAACGGGAACGAAATTTCATAAATTTTTTCAAGTGGTTTTTACATTTCATCTCTTAGCCTTCACAGCTATCTTGTTTGGTTCTCCGTCGCTCCAATATACGCTCGATATGATGCATCAAATATTTACCTATTTTCATCCGGAAGTTTTTCCACAATTTGTACAGGCATACACAACGGTCTTTATTATCATTGTGTTCGGGTATGTAGTTCATTTTTTACCTAAATCAGTTGAAGAGAAAGCACAAAATTTAGTTATAAAAATGCCGGTTGTTCTTCAGGCAGTTTTGTTCGCAGTAGTGATCTGGATTGTTGTGCAGTTTAAATCGGCGGAAATGATGCCGTTTATTTATTTCCAGTTTTAAAATTTGAAAAAGTACTAAGAGAGAATTGTATCCGCTAAGAAATATCTCCATTTAAGAAAATGGTGTAGAGTTAGTTTATTGATATTTGATTTTTACTTTCAATACCCGGTGGTTGGAACCTAGTAAGCTGGTTCTTGCTTAATCTTTGGGAAATATTTTTTTTATTGACAAATATCTAAATATATTAAGCTGTGTATAACATTTAGAGTGGATCATACTAAACATTAATTATTTAATCTTTAAGAGTTACAAAATGGATGTTCAAGAGTTTATAGAAAAAATTGAAACGAGTCTAGATGGCTTAACTCCGGGGACTATAACACCAGAAACTGAATTTAGAAGTTTAGAGATGTGGGACTCGCTTGCCGATTTGACACTTTTGGCAATGGTAGATGCTGAATATGATGTGGCAATTTCAGGTGGTGAGTTAAGAAATTTTAACACGATTCAAGATATAATTAATTTTATCATTGTCCATAAAAAATAACTAATTCATCTTATAATTAGCTATTAGAAAAAAAATATATCGGTAGAAGAGATTGCAAGCACTTAAAAAGTTATTCGCATTGTTTAATTTGGATAAAATTGATTACTAAATCCACCTAGCAAACATAAGGTTACGATGAAAGTTAAACTGAACGGAGTATCGATCAAAGCTATAGCATCTACTTATCCCAAAGATGAATTTGATCTAATGGAGCTTGCAGCTAAATATGGGGAAACTGAAGTAAAAAGAATTATTGCAAGTACCGGGGTCTCAAAAATTCGTGTTGCTCCCTCCGGAACGTGTAGTTCAGATTTATGTGAGAAAGCAGCAAAAGATTTATTCCTGGCATTAAATATAGAGCCGGGAAGTATCGATGGAATTGTTTTTGTCTCTCAAACTTTCGATCATATTGTTCCAGCTACCAGTGTTTTAATGCAGCAGCGTTTAGGTATTTCAAAACATGCTGTTGCTTTTGATATCCGCTACGGATGTTCCGGTTATATCTATGGATTATACCAGGGGGCTTTGTTGGTTTCTTCCGGAAGTTGTCAACGAGTTTTAGTTTGTGCCGGTGATGTTTCAACGCATTTAATTCATCCGGATGACAGAGCGTTGAGAATGGTTATGGGTGATGCAGGGAGCAGTACCATTATTGAGAAAGGGGATGAATCTTTATCATTTAATATCATGTCGGATGGTTCCGGCGCAGATTTTTTAATAATTCCCGCCGGGGGCTGCAGATATCCTTCTAATGAAAATTCAAGAATTGCATCAGAACGTGAAGGAGGGAATATTCGTTCGGATGAAAATCTTTTTATGGATGGAATGGAAATAATGAATTTTTGTTTACGTGAGGTTCCACCTTGTATAAATGATTTACTCAATTTTATGAGTTGGGAAAAAGTGGAAGTCGGTTTTTTCGGACTGCATCAGGCAAACAAATTTATAGTTGATTATCTTCAAAAGAAATTAAAAGTTCCTAAAGAGACAGTTCCGGTGGCTCTGCAATTAACCGGCAATACCGGTCCTGCTTCAATTCCTTTAATGCTCTCTTTGGAGAATCAACGTTTACGAAGTGAAAAAAGATTAGAGAAAGCTATCCTCTGTGCTTTTGGTGTTGGACTTTCGTGGGGTGCGGTGGGGGTAGATCTATCAAAAACAATTATGATTGGTCCTAGTGAATTATGAATAGTCTAAAAGAATTTGAAGGAAAACGGTTTATCATAACCGGCGCTAGTTCCGGGATAGGGTATAAAATCTCAACCGATTTAGCTAGGTTAGGTGCAACTGTTTTAGCGTTGGGACGAAACAGCGAAAAGCTTGAATCACTTAAGAAGTTTTTTCCGGACAAAATAGAGATTGAAGTTTTAGACGTAACAGACTTTGCTCAACTTAGAGTAGTCGTGGAGAAATTTGTGGAAAGGGGCAAAGTTGATGGGTGTGTCCATTCCGCCGGAATTAATAAATTTACACCACTACGGGCTTTCAATTGGACTGTATTTGACAAAATTATGAAAATAAATTTACACGCAGGTATTGAATTAGCGCGATTGGTTTCGTCTAAAAAGAATTCAAATGAAGGGGGATCGATTGTGATGATAGCATCTGTTGCGGCATTGAAAGGAGAGATAGGATTTACTGCCTATTCCGCATCAAAGGGAGCCTTAATTAGTGCTGTTAAATGTATGGCACTCGAATTAGCGTCAAGTAAAATTAGGATTAATTCTATTTCGCCGGGGGTAGTACAAACAGAACTTACAGATACCATGGCGAATTTTTATCCTAACGGAATTGAGGCGGTTATCAAAAAGCATCCATTAGGAATAGGTACTGTTGAAGATATTTCCAACTTGACTATGTTTTTATTAAGTGATAAAAGTAAATGGGTTTCCGGTTCAAATTATGTTATCGACGGTGGGTATTCAATTTAATTTAGAAAGAAAATTATGAGAGATGAAATTATTGCTATACTCCTAAAAGTTTGTAACGAATTAAACGAACAATTGAAAAATAAAATTGAAATCGGTAAAGGAGAGCAGGCTCCTTTGTTTGGAAAACAAGGAGTATTGGACTCTTTGGGATTAGTGAATCTAATTGTATCAGCGGAATCGGAAGTTGAAGATAAATTTGGGAAAAGTTTAATGTTAACTGACGGAACTTCGTTGCCTGAAGCGAATTCTCCCTTTAGAACGATTGGTTCGTTGGCGTATTATATAACCGATTTGCTTGAGGATGAAAAGCAATAGAAGTATGCAATCAATTTATTTTAAATCAAAGTTGTCGTTAAAATATAAAAGTGAATTGGAACGAATTTTCTATTTCAACATAAATCAAAAAAATCATCTAAAAAAAATTGATGAAGCAGTAGAAGTTTTCGGAATCCCGCGTTTGATCTTGAATGGGAATTATGTCTCTTTTACTTTTGACAAAGTTAATTCATTTCAAGTACTTTACGCTCTTGATGATGAAGATGAGGATGCACATCTCTTAGGTGTTATCATTTTTTACAGTGATCTCCCGACAAATATAAAGATCATGCATATTGCAGTTGACGAGAATTGTTCATCCAGAGGAGAATTTAAAGAAGAAACCATAGCAGCTCGCCTGATTGATGAAGTTAGAAAAATCTCTTTAGCTTTAAAAAGCATTAAGACGTTTACACTTCCTTACACAAGTTTTAAAATCTCTTTGCGAACAAATTTCTCATTTTATTAATCATTCTCTTTATATGCAAAATAAAAAAGAATTTTCCGGTATTTTCATTTCAAATTTTAATTTACAAAACTTTACGAATTATATAGACAACGACGTCGGGTTCCCTTTGATTGAAACTGAGCTCGCCCCGTTTGGTCAGGTGACAAACATTTTACTTGGGGCGAAAAACGAAACAAAACATGATTTCGGTTTCATCTGGACTCAACCACACGCCGGTTTTGAGTCGTTTAGTAAGTTGATGAATGGGCAAATGGTTTCTCTTAGTACTATCTTAGAAGAGGTAGATGTATTTGCCGAAGCAGTTAAAAAATATTCTTCCTTCGTAAAATACTTATTTATTGCTTCATGGGTATTGCCGGCTTATTACAAGGGAATGGGACTTCTCGATTTGCGTAATGATTATGGAATATCAAATTGTCTCATGCGGATGAATCTCCATTTAGCCGATCGATTTTCTGACAAGAATAATATTTTTTTACTAAACTCACAAAAATGGATTGAATCTGCTGGCGAAGAAGCTTTCAGTTCTAAATTATGGTACCTCAGCAAAACACCTTTTGTTAATGTAGTTTTTAAAGAAGCAATGAAAGATTTAAAATCAGCTTTGAAAACGGTGACCGGGAATTCCAAAAAATTGATTATTCTGGATTTAGACGATACTCTATGGGGCGGTATTGTTGGAGAGGTTGGTTGGGAAAATCTAAAATTGGGCGGACATGATTTTGCCGGGGAATCTTTTGTTGAATTTCAAACAGCTTTAAAAGCTTTAAAGAACAGAGGAATTTTACTTGCAATTGTTAGCAAGAATGAAGAAGTTACAGCGTTGGAAGCAATAACAAAGCACCCGGAAATGATTTTAAAAAAAGAGGATTTTATTGCATGGGAAATTAATTGGGATGATAAATCAAAAAACATTCTGAATCTTTTACGAAAAGTAAATCTGGGAGCTCAGTCTGTTGTTTTTATTGATGATAATCCGGTAGAACGTGCGAGAGTAAGAGAATCAATTCCTGATATTTTTGTTCCGGAGTGGCCTAAAGACAGTATGCATTACGTTAAAACCCTTCATCAGTTAAACTGTTTTGACATCGCAGCAAGAACCGATGAAGATCTTAACAGGACTGAACTTTATCAAGCGGAAAGTGAGAGAAGCAAGTTAAGGTCGTCGTTAAACTCGATTGACGATTGGCTGGTGTCGTTAAAAACTGTTGTTACCATTGAGAAACTTTCTAAAGCAAACATCCAAAGGGCTGCCCAACTTTTGAATAAAACTAATCAAATGAATTTAACAACAAGGAGATTAAGTGAAGCTGAATTGTCCTTGTGGGCTAAGCAAGAAGAACATGAGCTTTGGACGTTTCGAGTTTCAGATAAATTTAGCGATTCCGGTTTGACCGGTATTATCAGTATTCATATTAAAGATGATACAGCTCAAATAGTAGACTTTCTTTTAAGTTGTAGGGTGATGGGGAGAAAAATTGAAGAGACAATGGTACGGATTGTTCTTCAATTTTGTATATCAAAGGGCATTACAAAATTAATCGCTGAATATGTTCCAACTAACAAGAATAAACCCTGCTTCGATTTTTGGAAACATAAATCCGGGTTCATTTTTAACGAAGAACAAAATTCTTTTCTTTGGGATTTCTCAAATGTTTTTCCCGATATCCCCCAAATTGAAATAATAAATAATGCTTAGAATCTTATGGATGAAACAATGACTAATAAAACACTATTCGATTTTTTTGGTAGTGACGCGGAGTTCGAACATATAGGGATGGCAGTGAAATCAATTGAAAGCATAGATAGAACTATAACAAAAATTTGCGATCCGATACAAAGAGTGAATGTCGCTTTTATTAGGGTGAATGGAATTGAGCTGGAGTTAGTCGAACCCGCCGGCGATGATTCGCCTATCAAAGGGGTTTTAGAAAAAGGACAATCGTTTTACCATTTATGCTTTCGTGTTAAAAATATCGAGAACGCAATTGCATATGCAAGAAAGAAGGGA
Organism: Ignavibacteria bacterium CG1_02_37_35; assembly: GCA_001871325.1. GTDB lineage: Bacteria > Bacteroidota > Ignavibacteria > Ignavibacteriales > Ignavibacteriaceae > UBA1563. The sequence continues at coordinate 15,731 of MNVA01000020.1, forward strand.
TTTCATTGTATTGCAAAACCGGTGAGTGCAGCAGCTTTTAACGACAGAAAAATTGCATGGCTGTATAACATAAATTTTGGTTTATTTGAACTGGTAGAAGCTTAGGCTAATAAGTTAACACTTCATTCATTTTGGGCTGGTACATTTCTATCAAAACCTTTTCGTTGTATGGGAATATTTTTTTTAACTCTTCATTTTGAGATACCTTTGATTCTACAAGTTCAAACCCAAGTTTTAACGATGCATTTAACGATTTAAAATTATTTCTGAAACATATTCCCTGAACTTTTGGTATTTGTTTATCTTGTTGATAATGTTTTTTCACGCTTTCCGCCATTAACTTTAAATAAACTCCCTTGCGTCTGAATTCTTCTTTGACGTATCCGAACTCCAGTTGAATGGCTCCTTCATCCCTTCTAAAGCTCAACTCTTTTGTTATTTTGAATTTTGCTAAAATTCCTGGAATTTTTTCTTTTTTCATATAATTTAGCAAGATATTGCTATATAGGATATAACTTGAAACTCCAACAGCTCCTTCAACCCAGGAGCCCAAAGCCCCAATTGGTTTTCCATCTAGTTCGGCAATTAAAAATCCGGAAAGACTAAATTCTTGTCCTTCAATATTTTCATTGAGAATATCTTTTAAAATGCCCTTGTATTCTTCCTCTGAAAGATTCAAAATATTACACGCGCTGCTCATCGGGGTTCCGCTTTTATCCGCCTCAATAATAGTTTCTATAACAAAATTGATATCAAGAGGAGTAGCATTACGGACTACTAGATCGTTTAACATAAAATTTCCTTTTATTCTTGAGTTAGATTATAAATTTCATTTTAGGCTCTTCTCCATCAAAACCAAACAGTTTGAAGGAAGGATTGATAATATCTTATCATTTTCAACTTTGAACTTTTTTATGGATGTAAAACCTAATTTCTTATAAACATAGATTGCACTGTCATTCTCACTGGTTACAATCAATTGAGACTTTTCTAAATTCGGATATTGGATCTTCTTTTGTTTGAAATGTTCTTGAATAATCTTACTGCTGATTCCCAAACCTCTAAAATTTTGATGAACATAAACCGATTCAATTTGTAAAGCCAACTTCTCTCTCTCGATATGGAATCCTTTGATTAGCGGAGCTATTTTTTTTGAATGTTCAATATTAACATCTTTTAGGTATTGAGCCAATACACCATACTTCATCAAGTAGCTAGGTAAATTATCTATTGCCTCTATCCATGAACTACAAGCCCCAGCATTTCGACCATCAACTTTTGCTATTAAAAAAATTGACAAACAGAATTCAAATCCGGTAATATCCTCCATTAAAATATTTCTTAATATATCTTCGAATTCAACTAAAGATAAATTAAAGATATTGCAATAACTAATTCTATCAGTATTACATCTATCCGCTTCAATTATTGCTTCTATAATAAAATCAATATCATCTATTGTTGCTTGTTCTATTTTTAATAAATCCTTCATGAAACTTCTTTTTCCTTTTCCTGATTATATGTTAGTAGTGAATGCTCTAATTTTTTAACATCAGTCGTTATGTTATGCGTGGGGCAAAGATTTGTTATTGTTTTACCGTGCAATTTGTATTCTTAATTTAAATTTTTATTAGGAGAACGATAAATTCGGTGAAGATACTATTAGTTTTTACTTTCTGGTTCAAGCGTAACGTACTTTATGCTTTCCGTTAGTGAGGTAATGACCATAGTTAAAATATTTTAATTGTAAAACAAAGTTATGAAGTTAAAAGTTCATATAACTTTTTACGGTCAATTTTCCCATTTTTATTTAATGGAAAAAGCTGGATCGAACTCATCGAAGAAGGAATCATATAAACGGGAATTTTTGTTGCTAAATAGTCTCCAATTTCTTTAAAATCTCCGGTATAATTTTCCAAAAACAGGTGAAGTTGCGTTGTTCCGAGCTTGTTTTGTGTTGGGAGTGCGACGACATTCCCTATATTTGTAAAATTTCGCACGTGATATTCAATTTCTCCAAGTTCGACTCTAAATCCTTGTATTTTTACTTGAAAGTCAATTCTTCCAAGGTAAAAAAAATCACCATCCTTATCAATCGTCCCTAAGTCGCCTGTGCGATAAAAAATTTCCTCTCTCCCGTTCGTTGAAAGAGTGAAAAATGATTTATAATTCTTCTCATCATTTTTCCAATAACCGGGCGTTACCTGCGGACCACTTAAACAAAGTTCTCCTTTTTCATTTTGTGGGAGCGGGTCATTATGCTCATCAACAATAATGGCTTTCATATTGTCCATCTCTTTCCCGATTGCAACAACTCCGTTGAAAGATTTTGTTTTACCTTTTTCAGGGTCGAAGTCATAAACCATACAGAATACAGTTGCTTCGGTCGGTCCATACGCATTTATAACCTTTCCATTAGGTGTACATTTTAACCACTCCAACGCAATATCATAATATAAGGGTTCGCCACAGAATAATGTGTATTTCAATTTTGGGAACAGAATCTCTGAAAAAAAAGGTCGAAGATAAGAAATCGTTACCGGAACCATGCACGCAAAGGTTATTTGATGTTCTTCAAAGGTTGTATAGACACTAACATATTTTATCCCCCCTGATCGAATAGGATAAATACATGCGCCGATGACCAGCGGGGCGATATAACAAACAACAGAAAAATCGAAGGTTAAATCGAACATCTGAACGAATCGGTCGTTTTCATCAATAGTATATCCGAGCGCAAAAAAAGCATCTATGAAGGCAGTAAAATTTTTCTGCGAAATGGGAACTCCTTTAGGGACTCCAGTACTTCCTGATGTAAATAAGACATAGGCAGTATCATCTTCTTTTTCAGTGGGGCATGAATAATCAATTTCAACTTCAGGTAACTCAGAGGTTACAATTACTGCTAAATTGTTTGCTTCAACTAATGCTTTTACAAGATTATCAACCTTGCTGGTCAAAATTGTGGTTAATCCAGTTTGTTGAATTATAGAATTATTTCTCTCTATCGGGTTATCAGGGTTTATGGGAACATAACCAATTCCGGTGAAAAGGGAACCATAGATTGCAGCATAAGTATAAAAATCATTCGATTCAAAAGCGATTATCCCGACCAGCTTTTGGCCTCTAAGAGCTTCCATTTCTAAACGTTTTCTAATTTTTGAAACAGCAAAAGCTAACTGCTGATAAGTATAATAAGTGTTATCAATGCAGAAGGCGTTTCGTTTCGAGTGTTTTTGAAATGATTCGCTGATTTTTTTTAGCAACATTGTTTTTCTCTAGTAATATTTCATAAGATTTTTAATAAGACTCATACCGAACTCTTTCTAAAAAAACCTTGCAGATAGCTGCTATAAGCATTGCAACTTTTCCCGGTATTAAAGAATTCAAAAAAAATCGGTCAATTAAAGTAAAAGTCAGTTACTAACCTGCGCCTCTTGTAAGATTTTTGCAATTGCTTTTCTATCCACCTTCCCATTAACATTAAGCGGAAATAATTTTATGGTTGAAATACTCGCCGGAACCATGTACTGCGGCAATTTCACCTTAAGGTAATTTTCTAATTCATTTATGTTTCCGGAGTAATCTTCAATAAAAAGGTGAACTTGTTGGTTCCCGATTTTATTTGTATGCGCAATAGCAACAACTTGACTATGCTTTGCAAACTCGCGTGCATAATGCTCTATTTCACTTAACTCAACTCTGAAGCCTTGAATTTTAACCTGATTGTCAATCCTGCCGCTGAACATGAAATCCCCTTCATCATCCATGAAGGCAATGTCACCTGTGCGATAAAAAGTTTTAACACCCCCATCCATAAATAACGTAAAAAATGCTTCTTTATTCTTTTGAGGATTTTTCCAATATCCCGTGGTTAGTTGGCTGCCTGTTAAACATAATTCTCCTTTTTCGTTCTTAAGGAGCCGTTTGTTATTTTCATCCACAACAATGGCATCCATATTTAACATAGGTTTTCCAATGCAAACAATTCCGTTGATGCTTTTAATTTTTTTCTGTTCTTTACTTAAATCATAAGTTAAACAAAAAATGGTAGCTTCAGTAGGTCCATAAACATTTTGAATTAATGCATTCGGGACACATCGTTGCCATTCTCTAGAAATATCTTCGTAAAGAGCTTCGCCGCAAAATAAAGAGTATTTAACTTTTTCAAAATGAATTTCTTCAAAATATGGTCTCAAGTAAGCAAGAATAGACGGAACCATCAATGCGAAAGTAATTTCTTCTTCCTCCATAATATTGTAAATATGAGTGTATTTAATTCCCTCAAAAGGAACAGGGTAAACACATGCACCGATACAAAGGGGGGCAATGTAACACATTAAGGATAGATCAAAAGTTAAATCAAACATTTGAAGAAATTTGTCGGTTTCATCAATTTGATAACCAAGCGCAAAGAAAGCTTCAATGAATGAAAAAAGATTTTTTCTTGTTAAGGGAACTCCTTTGGGTACACCGGTACTTCCGGAGGTGAAGAGAATGTAAGCGTTTGTACTCTCAGAAATATTACTTGGTTCAAGATTAATTCCGGTTCCCGGTAATGTTTTTGCATAAACAACTTTAACGCCGGGTGCATTAGAGAGAACAGATATTTTGTCGCTTGATTGCGCTGAAAGTATCGTTTTAATCTCAGTCTGCTTTAATATGTCTAAATTTCGATCTAGAGGATTTTCCGGGTTTAGCGGAACAAAAGTTTTCCCTGCGAAGAGGCAAGCATAAATTGAGCAGTATGTTTCAATATCGTTAGATTCGATAACTCCGATCAACTGTTCTGTTGCGCAAGGTTGTTGTTCTAGTATTGAACGTATTTTGGAAGTAATTTCCGCAAATATTTGGTAAGTAAAACTTACGCCATCAATAACAAATACTTTTCTTTCCGGAAATTTTTCAAAGGATGATTTTATCTTATCAAGCATACAACCTCAGAATTAAATAGAATTTTGGAATAAATATAGCATCAATAAATTTATTTTGAAAGAAAGATTTTTTAACAGGCACTTTCACAAAATTAGTCAATTCCAAACCATACACTGCCGCAATGCCGGGGAATAAACAATCAGACTTTTCTAATGTTTACAGAGCAAAAGGAATTCCGAGAATTAAAGTTCTGTTGGCAGTTGTAGTCCAGTTAATTGTGCCGCAAAATAAATAAATTTGTAAAGAGGATTAAATTTCAGCGAAGAAACCTGTAGAAATTGAAATAGATTGCACCGGTCAGAAATGCAACTTGAGATTACTAAGAGCAAAACAGAAGGAAAAAATGTCACATAATCATTCGCACAATAGGGAAGGCACTTCAGAGAAAAACCTGTTCATAACAATGACCATGAACTTTTTGATAACAATGGCAGAAAGCAGTGGATGTTTGATTTCGGGAGGCTTGTCGTTAATTTCCGATGCGCTGCATCACTCCAGCAATGGTATGCAATTATCATTATTTATTTCTCTATGCGGTTGAGTAAAAAACCGAAAACATTCAAATATACTTTTGGATTAAAACGAACTGAGATTATAGCGGCAATAATAAATGCAAGTATACTAATCATAAATAAATATGAAATCAATCATACCACATCACAGCTTGAGTGCGGGACATGCAAAGAGGTCGAATTAATCAAAAACGATATTATAAGCAACTGAATTCATCTATAAACATAATACCGTTAGAAGTCATTACATCTCAAAAAAAACTCCCAAAACACTGTATTGTGAGTTTTTTGATAATGTGATCAGTAACAGAAGATAGAAGGACAAGTTTGCAACCACTTACAACATAACATAACTGGCGGAGAGGCCGGGATTCGAACCCGGGGTACAGTTTTACCCGTACGGCGGTTTAGCAAACCGCTGGTTTCAGCCACTCACCCACCTCTCCGTAGAAACTGAGATTTTTAAGTTGAAAAATTAACGAATTTTCTTCAAACTTAAAACAGAAATTGAAGAATAGGCAGGTATTTTTTTATATTAGTCAATCAAGTCTAAATAAAATGTTTTTGAATTAATTTAACAATAGTGTCCGGTTGTTAAGATATTCAAGAGCTGTAAGTGTTTAATAAATAACACTTTACATGGATAAATGTACGCTATCGATTTGAAATGGGAAAAGCTTAATTTGCCGCTAAAATCCAACTTTAAGAAAAGAGCGACTAAAATGAACACAGGCAAAACAGTATTTTCACAATTGATCGATTATTTACCAATTCATGAATTTCATAAATGTGTCGATAGGTATAACGGTAATTATAAAGTACAGCCATTTAATTGCTGGGAAAAATTTCTCACAATGGCTTTTGCGCAACATACCTATTGTGAAAGTCTTCGAGATATAGAAACCTGTTTAAGAGCTATGCAAAATAAATTATACCATATGGGTATCAAAAACAAAATATCCAGAAGTACTCTTTCGGAAACCAATGAAAACAGACACTGGAGAATCAATCAGGATTTTGCTCAAGTCCTCATTACCATTGCAAGAGAGCTTTATAAGAACGATGAATTTATTTCTGAAATTAAATCAACTGCATATGCACTGGACGACACGACCATTGATTTGTGTTGATCTTTATTCCCATGGGCTCATTTTAGAAAACACAAGGGAGCAATAAAAATGCATACGCTCTTAGGCACTTAGAGAATCACTATTGCTAACATGTTAACGATAATTAAATATCGAATAATGGCCAAGCCGCCAGAGGCGAGCGAAGTGAATGCAGATTGTCTTACAACTTCATCATTCGAAATTCCTTGTTCGATATTCATTATTTGTTTTTCCCTTTAGCTTTTTTTCCAAGCAGCGTCTTGGGAAAAACGTAGACCTTAAAAACAATATACCTCGTATATAGCAAAGTACATGAAGTAAATATTCTTTATGAACTTCCATTTGAAACAGGAGCCTATTATGTTATGGACAGAGGTTACTTTGACGACTTTTCAATAATAATATGTTTATTTTGTCTCAGTATGCTTAAATTTGAATAGCCTCTCTAAAGAAGAGAAACATATTAATTCCAAAATTAACATCACTAATACTTTGAATCCCAATTTTGTCGAGTAAGACTTATTCTGTAATTTTAATTATAAAAAAAACAAATATGATATGGCAAAATTTTCAGGTGTAAACTATTTTAATATTGATGATCTTCTTACAGAAAATGAACTGCTTGTTAGAGAAACAGTTCGGGCATTTGTTGATAATGAAGTTCTTCCTCAAATTGTAAAGTATAATAGAGACAGCGAATTTCCCCGATATCTTGTGCCAAAACTGGCAAAGTTGGGACTCTTAGGTCCAACATTGCCAGCAAAATATGGGTGTGCCGAAATGAATAATGTAGCTTACGGTTTAATTATGCAAGAACTCGAAAGGGGAGATAGCGCCATCAGAAGTTTTGCCTCCGTTTTAAGTGCATTAGTTATGTACCCTATTTTTACCTTTGGAAGTGAAGAACAAAAAGATTTTTGGCTCCCACTATTAGCAAAAGGAGAGAAAATTGGATGCTTTGGACTTACTGAGCCCGATTATGGATCAAATCCCGGAGGTATGGTTACAAAAGCTGAAAAAGTTGATGGAGGCTATCTTCTTAACGGCGCTAAAATGTGGATTACGAATGGAACAATTGCGGACGTGGCTATTATTTGGGCGAAATTAGATGGTGTTGTACATGGATTTTTAGTAGAAAAAGAGTTCAAAGGGTTCTCTGCTCCCGAAATGAAAGGGAAACTTTCTCTTCGCGCTTCCATAACGTCTGAATTGATATTGGACAATGTTTTTGTTCCTGGAAAAAACCTATTGCCCAAGGGATTTGGTTTGAAATCTCCTTTGATGTGTTTGAATCAGGCAAGATTCGGAATTGCATGGGGTGTCGTCGGTTCTATGATGGCTTGTTATGATTCTGCCTTGGAATATGCAAAAACTCGGAAACAATTTTCTAAACCGATTGCTTCTTATCAATTAATACAAATGAAGTTAGTGCAGATACTTTCAGAAATTACAAAAGCTCAATTATTAAATATTCAATTGGGTAGATTAAAAGATAACGGTAAATTAAGATTCCAGCATATTTCTTTGGCAAAAAGGAATAATTGTGAGGCAGCGCTAGAAATCGCTAGAAGCGCTCGCGAAATCTTGGGAGCAAATGGAATCTTGGATGAATACCCTGTAATGCGGCATGCTGCGAATTTAGAATCAGTTAAGACTTATGAAGGAACCCACGAGATGCATACATTAATTATTGGGGAAGATATAACTGGGTTTGCCGCTTTTGATAATTAATCTTATCTCAAGATATTTTCTCATTCAAGTAAAAAATGGAAACTAGAAATGAAACATCAAAAAGTTATTTATGAAGGATTAACGTTTGACGACGTTCTCCTGCAGCCGAGGAAATCTTCTGTACTACCTAGTCAAGTTGACATAAGAACAAAACTGACTCGAGAAATTTCGATAAGTATTCCTTTTATATCCGCTGCGATGGATACAGTGACCGAATCCAACATGGCAATCGCTCTAGCGCGGGAAGGAGGTCTTGGGATAATTCATAAGAATATGAGCATAGAAACGCAAGCCGAAGAAATTGACAGAGTCAAAAGATCGGAAAGCGGGATGATTAGAGACCCAGTGACTGTTAACCCCGATCAACCAATATTCGATGCGCTTGAATTAATGAAAAAATATAAGATTAGCGGTATCCCTGTAATTGATAGTACGAATACATTTGTTGGTATTTTAACAAACCGCGATTTAAGGTTTTCACCAAACCCAAAACTCAAAATCAAGGAATTAATGACAAAGGAGAGGCTAATTACTGCTCCAGTAGGAACCGATTTTGCAACCGCGGAAAAACTCCTTCAGCAATATAAAATTGAAAAACTTCCTGTTGTTGATAAAAATGGCAAACTTAAAGGTTTAATTACTTATAAAGATATTCTTAAAAAGAAGCAACATCCATTTGCAAGCAAGGATAATTTGGGACGACTTCAAGTAGGTGGAGCAGTTGGAGTTACCGGTGATACATTTGATCGAGTTGAAGCGTTAATCGCTGCATCGGTTGATGTTGTCGTTATTGACACTGCGCATGGACAATCAAAAGGAGTGCTTAATCTTGTGAAAGACTTTAAAAAGAAGTTTAAAGATACGCAGCTAATTGTTGGAAATATAGCAACATCTAGTGCTGCACTGGAATTATATTCTCTTGGAGTTGATGCTGTAAAAGTTGGCATAGGACCTGGTTCTATTTGTACAACTAGAGTAGTAACCGGAGTAGGTGTTCCGCAAATCAGTGCGATTATGGATGTTGCGAATGCATTAAAAGGAAAGAATTTACCAATAATCGCAGATGGGGGGATAAAATATACAGGCGACTCAGTAAAGGCGCTTGCAGCCGGAGCAGATACTGTTATGATCGGTAGTTTATTTGCCGGTGTTGAGGAAAGTCCTGGAGAGAAAATCCTTTTAGAAGGAAGAAGTTTTAAGTCATATCGTGGAATGGGTTCTCTTGGAGCAATGCAATTTGGAAGTAAGGAGAGGTATTTTCAAGATATGGAAGATGATATTAAAAAGTTAGTTCCTGAAGGTGTCGAAGGAAGAGTTCCCTACAAAGGCCAACTTTCTGATACCATTTTACAGTTTGTTGGAGGTTTACGAGCTGCGATGGGTTATTGCGGTGTAAAAAACATTAAAGAATTGAAAGAGAAGACCCATTTCATTAAAATGACCTCAGCTGGTTTTAGAGAAAGCCATGCTCATGATGTTATTATAACTAAAGAATCTCCGAATTATCACAGGTAATTTTTTCATCAATTATTTTGGTTAAAGAGCTCAAAATGTTCAAAGTACTAGTTATCGCATATTATTTTCCTCCAATGGGGTTAAGCGGCGTTCAAAGAATACTAAAGTTTGTAAAATATTTTCCTAAAAATAAGTGGATTCCAACGGTATTAACTTCTGGAGCAACTGGCTATTTTGCTCATGATCCCGAATTATTGAAGGAAATTGATGCAAATGTTTCTATAATTAGAGTTAATGGAAATGAATTAAATGCTAAGTTGAGTTCATTTGGGACATTAAAAATGCCAAGTGAAACTACCCGTAAGATCATTAATAGAATAAATCAATTTTTTAACATCCCGGATAACAAAGTTTCATGGACAAAGAAAGCTCTTATTGAGGCGAGAAAACTTTTATCTGATGAGCATTTCGATTTAATATTTGTAACAGCCCCTCCGTTTTCTGCTTTTCTTTTAGGAACTATTCTAAAAAAGGAATTTAAGATTCCACTTGCCATTGACTATAGAGATTTGTGGTATGGGTATCAATTTTCGAAATACCTAACTCCTTATCATGCGTATAAGCATAAAAAATTAGAATATGGAGTTTTGAAAGCCGCGGATAAAATATTTGTTACGAATAGGAGAATCAAAGAGAACCAATTGGAAAACTATAAGTTCCTTGATTCTAATGACATAGTTATTATTCCACATGGTTATGACCCACCAGATTTTGAAGCTGCTCCAATCATCAAAAAGAAAAACAATAAGATGATTTTAACCTATACCGGTTCATTTTATGAATTCATTACTCCAAAATATTTTTTAAAAGCTTTTGCACTTTTAAAAAAAGAAAGAAAAGATATTACTGACAATATCGAACTTCATTTTGTAGGCGCACAAACAAAAGAATTGAGAAAATTATCGGTTAAGTATGTATTAGAAGATAATGTGAAGGAATTTGGTTATCTAACTCATATTGAATCGGTTGCAAAAATTAAATCCAGTGATGTTCTATGGCTGATGGTTGGATATGGAAAAAATAGTGATACAATTTCAAGCGGGAAATTATTTGAATATTTTGGCGCTCGTAAACCAATCTTAGCTTGTTTACCTGAAGGGGCATTAAAATCATATGTCGTACAATATGGTGCTACTTATCTCTCTGATCCAGAAAATATTCAAAATATAAAAGAGAGTCTGATGAAGATTTATAGCGATTACCAACTTGGAAATTTACCAATTCCAGAAGAAGAGTTCATTGAAAAATTCAGGAGAGATTTTTTAACTGAACAATTGACAAAAGAACTACAATTTATGGTTAAAAATACTTTATGAAAGTTTTAATATTAGGGAATGGGGGGAGGGAACATGCATTAGCATTAAAGATTAACGAATCTCCACAATGCGACAAACTTTTTGTAGCCCCCGGGAATGGTGGAACTGCCTCAATAGCTAAGAATATCAGTCTTTCAGGAAATCAAGAACTTCTCAAATTTATAGAAAGGGAAGAAATCAAACTTGTTGTTGTTGGACCCGAAAAATATTTAGTTGACGGAACTGTCGATTATTTAAGAGAAAATGATATTCTTGTCTTTGGACCTAATCGAGAGGCAGCAAATATTGAAGGGGACAAGCTCTTCGCTAAAAAAATAATGTACGATAACAACGTTCCGACAGCAAAGTATTTTGAATTTTCTAATACTTCTTCTAAAGAGGACATTTATAATTGTTTGAAAAAACAGAAATATCCGATTGTAATAAAAGCAAATGGATTGGCAGCCGGAAAAGGTGTCACCATTTGTAAAAGTATTTACGATGCACTTGAGGCTGTCTTATTAAATTTTGAAGAAAAAGCTTTTGGTGATGCGGGGAGTAAAATTCTAATTGAGGAATTTCTTGAAGGGGAGGAGGCTTCACTTTTTGTTATTTCCGATGGTGAAGATTTTGTATGTCTTCCAGCCGCACAAGATCATAAAAGAATTGGAGATAATGATTTCGGAAAAAATACAGGTGGAATGGGAGCCTTCGCTCCAGCTGAAATTGTTACGGACGCGCTTTTAAAAGTTATTGAGGATTCAATAGTTAAACCTACACTTTACGGGATGAAGAAAATTGGAAAACCATTTACAGGGTGTCTATTTTGTGGACTAATGATAACTAAAGATGGTCCAAAAGTGATTGAATTCAATGCAAGATTTGGTGATCCGGAAACCCAAACCGTACTAAATGTAATTGTGGGTGATTTCCTTGAATTACTTTACTCGGCTGCAAAAGGGAAAATTAATAAAGAATCTGTGAAATATAATGGAGGTTCATCTGTCTGCGTTGTAACAGCTTCTAAAGGGTATCCGGATTCTTACGAATTGGGTTATGAAATATTTGGTTTAGAACATTTGAATGATTTACCAATTAAAGTTTATCATGCAGGAACAGAAAAAAAGGACGGTACTCTTAGAAGTTCTGGTGGTCGAGTGTTGGGTGTTACTTCACATGTAAAGGATAAGAATTTTGCAGAAGCCATTAGGGTTGCTTATCAAGGAGTTTCAAAAATACATTATGAAAATATCTATTTCAGAACTGACATAGGGCGTAGAGCGCTGAATTTATGATTTACTTTTAAGAAGTGTGATTTGAAAATGAGCTTCTCATGAATTATTTTTAATTGATATGCCATTTAAAAACTGTGAAAGTATAGCTTACGCATCTTTAGAAAAACAATTCTTATTTTAACCGGTAATGTAATTTTTAAAAAATTCTACTAGGGTATTTACTTCTTACCACTAAGTTGTATATTTGTGGTTATGGAATATCCAAGAGACCAAATGCAGTTTGATAAAAGTTTTTCAAGCGAAAATAATTGTGTTAAATACCTGATAGAAGTAAAATGGCCATTAGGTTTCAAATGCGACAAATGTAATGCTACTGACTATTGGTTATTATCAAGAAAACGGTTGAAATGCAAGAAATGTGCTACAATAGTTACGATAACCTCAAAAACGTTCTTTGATCAAACAAACAAATCACTTTCATTATG
>MNVA01000154.1 GCA_001871325.1 Ignavibacteria bacterium CG1_02_37_35
AGTTGAACTGCTTATTGCTTTAACTTCGAAATTCATTATTTCTTGTTCATTATTCGTTATTCAATTATCGTTAACATGTTAGCGCTAACAAGAATCTAATTATTTAAGCGTCAACTTCTTCTTTTTTGTTTTGGTTGAAAAGCCAGCTCATCATTCCGCGGAGTTTTGCACCGACAGTTTCAATTGAATGTTCGCGATTACTTTTTCTCAACTTTTCAAATGAAGGACCGCCGCTTTTATATTCTGCCAACCATTCGTTAGCAAATTGACCGGATTGGATTTCCGAAAGAATTTTCTTCATTTCATTCTTAGAATCTTGATTAATAATTCTCGGTCCGCGGGTCATCCCGCCATATTCAGCTGTATCACTAACAGAATAATTCATTCTTGATAAACCTCCTTCATAATAAAGGTCAACAATTAGTTTCATTTCGTGCATACATTCGAAGTATGCGAGCTCGGGTGGATACCCGGCTTCCGTCAAGGTTTCAAATCCGGCTTTGATCAATTCAGCCGAACCGCCGCAAAGTACAGCCTGCTCGCCGAATAAATCTGTCTCGGTTTCATTTTTAAAATTTGTTTCGATGACTCCGGCTTTTGTCCCGCCGATTCCTTTTGCCCATGCGAGTGCTAAATTTTTTGTGTTGCCGGATGGGTCTTGCTCGACCGCAATTAAACACGGAACGCCGGATCCTTCGGTAAACGTTCTGCGTACTAAATGCCCGGGACTTTTAGGAGCGATCATCATGACGTTCACATCTTCAGGCGGAACGATTTGTTTGTAATGAATATTGAAACCATGACCGAACGCTAAAGTTTTACCGGAAGTAACATGTTGAACAATGTCGTTATCATAAATATCTTTTTGATTTTGATCAGGCAATAAAAGCATAATCACATCAGCCCAAGCAGATGCATCTGAAACAGTTTTAACGCTTAATCCAAGCGCTTCTGCTTTTTCCCACCTAGCACTGCTTTTGCGGAGACCAACGCAAACGTTCATCCCACTCTCTTTTAAATTTAACGCATGTGCATGCCCCTGACTTCCGAAGCCAAGAACCGCAATTTTTTTGTCCCTTAGAAAATCTAACGATGCATCGTTATCATAATAAACTTTCATGATACTTTATCCTTTTCTTTTGTTGTGAAAATTTTAGGTTGAATTTTTGACTGTTCGCCGCGTTTTAACGCAACTGTCCCGGAACGCGCTATCTCTTTAATTCCGTATTGAGTAACAACATTTATAACCGCGTCAATCTTATCCGGCGGACCGGTTATTTCAAGAGTTAATGTTCTATTATTTATATCAACGATTTTCCCGCGGAAAATATCGCAGATATTCGTCAGTTCGGGTCTTGTCCCTTTTTGATAAAAAACTGTAATCAAAGCAAGTTCCCGCTCAACGCGCGGCTGCCCGGTCAAATCAACAACTTTGATCGTGTCAATTAACCGGTTCAACTGTTTCACAACTTGCTCAATAATTTGATCATCTCCCGAAGTTACCAGAGTCATCCTTGAAATATCTTGATCTTCAGTTTCTCCGATAGAAATACTATGTACGTTGAAGCCTCTGCCGCTAAACATTGTTGCTACGCGGTTAAAGGCTCCAAAACGGTTTTCGACTAATACAGAAATTGTGTGTTTCATTTGTTATACCATTGTTTTGGGATTTAATCTTTTTGTCATCATGTCTCCGATAGAAGCTCCAGCAGGAACCATCGGGAACACCATGTCTTCTTTAACGACTTTAAACTCAATAAATACCGGGCGATCATTGATTGCAAAGGCTTCATCAAGCAACGGCTCAACTTCTTTAGGATTGTCTGTAGAAAAAGCCGCAAGTCCAAATGCTTCCGCTACTTTTCTGAAGTTGGGATTGCTCTTAGAAAGATCGGTAAAACTGTATTTTTCAGCATGGAAAAGCTCTTGCCATTGTCTTACCATCCCTAAGAAACTATTATTGATAACAAAAAATTTGATCGGGAGTTTGTAAGCAACCGCAGTAATAAGCTCTTGAATATTCATCTGAAATCCGCCATCTCCGCTGATAGAAATTATTGGACGATCTTTTACTCCGAAGGCAGCGCCGATAGATGCAGGGACAGAAAATCCCATTGTTCCCAAACCACCGCTGGTTAAGTGAGAACGAGGATGAACAAATTGATAATGTTGTGCTATCCACATTTGATGCTGCCCGACATCGGAAACAATAACAGCTTCACCTCGAGTTTTTTCCGAAATTTTTTCTATGACAAATTGTGTTCTTAATTTCCCGTCATGTGCATCAATTTCAAAGGGACATTCTTGTCTCCAGTGATTAATTTGCTTCCACCAATCTTGCAAATCAGGGTGGATATCCATCTCAGAAACCAATTCAGCAAGAACATGTTTAACATCTCCGACAATCGGTAAATCAACAATAACATTTTTATCAATTGCTGTGGGGTCAACATCAACATGAACTTTATATGATTTGGTAGAAAAAGATTCAACTTTTCCCGTAACTCTATCATCAAAGCGTGCGCCTAAAGCGATGAGCAAGTCGCAGCTGTTTACCGCTTGGTTTGCCCAATAGGTTCCGTGCATTCCAAGCATCCCCAGAGAAAGCGGATCGGTTCCGGGGAAAGCGCCCAAACCTTGAAGTGTCATTGTTACAGGTAAATTATTTTCTTTTGCGAGAAGCGCTAACTCACGCGTTCCAGCTGACATTATAACTCCCCCACCAACGTAGAGTAACGGTCGCTTTGCTTTTTTCAACATTTCGGCAGCTTTTTTAATTTGATTTTGATGCCCGATAAAGGTTGGTTTGTATCCTCGTATTTCCACTTTTTCAGGATACTCAAATTCGCAGACTGAGTTGATAACATCTTTTGGAAGATCAACTAACACAGGTCCAGGTCTTCCTGTTGAGGCTATAAAAAATGCTTTACGAATTGTCTCAGCTAATTCTTTTACATCGCGGACAAGAAAATTATGCTTTGTGATTGGTCTTGTTATTCCCATGATATCAGCTTCCTGAAAAGCGTCATTACCAATTAATTTTGTAGGTACTTGACCCGTAAAAATAACAACGGGAATTGAATCCATGTAAGCATCGGCAATTCCCGTAACAGTATTAGTCGCGCCTGGGCCGGAAGTAACAAGCACCACTCCGACTCTCCCGGTAGCTTTTGCATATCCCTCCGCTGCATGGATTGCACCCTGCTCATGGCGGGTTAATATATGTTCAAGGAAATCAACATCGTAAAGTTTTTCATATAGCTTCAGTACAGCGCCCCCCGGATATCCAAAAACATATTCCACCTTTTCTTTTCTCAAACATTCAAAAAAAATGTCTGCGCCGGTTATTTTTTGTCTGCTCTCTTTCATATAGTTTCCTTTCAAGGTTCGTTCTTTTATTTATCTTAAAATCGCACCGGTGTTGGCAGAGGTTACCATTCTTGCATACCTACCTAAGTAACCTTTTTTAATTTTTAGTTCGAAAACCGGGAGTTCGGTTAACCGTTTTTGAATTTCTTCTTTCGATAGCTTAACGCTTAAAATTCTGTTCGGAATATCAACGGTGATCAAATCTCCTTCAAGTAAAGCAGCAATTGGACCACGTTCAGCGGCTTCAGGTGAAACATGACCGATACAAGCTCCGCGCGTACCTCCGGAAAATCTACCATCAGTTATCAAAGCTACTTTATCTCCCAGCCCCATTCCCATAATCGCTGAAGTTGGAGAAAGCATTTCAGGCATTCCAGGTCCCCCTTTTGGTCCTTCGTAGCGAATAACCACCACATCACCGGCTTGAACTTTTCCGGCTAAAATATTTTCCATCGCTTCGTCTTGTGAGTTATAAATTCTCGCCGGACCTGTATGCTTCATCATCTTCGAATCAACTGCGCCGGTTTTCACTATGGAGCCTAAGGGGGCTAAATTTCCAAACAGTATTGCCAGTCCGCCTGTTTTTGAATAAGGATTTTCAATTGAACGAATAACGGAGGAATTTTTTATTTCCGCTTGAGCGATGTTTTCACCAAGTGTTTTTCCAGTAACAGTAAGTCTTGATAAATCAAGAACTCCGTCAGCTTTAGAAATTTCTTTTAAAATTGCTGAAATTCCACCGGCTGCATCAACATCTTCCATGTGGACTTCTTTTGTTGCCGGACTAACTTTACAGATATAAGGGACTTTTTGCGAAAGCGTATTCAGTTCAGCAAGATCAAAATCAATTTCAGCTTCGTTCGCAATGGCTAATGTATGAAGAACCGTGTTTGTGCTTCCACCCATTGCCATATCAAGCACAAAGGCATTCATTATAGATTCTTTTGTTATAATATCTTTTGGCTTAATATCCTTTTCAACTAAAGAAAGAATTTGTTTCGCCGCTTTTCTTGCTAATTCATGTCGTTTGGGGTCAAGTGCGAGGATGGAGCCGTTTCCGGGGAGAGCCATTCCGAGCGCTTCCATCAAGCAGTTCATCGAATTGGCGGTAAACATTCCGGAACAGGAACCGCATGATGGACAACCGAAGTTTTCTAATTCTGTTAATTGCTCGTCATTTATTTTACCGGATTGATATTCGCCGACTCCTTCAAATACAGAAATGAGATCTACTTTTTTACCTGATGGGGTTCTGCCGGCTTTCATCGGTCCGCCGGAAATAAAAATTGTTGGAATGTTTACTCTAACAGCAGCCATTAGCATTCCCGGAACAATTTTATCACAATTTGGGATGCAAACCATTCCGTCTAAGCGATGGGCTTCAACAACTGTTTCAACACAATCGGCAATCAATTCTCTGCTTGCTAACGAATAGCGCATTCCAATATGTCCCATTGCAATACCGTCATCCACACCAATTGTATTAAATTCAAATGGAACTCCGCCTGCTTCACGAATAGCTTCTTTCACAATTCTTCCAAATTCTTGGAGATGCACGTGTCCGGGGATTAAATCTATATAAGAATTACAAACTCCGATAAAGGGTTTTTTAAAATCCTCATCACTCTTAATTACACCGGTGGCTTTCAGCAAACTGCGGTGCGGAGCTTTATCAAAACCTTTTTTTATTAAATCAGATCTCAAGTTGACCTCAAGTATATTAAATTGACAAACAAGAAAAACCTTCCAATTCTCGTCAATCCCGAAATCTTAAGTATGTGTGTGTTGTAGTCTTATATTTTGATTTGGGATTGACTTATTATTAGCCTAGAATAATAATGCTAAGGAGGCTAAGAATAACAGGAATCCCAATAATGACAGAAAAAATCGGTAGGGTTATTATTGGAGAAATCGCAACATTAGGAGTGCCGGGGATGCTGGCAAATCCATTAAAATTATTTTTGATACTATGTTGTGATTGATTTTTCATTTTTTTATTGATGCAAAGATAACAGAAGGAAGATTACTAGTCAAGTTTTCGGACTCTTTTTTTTATCGTTTCTGGAAATAAATTAACATGAATGTATATCTTTCCATTAAAGTTTTTATATCAAAGCCCGATTGAGCTTAAAAAATATGGTTCCACAGTAGTAAAATATACTTTGCTTATTTACGTGATTTGGTTAATATGAATGGAAATTCTAATTTATAATAAAACATTTTTGGAGTATCTAATGAAACCGACAATTTCTTTTCAGTTGTTTGCAATCATCATTTTATTATCATTTTCTTCTCTTACTGCACAAGTTTATAAATCAGATTCTCCTTTCGCACATACCTATTCCATCGTTGCATATGATGAGCAAACGGGTGATATGGGCGTTGCCGTGCAGTCACATTGGTTTTCTGTTGGAACGATGGTTACATGGGGTGAAGCCGGAGTTGGGGTAGTTGCAACACAGTCATTTGTGAATCCAGCGTTTGGACCAGAAGGATTAAATTTATTGAAAGCTGGAAAGTCTGCCGGTGATGCTGTTGCCGCATTACTTTTAAGTGATAAAGGGAGGGAATTCCGGCAGCTCGCAATATTGGATGCAAAAGGAAATGCTGCATCATTCACAGGTGAGAAGTGTATTCAACCGGCAGGGAATATTGTCGGGAAAAACTTTTCTGTTCAGGCAAATTTAATGGCTAACGATAAAATTTGGCCGGCAATGGCTGAAGCATTTCAAAAAGCAAAAGGATCTCTCGCAGAAAGAATGCTCGCTTCGCTTGAAGCTGCTGAAAAAGCCGGTGGCGATATTCGTGGAAAACAATCTGCTGCAATGTTGGTTGTTCGTGGGAAAGCCACAGGAAAAGTTTGGGAGGATCGCTTAGTTGATATACGTGTTGATGATAGTCCTGCACCGCTTCCTGAATTACGAAGACTCTTAAAAATTCATCGCGCTTATGATCATATGAATAACGGCGATCTTGCAGTTGAAAAAAACGACATGGACTCAGCAATGAAAGAATATTCCGCCGCGATGAAAATGTTTCCTAATAATCTTGAAATGAAATTTTGGACTGCTGTTGCACTGGCAAATAAGGGAAGGATGAAAGAAGCTCTCCCAATGTTCAAACAAATTTTTAAAAAAGATAAGCAGTGGAAGACTCTAACTCCACGGTTAATTCCGAACGGATTGTTAAAAGTTACAGAGGAACAGTTGAAAAGAATAACTGAAAGTTAGCACGGGTGTGAATAGTTGGAAATGTTGTGACAGATAAATTTTTCGGGTACATGTCACTCGATAGAATGTCGGTATCAACCTCTGTTAAACTGGCTCTACCTAACCTGGACAAGCCAGAACCAAATTGTTCTTGGTCGGCAGTCAACAGTATGCAAGTCGGGATGATTTTTATGAATCAGTTTTTATTTTTGTTCATAACCCCATCGGGGTTATATCTTTGTAAAAAATTTAAAAGTGCAATCAAGAACTCCGTAGGAGTTCAATGTTTTTTTGAATCAATGCAACAATTCAATAAAACAACATCAATCACCGTTATATAATATTCTGCCAAATATTACATGAATTTCAGTGTAAAGGTACTACGTTTTTCCCAAGAC
>MNVA01000046.1 GCA_001871325.1 Ignavibacteria bacterium CG1_02_37_35
AAAATTTTTGTTCTTCTGATGCTTGAAGTTCTTTTACCATCTTCGGAGATACCATATTCGTAAATCCAAAGATGTTGGATTGTGTATGTCTTGTGTTAATTTTGAACATTATTTTTTCTACTAAATGAGTGATTTTGTTTTCAGGAATTTATTTAAAAATCTACTCATATAAAAATTATTATGACCTTTTTAGAGTGAACTCAACAATGTTTTAAAACCTAAAAGTTAACCCTAATTTCCATGTGTCAAATGTTAAAGGAGAAGCGCTTTTGAAAGGCAAAATCATTTCTTCAAGCATAAAGATTTATTTTGTTTGATTATTAGATGCCGTGGAATAATAAAACGCTACAACAAAATTAAAGTTATTTTATTTCTTTCTTTGCATACGTTGGGTGAGTTTGTTTCGTTTGACAGGAGCTTGATAATTAAGGATGGGCTTTATTCGTCAAATAAACTTTTATTGTTTGATAATTTGGATGAGTGTTTTAATCTGGTTCCATATTTTTTTTCAACTTCAGCAAAAAATACATCTTTTGCCCCATTATGATTTTTTAGAAACCATTCAAGGTGATTGGCTAAATATTCTTCTCTTATTCCAACATCATTCAAGTCATTTGGAACTCTTTCCATGCGCGGATCAATGCTATCAAAACCAGTGAATTTTTCTGATAATCTTTTGCTGGTCATTTTTACATAATCTTCATTTAACTCTATCCCAATACCATTACGATTAAGCTGCTGACAAACTCTTAGTGTAGTTCCACTACCTGAAAAAGGATCGACAACCAAATCACCTTCATTTGAAGATACCAAAACCATTCTCTCTATCAAACCTTCAGGTTTTTGAGTTGGGTGATCTTGTCTATTATCCTGGCAGTAGTGAATATGAGAAAATCCCCAAACATCACCTGGGTTTGCACCGCGCATATTATTTCTTGAGCGATAATATTTTTGAGGAACCCGAATTGAATCAAGATTAAACGTGAAGTTTTCAGAGTTTGTGAACATAAGAATATCATCGTGTCTTGGTGAAAAACCTTTTTTCTTTCCGATCCCCTGAGTATAATGCCAGCAAATCCAATTCACAAAGTTCAATGAGTTTTCTTTTTCCAAGATTTGATACAAATAAGAAATGAATCGAAAGCCCATAAAGACATAAATGGTTCCGCTTTTTTTTAATATCCGGGTAGCTTCTTTTGTCCATTCTTTAGTGAATTGTATATATTCTTCAAAACTCTTGGAATCAGAACCATTTCCATAGTCTTTCCCTAAATTATATGGCGGATCAGCAATAATTAAATCCACTGATCTTGAATTAAATTCTCGCATCTTTTGAATTGCATCACCGCATAATATTTTTAAATCATTGCTCACTTAATCCAACCATTTTGTTTAGCTAAAGTTAACCAAGATTTAAAATCTCTTTTACTTGAAGCCAAATATTTCTTATCCAATAATTGACAAAATTCCCAGGCAGTTCTTTCTTCTATAGAGACATAATGAATATCTCTAATCTGTATTTGCCCAGTGCCTAATGAAGGATTGTAGCTTATATCTGCATCCGATAAATATTTTATATCGTACGCATTGTATTTCACAACTTCCATAATTCCATCCATTAAACCGGTTTGATCATTTCTTGTGGAATAGACTTTGTGTTTTAACGATAATATCACAAACAAATAATCAGGATTTTCAATATAAGCACTTCTAATTCTGGCATAAGACGTTATATTGGGAGACTTACCTGATGATTCAAAATCTTCAGCGGTTGCTTTTACATCTACTTCTGCGGTAACTGCAGTTTCAATTTTTCTTTTTCTTTTAAATTGCAATAATAAATCCGCCCTATTTAATCTTTCAAGCGCTTCCACATTTATCAAATTCCATTTATTATCAGCATCGTCAACAACATTTTGAAATGTCTCAAATGCCAAAGCCTCTATAAACGGTCCGGCAATTTTATTTATATTCTCCATTGGAAGACCCAATTTAAGATTGGTGTTAATAATAATTTTATTCTCACCTTTAACAATTGCGTTCTTAACGATTGCTTCGATGGATTTTATAGCATAATCAGACGCTACTTTGTAATCTTCACTTTCTTCAGGCTTCTTAAAATTTTGTGCCTTATAGTTCATTGATTTGTTATCCAATTTTTATTCTTATCAGTTTTGAAAATATTTTTTGTGTTAAAATACAAATTATAAAGTAATTTTTTTGACTCCTAACTTGTCTCCTGTAATTCAAATGAAATCTTTTGAGTCATTTCCATCCAAACGAACATCTTTAAAACATCTTTTTGAAAAATGAAAAAATACTCCGTTTTTCCACAGTTAAGAAATTGGAAAGAATTTCCGCAACCTCCGGAGTTCTCAAGTATCCGTAAGATTTATGCGGATTCCGGTCTCCCAAATTGGAATAGTTATTCTTCACTAATTTGTCAATAACTCTTACTCCATTCGAGTTGCTTTTATACATATCCGAAAGTATGTGAACGAGCGCAATCGGATCCTCCGGATCGCTTAAGTTGTACCAATTCTTTTTGATGTTCTCGGGTACTTTTAATCTGTTGTGGAAAGTATGGTTATGCTCGGATTCAATTTTCTTTATTATATATTTCTGCCCTAGCGGTGAGCCAAGAGTTACAAGTGTATCAATACTAATTCCGTCTGCTTTATCCAGCAAAGCATCGTGTGAAATCATTGAACCCATAGAATGAGCAATAAGTAAGATTTGTTTCTGCCTATGTTTCTTTAAAACGGTAGTTAATCGTTCCATCATCACTTCTTTTATAATTCGCTTCTCTCCCTGGTAATAAAAGTCGGCTTGAGAAAAATAGGCTTCAAGTTCTCTCACGTTATAATGAATAAAAAAATTTGTTAACGCCGGATGATCGAAAGACATAATTTCATCAACAATTATTTTTTCGTAATACTTTTCGAGGTAGTCTGTCACTTTTTTACGAAATCCGGAAGGTTCTGTCGAAGAGATATTTTGCTCGGGGATATATTTTTCTCTTAAAAAGTGAGTGTTTTTATTTTTAGTCTCCACAGGCAGTATCGGTTCTTTGTTGAGGATATCTGCCCAATAAACCATATCAAAATCAAAGTTGTGTTTCGGAAAGTTAAGCTTCTCTAGACCCTCAGAGATACACGCCTCCCACCATTCTTTTAAAAGATTTTTGGGAGGCTTATTACCGATTCCATGAATACCAATTATTACTTTAGACATAACGTGCTTTAAAAATTAAATGAACTTCATAAACATATAAAAATTAAGAATGAATAATCAACTGCCTGAAAAAAACATTTCACGTGCTTCGCACTCTACTATTTTTTCTCGGATCAGCCGGCGAAAATTAAAATTGCCCGGAGACGTCAAATAAAATTCGACTTCATTGGTTATATTGCTTCCACGAAAAAAATATTTTTTTACAAAAAAAGGTAAGAAGATTGACTTTATTACAACGATCAAGTTGGGCAATTGCTCTCCCGCTTTAGCGGGAGGGAGGAAAGTCCGAACTCCACAGAGCAAAGTGCCGGATAACGTCCGGGCATTAATTTATTGATGACGGAAAGTACCACAGAAAATATACCACTCCGATGCAAATCGGGGAAAGGGTGAAATGGCAGGGTAAGAGCCTACCGCTCTAAAAGTAATTTTAGAGGTTCCTAAAAAGGAAGTGGCGTTTCAGCGCCATCAGGGCAAACCCCACTTGGAGAAAGGTCAAATAGGAAAGTTCCCCGCCACGGCGGGGCAAAGCTGCTCGCTTTGATTAGCTTTCGGGTAGACCGACAGAGGGTTGAAGTAATTCAACTCCCAGACAAATAATTGCCGTTCTGACTTGCCTGCTGACGTCAGACAGGTCGGGATTACAAAATTCGGCTTATAGACTTGATCGTCTTTTATTGTCTCTTTCTTTTAAATTTATGATAAAAGAAAAACGTTGGAACTTAAAAGAAGTAGCTGATCCATTTGAGATTAACTACTTGGCGGATTCCCTTAACATTTCTGAAATTTTAGCCAAACTACTAGTCCTTCGCGATATTAAAACTTTCACACAAGCAAAAAGTTTTTTCCGCGCATCATTGGAAGACCTTTACGATCCTTTTTTAATGAACGGTATGGAAGCTGCTACCCATCGCGTTATTGAAGCGGTTACGAATCAAGAAAAGATTCTTGTGTACGGCGACTACGATGTGGACGGCACCACTTCTACCGCCATGCTTTATATGTTTTTGAAAAAACTCGAAGCAAATGTTGAGTACTTTATTCCTAACCGTGTAAAAGAAGGTTACGGAATTTCAACACAAGGAATTGATTATGCAAAAGATTTGGAAGTTAAATTATTAATCTCCGTTGACTGCGGTATTACGGCGGTAGATGAAGTTGAGTACGCTAAAAAGTTTGGAATTGATACCATCATTTGCGACCATCATCAACCAAAAGAAAAGATTCCCAATTGTTATGCGCTCCTCGACCCGATAAAACCGAATTGCAATTATCCATTTAAATTTCTTTCGGGTGCCGGAGTTACGTTCAAACTTATTCAAGGAATTTGTGAACGGATTGGCAAACACGAAGAGCCAATGGAATTTTTAGATTTAGTCGCTCTCTCCAGTGCAGCAGACATCGTTCCTTTAATTGATGAAAACCGGGTGCTCGTTAAAGAAGGATTGGCGCTAATAAATAGCGCGCCGCGTCCCGGCATTAAAGCTTTACTTGACAGTGCAAAAATAATTCCGGGAAATCTTAACTCGGGACAAATTGTCTTTGGATTAGCGCCTCGAATAAATGCAGTTGGACGATTAAGCGAAGCAAAGACCGCCGTTGAATTAATGATCACCAATGACGATGATGAAGCGACCCGGCTTGCATTGGTTTTAGAAAAAGAAAATTATGAACGAAGAAAAATTGATGTTGATACGTTAGCCGAAGCAATTGAAAAAGTGGTGGACAGCGTTGATATTGTTGAAGATTTAGCGATTGTGCTGCATGAAGAAAATTGGCATCCGGGAGTTATCGGCATTGTCGCTTCGCGGTTAGTTGAAAAATATTATAAACCCACAGTAATGCTCACAACTATTGACGGTATTGCAAAAGGTTCAGCAAGAAGTATTGCCAGCTTTAACATTTATGAAGCGCTTAAGGAATGTGAAGATTTGCTCATTCATTTTGGCGGACACGAAGCTGCCGCCGGATTGGCGGTTGAATTAGATAAAATTGATGAGTTCCGCAAAAGATTCCTAAAAATTGTAAAAGAAAAAATTGACCGGAAAGATCTTATTCCGGAAATAACGATTGATTCAAAAATTAAATTATCCGAAATTACAGCTAAGTTTATAAGAATTGCTGAGCAGTTCTCCCCTTTCGGTCCGAGAAATATGCGTCCGGTACTCTGGGCGGAAGATGTACGCGCAATTTCATCCCGCACAATCAGCGGCAAGCACCTTGTCCTAACGATCAAACAGGAAGATTGTGATAAAGTTTTCGATTGTATTGCCTTCAACATGTCCGAATTTAGCCCGTTGATCAACGGCGGAAATGTTAAGTTCGATACGGTTTTTTCAATTGACCAGATGTTTAAAGATGGAAAAGTTTTTCCGCAATTCAGGATTAAAGACATTAAAATAAAAGAAAATAAATAGGAGAATTTCTTATGTCAGGTCACTCAAAATGGGCTACAATAAAAAGGAAAAAAGGGGCTACCGACGCCAAACGAGGAAAAATATTTACTAAATTAATTAAAGAGATTACTATTGCCGCTCGGCAAGGCGGCGGAGACCCGAACGGGAATCCCAGATTACGACTTGCAATAGATAACGCAAAAGCTGCAAATATGCCCGCAGATAATATTGAGCGCGCAATTAAAAAAGCTACCGGCGAACTTGAAGGTGTTTCTTTTACAGAGCTGATGTACGAAGGATACGGTCCTGGCGGCATTGCAATTCTTGTTGAAGTTGCAACGGATAATAAAAATCGGACAGTTGCAGAAGTTAGACACATCTTCAGTAAAATCGGCGGAAGTATGGGAGAATCGGGTTCCGTTGCCTGGATGTTTGAACGAAAAGGGATTATCTCCGTTAAGCGAAATAATAAAACCGAAGACGAAGTAATGGAAATTGTTCTTGAAGCCGGCGCCGATGATATGGAAACCGAAACAGATTATTTTGAAGTTACCACAACGCTTGAATCTTTTGAACCTGTAAGAAAAACTTTGCTTGAAAAATCACTGGAAATTGAAAACGCCGCACTTGAGTGGATCGCTAAAAACACACTCGCTGTTGCCGGAGAAGATGCCGAAAAAGTTGTGAAGTTAATTGAAACCCTTGAAGATAATGATGATGTGCAGAATGTTTTTTCTAATGCAGATATTCAAGAATAACCGAAATTTAGTTTAATGATTATCCTCGGAGTTGATCCCGGAACAATTAAAACCGGGTACGGCATTGTAAAGTATGATCAGAAGGAACTCAGGCTTTTGCATTTCGGAATTATAAACCTTGCAAAAGAAAAAACAATTCCCGACAAACTATCAAATATTTATGCTGAATTGAGCAACTTAATAAGAAAATATAAACCGACCGATTTTTCAATTGAGACAACTTTCTTTGGAAAGAATGTGCAATCAGCTTTAAAAGTTGGTTATGCTCGTGGAGTTTCTCTTTTAGCAGCGGTTCAACACCAACTTTTTATTGGTGAATACTCTCCGCGTGAAATTAAAAAATCCATCGTCGGAACCGGCGCCGCTTCAAAAGAACAAGTAAATTATATGGTGAAAACATTATTGAATGTGCGAAATGAAATTCCACTTGATGCAAGCGATGCGCTTGGCGCAGCGATATGCCATGCATTTAGAAAAGATAAACAAACCCCTTCTTCAAAAAGTTGGAAAGCTTTTGCCGAAGCTTTCCCGGAAAGAATAGTAGAATAAAAATGATTGGATTCTTAAAAGGAAAAATAATTTCGCTCAAACCGACTAAAATTATTCTTGATGTAAACGGAGTCGGTTATTTGGTTTTCATTTCAATCACTACGTTTGAAAAAATTTCTGCGCTCACCGAGGTTTCGCTCTTTATTCATACGCACGTAAAAGAGGACAGTTTAACGCTCTTTGGATTTTTTTCGGAATCTGAAAAAGAAATGTTTGAATTACTCATCTCAATCTCGGGGATTGGTCCAAAATCCGCTCAGACTATTCTGTCCGGTATTTCAGTTGATGAGTTGAAAGAGGCAATTGAATTTGCAAATATCGGGAGGTTAATAGCAATTCCCGGCATCGGACGAAAAACTGCCGAGCGATTATTGATCGAACTGCGAGGAAAAGTTGAAGGAATTTCTTCTGCGGGCGCAACTTCCGAACCAAAATCAAACATCAAAAGCGAAGCAACTGCGGCGCTTACAACGCTTGGTTACAAAGTTCAACTTGCAGAAAAAGTTGTACGCGAGATCAGCACAGAAAACCCTGAGATCAGTTTGGAAGATATTATCCGCAAATCTCTTTCGGTGTTGAATAAATAATTATGGGGAGAATTTATAAATATCTTTTCGGTGAGCAATTCATTAAGCAATTAGAGAACCATAAAAAGATTTGGCTTCTTTTACCGACAACTTTTCTTCACCGCTATTTTCAGAAATGAGTTTTGCTAATCCCTAGTTCTCCAAAACTTCCTCAATTTGCGTGAAAGTTTCTATGTCAATTTGAACAGCTACTTTCTTGTTTTCTTCATCAACGATAAACTTTTTTTTTACATCGAACATAAACACTCCTATTCTCAGAACAAACTTAACTTACTGCCAATATTAATTCAACTTATTTCCGTTTCTATTTTTGCAACATTGGTAATTCTGCCTTCCAGTTTATCGCCTTTATTTAAGCCGCTTACGCCGGATGGAGTTCCGGTAAAAACTAAATCTCCTGCTTCCAACGTCATTCGCGAAGAAATGTATGAAACAAGTTCATCCGGTCTAAACATCATTTTATTTAATGTTTCTTTCTGGCGGATTTCTCCATTCACTTTAAGTGAAATTATTTCTTCAAAATTCAATTCATAATCTTCTTTCAACATGAAATCGGAAATAACCGCGGAGGTATCAAAACATTTCGAAATCGTCCAGGGATTTCCTTTATCTTTTAATTGATTTTGCAAATCTCTCAGCGTCATATCCAATCCGATGCCGTAACCAATAATCGCTTTGCTTGCTTCTTGAATTGAAACATCGGTAATTTTCTTGCCGATGAGCAGGACAAGCTCTATTTCGTGATGAAGATTAGTGGAGAAAGAAGGATAAATGACTTTCTCACCGGAATAAATCATTGCGGAAGTCGGCTTTAAAAACAATACCGGTTTTTCTTCGGCTTGATGACCGAGCTCTTTAATATGAGCCATATAATTTCTGCCGACACAGACGATCTTCCCAACTTCAAACGATTTCTTCTTATCGTGCGTAAATACTTTTTTCATATTATTTCTTCCTTTTAATTTAATAATGCTGAGTTTAGACCGATGACAAAATTTCTTTCACCGCGGTAATTTATTTTCCATGAAAATTCTAATGCGATCGGGAAAAGTTGATGCCCGATGCTGAAGCCGTTTTCATAAAATGGCGTTATAAAAGCTTTGTATTGATACAATAAATTTTTCTTTCCTTTGGTACTAACATCACTAATCGCCGCATTGAAGAAATAATTTATTTGCAGATTTAACGATTTTAAAAATGAAATACCAAACAATCTAAATAATTCATCTCTAAAATTATGGACTAAATGGAATGTAAAAACCCGGTCGCCGACTACCTCATTTAGACCCAAAGTTCGGAAAGAAAACGCTTTGCCAAGAGAAGTAATGTTCCCGGGCAGAGAATAAAAATTCTGAAATGGGAGCGACCCATCATTGTAAAAACCATTTATGCGAAATTCTAATCCGGCTGTATTAAACGTTGAAAATCCTCCTCTAATAGATGCTTCATACAAAGCAAAACTGAAATCATTTTTTAAAAGTTTATTAGTCGCTATGGTTACATCTCCATCAAGAATAAATATTCCCTCGCTGTTTCCTGCTCTTCGTCGAAACATGCCGTCTTCGATGTAGTCACGAAAATCTAAAGTGAAACCGGCTTTAATAGCGTTCACTAATCCGTTTGAGATAGCTGGATTAGCATTGAATTTTTTCTTTTTTGCAAAAATAGAAAACTCACTATTCTTCGTCGCTGACTGATCATACTGCTGAAGAAGTCCAACTTTCAATTTTAGGATTGGGGAAACCTCACCACTCGCAAATAGAGAAAAGCCGTGGGAATAATAAAAATCATTAAATTCATATTTAGCGAGAAGTGAACTTAACGTAGAAAATAAATCGCCATACGAAGAAGTTTTTTCAAATAGTGTCGAAGTCTTTTTAAATGCGTTGAACGAAAGTGAATAAGTTCGATAATCACCGAAATAATAAAGAGAAGAAAATTCCGATTTGCATCGTTTATCCGCAAAACCGTAACTTGTTGTAAAGGAAGTTTGTAAGCGGTCGTCTAACAAATCAGAAAAGAAAAACCTAAAATCAAGCGTACTTCCTTCAACACGGTTAAAGTGATAAAGCCCTAACGGTCCCGTGGTAGAAAAATGTTTTGAAAAAGTTACGCGATTAGATAGCCACGAAAATTCATCCCAAAAAGAAAAAGGAATTGCAGCGACGGAATCAATTCTCTTGTATGCCGTAACTTCTTCTTCTGTATTTGGTATACGTTGAATCGTATCCCAATACGATGAATCTTTTTTATCGGCATCGGTCAAGACGGTGATAACCGCTTTGTTAAAGAAGTCATCGGGAATATCTTTATTAATTTCGTAATTGTTGAGAAGCGTGTTCAATTCAAATCCAAATTTCGCAAGCCCCAAAACATTTGCTTCAACTTCAAGGTGATAATCTACCGGCATATAAATATTGTCATATTGATCGAACTGTTGATCAATTAAAATTTTCTTAAATATTCCGCTGAAGTTGGCTGCTTTATTCAAACTCAAATTTACTTTGACTAAATCGAAATTTTTCCCGTTGATGAAAATATCGCCGATAAATCCGGGATCAAGTGAATCGGCGGGAGTCATAAATATTTTATAAATCGTCTGATTGTCCTGTGCAAGCGTATCTTTTAAAGTAAACGAATAATATTTTGCTGAGTTATCATCGAGCGGTCCGGTCATTTTGCGTCCAAAGAAATTAAGATTATCGGAATAAAAATTTTGGAGCAGTCTTCCTCCGGTTAAAACATTAACCGATGACGGAAAATTAGCGCTTTGTTTCCGCGCTACGATAATTTCTTTCAACTTGTGCGGAGCTTTATAATAGCCTGTGCTTTGGTTTTCAAGGA
Organism: Ignavibacteria bacterium CG1_02_37_35; assembly: GCA_001871325.1. GTDB lineage: Bacteria > Bacteroidota > Ignavibacteria > Ignavibacteriales > Ignavibacteriaceae > UBA1563. The sequence continues at coordinate 10,369 of MNVA01000046.1, forward strand.
TGCCGGTAATTTTTAATTCGGTAGAATCATCTTTTTTACCGACCCCGATCGAGACCGTATTCCCGCGCGCATTAATATCATCTTCGGTTTTCAAACTTCCTTTTGTGTATGCGGAATATTGGTAGCTTTTTAATTTTTCAGCTCGTTCTTTTCTTCTTTGTATTGCCCGGCGAATGATTGCGTAAGCCGGGTTCTCTTCCGCAAATACCACTACTTCCGAAAGCTGCAACGATGAAGGAAGTAATTTTATCGTAATGGTTTCTCTTTTTTTATCAAGCAAAATTTCAGTCGTATCGGTATGATACCCGATAAAACTTGTGATAAGTTTTTGCGCGCCCGGCAAAGTTTTTATTTCAAAAAGACCTTCTTTGTTGGTAATGCTTCCTATTGTTGAATTTGCTACACGTACATTGGCAAAGATGAGCGCTTCACCGGTAACTGCATCAACAACTTTACCGCGCAAAGGAATATTTGTTTGAGCAAAATCTATCGGAGAGATAAAAAACAAGAAAGGTAAAAACATTTCAATTACTAATTTCATTTAATGAGCCTTTTCTTTGCCGCTAAAAAGATTTTTTTAATTATTTTGTAAAATAAATTTACTACAAAAATAACGAAAGAGAAATTTGATGAGCGGGAAAATAATTAAAGCAATCGTTTTTGATCTCGGGAATGTACTTCTCCCTTTTGATTATTCCGTTGCCGTAAAAAGATTGAATGAGATAGAAGAAAATCTCGGTGAAGTATTTCTCGCTTTTTATAAAGAGAATTATAGTCTTCACCGTTCGTTTGAGCGGGGAGACTTATCAAGGGAAAAATTTATCTCGCTTATGCTCAATGCTTTGCATAACAAAATTGATGAAGAAACATTTTGTAAAATTTATTCTGAAATATTTACTTTCAACGAAAACGTCGCTTCCCTTCTGCCGGAACTAAAAAAGAATTACAAGTTGCTTTTACTTTCCAACACGAACGAAATCCATAAAAAATATGGCTGGGAACAGTTTAAGTTTATTAAGTATTTCGATAAACTTATCCTTTCACACGAAGTAAACGCAGTTAAACCTGAAGAAAAAATTTATAAATCTGTCGAAGCATTTACCGGATTACAGCCGGGAGAACATCTTTTTATTGATGATATTCTTGAGTATGTAAACGAAGCAAAAAAGTTAGGCTGGGATGGAATTCAATTTACCGGGTATGAGAATTTGATCGCAGAACTTCAGAAGAAGGATATTCAATTTTAATGAAAGGGGAAAATGCCCCTTTTAACTTCAGCCAATCCAGAGCCAAAATGAAATAATGAATATCGAACAAGGAATGAAGAATATTGAAGACACGTCATTCCTTGCTCGGTGTTTATTATTCCCTCTTAGTTGCATATCCAAGCTTAATTTATCGCCAATTGATTAAAAGTTCCTCCCTTAAAAAAATAAAAAAAAATTACAACTGTTTTTTAAGTAATCTTTTTTATAATTTATTCCCCAAAGAATCCCCTTTTATACTTTCAACAAAAAAAGAATGTCTGAATTCATCCATTTACATAATCACACGCACTACAGCTTGCAAGACGGAGCTTGTACGGTTGACAGTTTACTAAACGCGGCGAAGAAATTCGGTATGCACGCAGTAGCTTTAACCGATCATGGGGTATTGTATGGCATCCCGGAATTTTACCGCAAAGCGAAAAAAGCCGGAATCAAACCGATTATCGGAATGGAAGCATACGTTGTAGTTGATAGTTCGCGGTTTGAGAGAAAGCAGATTGATGAAACGACCGGCAAAAAGAAGAAACCATACAATCATCTTATTCTTCTTGCAAAAAATATGACGGGTTATAAAAATCTTGTAAAACTTTCTTCGCTCGGTTTTTCGGAAGGATTTTATTACCGCCCCCGCATAGATATGGAGTTGTTAGAGAAATATCATGAAGGATTAATCTGTACTTCTGCTTGTGTCGGCGGTGTTGTCGCTTCTTCTCTTGTGAAGAACGATTACAAAAAAGCAAAGGAAGTTGCTTTGAAATTCAAAGAGATATTTGGAGATGATTTTTACCTCGAAGTTCAAGACCATAAAATTGATAAAGAACTTATCGTGTTAGAGCAAATGCCGAAGCTTGCGAAGGAAGTATCAATTAAATTAGTTGCTACCAATGACTGCCACTACATCAATCAAGAAGATGCAACTGCACATAATATTCTCTTGATGCTTTCTGATAAATCCGGCGCTGATTACAAAACACTTCGTTATGGCACCGACCAAATCTATTTTAAATCTCAGGAGGAAATGAAGGAACTTTTCAAACATCTCCCGGAGGCAATTGAAAACACTCTCGAGATAGAAGAAAAGACAAATCTGATTTTTGACTATGATCAGCAGCATTTTCCTGTCTTTCCAATTCCCCAAGATTCAGCCGCAAAGAATTTAGATGAATATCTTGACATCCTTGCTCTTGAAGGATTACACAAACGCTTTAAAGAGATCACGCCTCAAATTAAAGAACGCTTTGATTTTGAACTTTCGGTTATCAAATCAATGGGGTTCCCGGGCTACTTTTTGGTTGTGCAAGATTTTATTAATGCTGCCAAAAGAGAAAACATCCCTGTTGGTCCCGGTAGAGGAAGCGCAGCGGGAAGCTTGATCGCTTATTCTCTGGGTATCACCAATATTGATCCGTTGAAATATGATCTGCTGTTCGAACGGTTTTTAAATCCCGAACGAAATTCCATGCCCGATATTGATGTTGATCTCGCCGATGATCAGCGCGGCGATGTTATAGATTACGTGAAAAAACAATACGGCGCGGAATGTGTTAGTCAAATTATTACCTTCAATCGTCTTTCCTCTAAAGCTGTATTAAAAGATGTTGCGCGGGTTTTGGGTATTCCAATCTCGACGGTCAATGGTATCACTAAACTCATTCCAAGTAAGTTTGGAAAAGTTTATACGATTGAGCAATCTTTGAATGAAGTCCCCGAATTAAGATGGGTGAGAGATTCTAAAGAAGAATCAATTCAAAGTTTAGTAAAATATGCTAAAGTTCTGGAAGGAATGAACCGCAATGCGTCTAAACATGCATCGGGCGTGGTTATAGCTCCCGGCGCGGTAAGTGATTTTGTTCCTCTTTCATCCTACAACGCACAAGAGGAATTGGTAACGCAATTCAACATGAAAGAGCTTGAAGATAACGGTCTGCTCAAAATGGATTTTCTCGGACTTCGAACTCTGACCATCATTAAAGATACGTTAAGATTAATTAAAAAAAATCATAATATTGAATTGAATATAGACGATATTCCGCTTGATGATGAACCGACGTACCAGTTATTTTCCAAGGGACAAACCACAGGCGTTTTTCAATTTGAATCTCCTCCGATGCGGGAATATTTGAAAAAGTTGAAGCCCCATTCCATTTTGGATTTAACAGCGATGAACGCTCTTTATCGTCCGGGTCCGATGGAATTTATTGATGACTTCATTGATAGAAAATACGGCAGAAAAAAAATAGAATACAAGCATCCTATTCTTGAATCCATTTTAAAAGAAACAAACGGAATAATTGTTTACCAGGAACAGGTAATGCAGCTTGCAAACAAAGTTGCCGGGATGAGTCTTGCCCAAGCCGATATCCTCCGCCGTGCAATGGGGAAAAAAGATTTAGCCGCAATGAAACAGCAGAAAGCAGTTTTCGTTGAGGGAGCAAAGAAAAATAACGTCAGCGAAAAAATTGCTAATGAGATTTTTGACGACATAGATAAATTTGCCAATTACGGATTTAATAAAAGCCATGCAGTGGCATATTCGGTTGTTGCTTATCAAACGGCTTACCTTAAAGTCCATTACACTCCGGAATTTCTCGCGGCAAACTTAACGCACGAATTCGGCGACAAAAATAAAGTGACAAATTTTTTAGAAGATTGCCGGAAATTAAAAATTGATGTCCTTCCGCCAAACATTAATAAACCGTCAAAGTTCTTTGATGTAGAAAAAGGAAAGATCCGCTTTGGATTTTCAGCCATTAAAAATGTTGGCGTACATGCGGTTGAATCTATTATTGGGTCAAAAGAAAAACTGGGAAGAAATTTTAAATCATTGTTTGATTTCTGCATGGTAAACGACTCTCGTATCGTCAACAAAAGAGTCCTTGAAGGATTAATCCTTGTAGGAGCGTTTGATACACTGAATAAAAATAGGGCACAACTCTATGCTGCGGTTGAAACCACTCTTGCCTACACTTCAAAAGCGGCTTCGCTCAAAGCAAAGAGCTTCAACAGTCTTTTCAGTACTGATGAAGACGACCACGATATCCCCGAGCCGGAACTGCCCAACGTTGAGGATTGGAGCGAAAATGAAAAACTTGCCCGCGAGAGGGAAGTTATCGGATTTTATGTTACCGGTCATCCGTTACGAAAATATGAAGTTGAATATTATTCGTTTGCCACAATCAGATTAGGCGAAACTGAAGAAATAGGAAAGAGCAATAATATCAAAGCATGCGGCGTAATTACCGGGCTTACCACAAAAATTGATAAGCGAGGCGGAACAATGGCATTCTTCACGCTTGATGATTTTACCGGTTCGTGCGAATGTTTGATGTTTTCTTCTACATATGAAAAGTATGGAAAATTTCTTAAGCAGGAAGCCGCAGTTTTTTTAGTCGGCAGACCGGAGAGCAGTGGTGACGCTATCAAACTCCACATTGAAGAAGTTATTCCTATTGAACAAACACGCGAGTTGTTGACTAAACATGTTAAAATTGTTGTTGAAGAAAACGGGGCTGCAGAAACTAAATTGGTAGACCTAAAAAATATTTTAGAGAAACACCCGGGTAGAGTTCAAGTGCTGCTCGATGTTGACTCGATAACAATTGGAAATAAGATTTTCAGATTATCGTTCCAGGTAAAGATTACAGAAAAATTTATTAAAGAAATACATAAACTGTTTGGTGAAGAATCTCTCTATTTTCTTCCCGGATGACGGTAAAGCGGGCGAAATAAAGAAAGTTCAACGTTGTTATCTATTTTTTAATTTTTGTTATATTTGAACTGTAAGATCGTCCAAACACAAACTGAAAAGAGAGCTAAATGAATAAATTGAATAATGAGCGCCATTGGGCTGTAATCCTAGGGGCATCCTCCGGCTTTGGGGAAGCTGCTGCACGCCAACTAGCAAAAGACGGCTACAATATTATTGGAGTTCATCTCGATAGACAAGCAACAATGCATAATGTAGCGCGGATAATAGATGAAATAAAATCGTATAAGGTTGAATCAATATTTTATAATGTAAATGCTGCCGACGAAGAAAAACGAAAAGAAATAATCGAAGACCTTTTAAAACGAACCGGCGGGAAACCTAAAGTAAAAGTAGTTATGCACTCTTTGGCTTTTGGTACATTAAAACCCTTTATCCCGAAAGAAAATGAACAACAAATTACTAAAGCGCAAATAGAAATGACGATTGATGTTATGGCGAATTCTTTAGTTTATTGGGTGCAAGATTTTGTGAGCAACGGATTACTAGTTACTAAAGCCAGGATATTTGCAATGACAAGTTCTGGTGGGCACGCCGCTATCCCTTATTACGGTGCAGTCTCTGCAGCAAAAGCTGCATTAGAATCTCACTGCCGCCAGCTTGCAGTTGAACTTGGTCCGATGGAAGTTGCAGTGAATGCTATTATGGCAGGTGTAACCGATACGCCGGCGTTAAGAAAAATACCGGGGAATATTCCTATGATAGAAGTTGCGCGAAGAAAAAATCCACGCGGAAAATTAACCACACCCGGTCAAGTCGCAAAAATTATCGCGCTGTTTTGCCAGGAGGGGGGCGAGTGGATCTCTGGCGGAATTATTCACGCAGACGGCGGAGAAGATGCAGTAAGTTTTGTGGGACAAGGTGAACCGGAAAATGATTCTCTAAAAAATTACAGTTCCCCCAAGACGTTGCTTGGCGAATAAACCAGGGGAAAAAAGAATGAATATCGAACAAGGAATTACAATTGATGAACGGAAAAGTCATCCCGATAAATTGAGATGATACTGTTTTGATTCCGCTTCAGCGGAATTTGTATGTGCAGCACAAACCATTTATGGTTGTGCGGAATTAGAAACTTTTTAGAACGTACTCAAATTAAAATAAAAGGATAAAGTATGAAACCATTAGAAATAACAGACAACAATTTTTCAACTGAAGTGCTTCAATCAGCTAAACCGGTGCTTGTTGATTTTTGGGCGACCTGGTGCGGACCTTGTAGAATGATAGCTCCTATTGTAGAAGAACTTGCTACCGAGTATGAAGGGAAATTTAAAATCGGGAAAATGGATGTTGATAACAACCCTCAAACGGCAACTCAGTTTGGAATTAGAAGTATCCCAACTCTCTTAATTTTCAAAGGAGGAAAAGTAGTTGATACCATTGTTGGGGCAGTTCCCAAAGCTCAATTTGTCCATAGACTTAATGCAAATCTTTAACACACTATAGGCAAATAGATAGAATGAAAAAAATACTAATTACAGATTCCGTTGATAAAAAAAGTGTTGCTGTATTAACCGCGGCTGGCTTTGATGTTACGTATCAACCCGGAATGCCAAAAGAAGAAATAAAAAGCGTAATAAAAGATTATCAAGGACTGATTGTTAGAAGCGATACAAAAGTTACCTCCGATATTATTGCATTGATGGATACGATGGAGGTAATTGGAAGAGCCGGAACCGGCGTTGATAATATTGACTCGGAAGCTGCAACTCGAAAAGGTATTATCGTGATGAACACACCCGGCGGAAATACAATTTCAACCGCTGAACACGCTATCTCGTTGATGCTTTCGATGTGCCGGAATATTCCCCAAGCTACCGCCTCCTTAAAAGCCGGCAAGTGGGAAAGAAAAAAATTCCAGGGCTCAGAAGTTTACGGCAAAACGTTAGGCGTTATCGGTTTGGGAAGAATCGGGCGCGAGGTTGCGACACGAATGAAAGCCTTTGGAATGAACGCCATCGGCTACGATCCGATCCTTGCTGAAGAAACAGCTTCAAAAATCGGAGTGAAATTGGTGGATATTGAAACCCTCTTTTCATTAGCTGATATTATTACTGTTCATGTTCCGCTTGATGAAAAAACACATAACTTGATTTGCACGGAAACTCTCGCAAAATGTAAGGTCGGCGTAAAGATTGTTAACTGCGCACGCGGCGGTATCATTAATGAAGATGATTTAGTTCTTGCTTTAAACTCCGGCAAAGTTTCCGGCGCTGCTTTTGATGTCTATGTGTCTGAACCGCCTGATTATAACCACCCATTAATTCAACACCCTAAAGTTGTAACCACTCCGCATCTCGGTGCCTCAACCGGGGAAGCGCAGCAAAAGGTTGCAATTCAGATTGCAGAACAAATTGTAGAGTATTTCACCAATAAAGTTTTACGTGGGGCTGTCAATGCAGCCGCACTCGAATCGTTTGGAAATCCTGACCTAGCGCCTTATGTGCGATTAGCAGAAAATATCGGGTCGCTCCATTCGCAAATTTTACAAAGCAAACCAAAAAAGATCAAAGTTATTTTCTATGGTACGCTGTTGAGTGAATCTCATAAATTAATTTCATCTGCTGTGGTAAAAGGATTTCTCTCAAAACTTTCTTCGGACACCATAAATTTAGTTAATGCCCCGTTTCTTGCCGAAGAAATGGGAGTTGTCGTTGATGAAGTATATGCAGGAGCAAATTCAGACTATACCAACTTGCTCGCAGTTGAATGTGCTTCAACATCAGAAAAAAAATATTTGGCGGGAACAGTATTCGGCAATAACGAAATACGCATTGTTGATATTGATAAGTTTCATCTTGAATTAAAACCTGAAGGAGCAATGCTTTTTTATACCAATATTGATAAGCCGGGAATGTTAGCGCAAGTAGGAAAAATATTGGCGGAAAATAAAATTAACATTGCAGGATTATCGTTAGGAAGATTCGGAATTGGCAAAGAAGCTATTACAGTTGTGAATGTTGATTCAGCTATTGATAAAGAAGTTTTACAAAAAATTTCTTCTTTGGAAGGGATAATTAACGCTTATACGGTAAAAATTTAGTTTGAATGAAAAAAAGAACTTGACATTTTATTAAAAAATGCTTATTTCTGTTCTAAGAAAATAATTTGTTCCGTTTGGAATTTATTGTTTCGTGGTTTTTAATTATTTATTTCTATTTATTCATCAATACTTAAGGAGTTCGCTATGACTAAAAAACTTTCAATGTTTTTATTCTTAGTGCTTTTCACACAAGTCTTTGTTCTTGGTCAACAAAAAATGATCTTGACCCCGGATAATAAACTTGAAAAAGTTACTAATTATTTTGACGGGCATGAAACTATCATGGTCCCACAAAATAAACGTACGGTTCAGAATCAAGCAATCCAAACATCTAAATTATTTAAAGGTGTTAATGGCACAATTGATACGTTACGTATTAATGACGGTTCATTCAATACTAACTTTGGCGAATTTGGTCAAGATTGGATGATGCAATGGTACGAAGCCCCTGCCGATTTAACTATCAAACAAATTGGTTATAGCACAACCGACGCTTCATGGGCTGCTGTTGAACTTAAGATCGTAAAAGTAAACTGGACACGGGCTCAGTTAGCTGCAACCGGCGAAAAAAACTGGGGTTATTACCCGGCGGTCGGAAATGGATTTAACGACATTACAGCTTTCCCTTCCAATCCTGATGTTACTTCCACAGAATGGCACGCTGTTCAAGCTGGTTCAACCTCTCCATTTGATGTAACGGATATTTGGAGTGACGCCGGTTCAGGCGCACCTTCTACCGCTGAAGTTCAAACTTCATTAAATTATCAGTGGATTGCGATGAACCTTATTGCAGAACCACAAATTCTAAAAGGAGAAATTTTCGGTATTGCAGTTAAGAACACAAGCACAGATTTAGCCGGCTCAGTTGATCGTTTTGGTCTTTGGTCAGGCGCAAGTACAGCTTTAAATGGCTGGAAATTTTATGCAAACGGAAGATTAGCTGCCGATGATATCGGCTGGTGGACAAGACCATATTCCTGGGATTTAGTTGCTGAAGTTGAAATTACGGGTGATCTTGCCCCAGCTATTTCAGGTATGGATAAATTACCTACAACCCTGTCTACTGAATCAAGGATTGTTTCAGCCACAATTACCGATATTAACCCGGGTGGCGGTCCGGCAGGTGTTAAATCTGCAGTCCTTAAATACTCCACAGACAAAGGAGTTAATTACACTGACGTAACCATGGTTACCGCTACAAATGATGTTTATACCGGGACAATACCTGGCCAAGCAAAAGGTACTGCCGTACAATACAAAATAGTTGCAACAGATGTTAATGATAATGTTAGTGAATCAGCAGAAATTATCTATAATATTTTCAACCCTGTTAACCCTACATTGATTGTTTTTAATGGTCAGTCTAAAATTTCCGGTTATCCGCAATCCTATTATTTTGGATATAACGGCGCAACTTCAACCGGATCGGAAATTATTACTTTTGCGAGAGATAGATGGGCATATGGTCCGCTTACAAAAGAATTAGTTGACAATTACACTAATATTTTTGAGATTACTACTAAGGGTCCAGCAAATATAGATACTACCGTCATTAGAGATTGGTTAGCCGGTAATGCTGCCCGTAATTATTGTTTAACTGGTGATGAATTTCTTGGCTCTATTACCGATTGGACAAACACTACATATAAAGCCGGTGAATTCCAATATGATGTTCTTGGTGTTGCCGCAGATTATAATGATGTAAACTACAAGGCAAACGGCGATCAGCTTAAAGCTTCTTTAGCCGCCGGTGTTGCCGGAACAACCCTTGGCGATTCACTTCACTTGAAAGTAGTTGCTCTTGCAGAAGATTCATTACTCATTAATCCTACTTATGAATTGGGTGCTACGTACCAAAATTGGTTAGACGGCTTTGATCCCGTTGCCGGTGCAGTTGTAGACGTTACCGCTGTGGGCATTGATACCGTAACTTATAACGTCGGTATGCACAGAGTTTTAAGTTCCGGAAATAAAGTTGTCTTCTTGGCGTTTGATGCTTTATCATTAGATAGCCCATCATCCGGCTATTTCTGGTATGGTTTTGATAGAGTGTCCCCGTTAGTTCAGGCATTACGTTGGTTTGGTGCAGATGCTGCAGTTGACGTTAATGACCAGATCATTAGCCCGAACACTTATCAATTAGCTCAAAACTATCCAAATCCATTCAATCCATCAACAAAGTTAGCTTACGCCATTGAAAAACAAGGCTTAGTAACTTTGAAGATTTATGATGTTCTTGGTCGTGAAGTTGCTGCTTTGGTCAATGAAGTCCAAAATGCAGGAGCTCACTCAGTTACATTTGATGCATCAAAATTAGCATCAGGAATGTATATGTACACGTTAACTTCAGGAAATTTCTCATCAACGAAAAAAATGATGCTCTTGAAGTAATTTGGTGCTGGATTTAAAAATCCTTTCTAATAAGAAGGTTGCCCTGAAAAAGGGCAACTCTTCTTGTTTTTTATAAAAGATTCGTTACTTCCTCGGACAATACATGTTGAGGAATTCTTTTAATTTAAAAATAAATATGAGGTCACTAATGTGGAGTAAATTTTTTAGGATTCCCGCGTTACTTCTTCTGCTAGTAGTTACATACTACGGCTGCGTTGAAGAGCCTACGATTGATCCTGTAAAAAGGCCCTACACTCTCTTACGTGTTGCAAATTTTTCTTATAATGTTGATACCGTGATGGTATCCATTGATAACGGCGCGGTCATTAATCTATACAAAAATCAATTACCCTCGCAGTATTTTGAAATTCAATCAGGGAAAAGAAATTTTTTAGTAAAGAATTCAGCCGGCGTCATACTCTATAATGATAAGATAAGTATAGGGTCTTATGAAGAAATTACGCTGTCTTTTACAGGGTATTCCAAACCCGGAGATGATTTTTTAAACACTTTCGGTTTCGCTCAATATACAAACGGAGTGGTTTATCTTTTTGAAGGTATGGGGAAAGATACTACGGTTATCCAATGCGCAAATTTTGCTCCGGATACGCCAACAGACAGTTCAATAAAATATACCGTTCTCTTTACAGATACAACTGCAAAAAAAGTAGTTAAAGAAGTTGCTTCTTTAAGCTACAATTCCTATGCAGGCGCTGCTTTGCCAGGAAATAAAACATATAAAATCAATTTTGCTAAGCTCACAAGTGGGCCGACAGATGTCGTCAAAAAATATGATTATTATGGTGATACAACTTATACTTTTGATACCGGTTACCAATACTTTGTTTATGGCGTTGGCGACCCTAAAAAACCATATTTTGTAGTTGAAAAAAATTCACCCTTAGCAATAAGATCTAAATAATAAAGGAGTTGAAAAGATGCGTAAACTATTTTTTATCATAGCAGGCTTGCTCTTCTCCGTCGGAATTTTTGCTCAAACCGGAAAAATTTCTGGAAAGGTAACCGATGTTGAAACGGGTGAACCTTTAATTGGCGCAAGCGTTATGGTCCAAGGGACTAACTTAGGTGCTGCAACAAATCTCAATGGTGAATATATTATTCTTAATGTATCTCCGGGAAAATATGCAGTTGTTGCCAAGTATGTTGGTTACAGACAAGTAGAAACTACCAATCTAAATGTGTCGGTTAACCTTACCACGGAAGTTAATTTTAAACTACCGTCCGAGGCTTTTAAACAAGAAGAAGTTATTGTTGTTGCCGAAAGACCTTTAGTAAATAAAAATATCACCAATGCGACAAGCGTTGTTCGAACTGAAGATATTAAGAATTTACCTATTCGCGGTGTTAATGCTGTGGTAGCCCAGCAAACCGGGGTTGTAGAAAAAGGTGGAAACTTGTACATCCGCGGAAGCCGCAGTGATGCTGTCGCTTTTTATGTTGACGGAGTTCTTGTGAATAACCCGGCGTATGGCGGTTCAAGAGCATCTACTATTACCAATGCTATTGAAGAAATTCAAGTTCAAGCCGGCGGTTATTCTGCTGAATATGGCGGTGCGAATGGCGGTATCGTAAGCACTCAGACCAAATCCGGTTCTGAAAAATACAGCTTAACGGCTGAAGCTATTACCGATGCATTTGCAAAACCGGGGAAAAAATATCTTGGCGGTTTTAGCTATGGCTATTCGGAATATGTCATTACGATGGGAGGACCTGTTATTCCTTCTTATAAAAATCTTAAGTTTTTCTTTGCCGGCAATAACGTGTTCCAAAAAACGCCTGCAAATTTCGAAAGAGGCTATAATTTTATAGGTTTGTACGATCCGGCAAACCCAAAGGATACTTTTAATATTGTTTATCCTGAAGGTATGCGATTGAATCAAGCTTCTAATACGTATCAAGGTCAAGGAAACTTAACCTGGGATTTAGGCGCTTTCAGCGTGAGATTAAATGGGAATTATACGTTTAGTACAAGCCGTGGCGGTGTTGGATGGACCGGGATAGCAAATCAAAACAACGCTTCGTTAAATGAAAATAGAACGATTTCATCCAGTCTGAAATTAACGCATGTGTTAAGTTCCAATGCCTTCTACGACGTAATCGTAAATTATTTCGGTGATTTTTATGTTACGATGGACCCCATCTTTAAGCATAATATCACGATGTACGGCGATTCAATTGCGAATGCGCAATATGGAAGAACTTTGCTTTCAGACGGGCAATTACAAACTGGTTATCAAGCGTATGGATTTGACTTCGCAAAATATGAAACCCCTAATAACGCGTATCGTAAACAAAAAACCGCTTCCTTTGGCGGGAAAATTAATTTCCTTTATCAATTAGGGAAACATCACGAATTAAAATCCGGTGGTGAAATTACTTCATATACGATCCGGAGATATTCAATTAGCGCAAGACCCATTGCTTCAAATGTTAAATCTGTAGCAGATGGCGATATTCGATTAATTTATAACCGTTTGGATAATTATGGTTATGATGTGTATGGAAATTCTTTGGATGGTACAGTGCAAGGTCCTAAAAAACCGATTTTTGCCGCTGCTTATCTTCAAGATAAAATGGAATTCCCTGATTTAGTATTAAATGTCGGGTTTCGTTTAGACTATATCAATACCGATTCAAAGGAGTTTTTAAATCCATCGAATGTAAAATTTGATACCTCTGGAATTATTGATCCGAATTACATGAAAGATGTAAAACCAACGGTTCAATTGAGCCCGCGTCTTGGTTTTTCGTTTCCTGTAACAGATAGAACTGTTTTCCATGCCCAGTATGGAAAATTTATTCAGCAGTCTCAGTTAAGCACAATCTACCGTGGTTTTAATGTCAGTTCTGATATTATAAAAGGCGGTTATGCAGAATTGAACCCTGTTGGTTATGGATTAAAACCTGAAAGAACAACCCAATATGATATCGGTTTCAAACAGCAATTAGGCGATAATTTTGCGTTTGATATAACCGGTTTTTATAAAGATATCAAAGACCAGATTCAATTAAGAACTACTTTTGCAGAAGCAACAGCCCAGCATACAAAGTACTATTCTTTATTGAATGGTGATTTTTCTACCGTCAAAGGGATAGAATTCAAAATTGATTTAAGAAGAACTCAAAGAATTTATGCATCCTTTGATTATACATATTCAGATGCTGAAGGAACCGGGTCTTCCCCTACAGAAGCCGGAAGAGGTGTCTGGCAATCGCCAACCGGTGAACCGTTTTTACCTGTACAGATTGCTCCTTTAAGCTACAATCAAGCTCATCGCGGTTCTCTTAATATAGATTACCGTTATGATAAAAATGACGGTCCGGAATTATTCGGCATGAAAGTTTTTGAACAATCGGGTGCAAACCTTCTGTTTACCTTTAATAGTGGTTCTAATTATACCACCTACACCGGTTATGCCAATACTACACCTCCAACTGAGGCTTTAAATTCTTCCACTACGCCATGGAATTATCAGTTAGACGCCCGTTTTGACAAATCATTCCAGGTTAGCGGCTTGAATTTAAATGTTTATCTTTGGATCGTTAATGTTTTAAACACAAAAAATGTAATAGCTGTATTCGGTCAAACCGGCGATGCTTATGATGATGGTTTCTTAGCGACGGAAATAGGCATTACGGCTTATGAGACTTTTAAGAATAATCCAAAATATGGGCAAAAAGGTGCCGATACTTATAAAGAATTGTATTTAGCAAGTATTTATAATGAACAAAACGATAGTCGTACCCAACATTTTGGAACTCCAAGACAAATAAGATTAGGTATTCGTCTTGACTACTAAGCCTAATTTACAGGTAAATAAAAAGGAGAAATTTATGATTAACAAAAAATATGTTCATTTTCTAACTTTCATTATTCTTTTTACACTCATATCTTTCGCTATGCAAGCCGGAGAGAAGAGTAATGATGGTAAAAAACAATTGAATAAAACCAATACGAATGATAACAATAAGTATATTGCTATCAACCAGATATTCATGTGGGTAAGTAATAATGGAATGGGCTCGAATGACCCGCGTACGGATGGCTCCGGCTTCTATTGGCCCGGCGGTGAAAACGCAAAAATTCCCGCTATCTATGAAGATGGTTTAATTTGGGGAGCTAAAGTTGGTCGTGAAACCCGCGTTAATGGTTCAGTTTATCGTCACGGACTGCAAGCCGGCAAAATCCTTGCAAATGGTGAAGCTGATAATCCTAATCTTGATAAATACAGAATATACAAGATTAGAAAAGGATGGGAAGGTCTTCCTCCGGGTCCAATACGTGACGCTTATGAAAAAGATTATAACGAGTGGCCTTTTGAGGACGGTGCGCCTTTTGACCTTGACCAAAATGGCAATAAAATTCCTCATTTTATCGGCGATGAAGTCCTCTGGTGTGTAAGTAATGATTTGGACAATGCACGTTCAACCTTTACTTATGGCACTGCGCCAATGGGATTAGAACAACAAATGACCGTATTTGGTTTTAACCGAACCGGTGATTTGGGCGATATGGTTTTCAAAAAATATACAATTATTAACAAGGGGACTTTGACGCTGCGGGATATGTATCTCTGTTATTGGTCTGATACTGATCTTGGTAATGCTACTGATGATTATACCGGTTGCGATACAATACTAAAATTAGGTTATACGTATAATGGCGATAATAACGATGAAGGGCAATATGGCGAGGCTCCTCCAGCTGTCGGGTATGTATTTTTTCAAGGTCCAATGGTTGAAAGCGCCTCAACCGACAGCGCAAAATTTTTAGCTCAATGGCGGCATGGATATAAAAATTTACCGATGACCGGTTTTTCATTTTATATTAATACGCCAGGTACAAAGTATAGAGACCCTGATCAAGGAACTGCTGCCGGGTCAATTCAGTTTTATAATTATATGACGGGTAAAAATTATTATGGTGAACAGTTTATTGATCCATGGACCAATTTACCTACTAATATTATTCTATACGGTGATCCAAATATTCCCGGCAGCGGCTGGTATGAGGGAACGGTTGGTTGGCCTGGAGGTTCTTCTCTTCCTGAGGATAGAAGACATTTGATGTCTTCAGGACCATTCAATATGGCTCCCGGTGATACTCAAGAAGTTGTCGTGGGTATAGTTATTGCCCGCGGTACAAGCAATCTAAATAGTATCACGGAGTTAAAGAAAAAAACGAAAACAGCACAAATTGCTTATGATAATGATTTTAATTTAACCCCTGCCCCTGATCCTCCAAAAGTACACGCTTTTGCTGCTGATAAGCAAATAACTTTGTTCTGGGAACCAAATTCCGAGAGTTATGATGCTATAGATAAACTGATTCTCAACAAAGGGAAGACAGACACCACTTATAATTTCGAAGGGTATCGTATTTGGCAATTTTCTGATATTGCTGGCTCAAACCCAAAATTAATAGATATTGTTGATATAAAAAATAAAGTTACCAAAATAACGCAATCCGGTGAAGTCAACGGAGTAAAAGTTGAATTTACTGTTTTTGATTTACCCAATGCCGGATTGAAAAGATACTTTACGACAGGAACTGACAAAATTAAAAACACAACGCTAATTAACGGAAATCCCTATTATTTTGCAGTTACCGCCTTTGGTTATTCAGGTGAAAGCGATCCGAAATATTTGGAAAATCCACCTGTAATCATTGAAGTTCGTCCGGCTGCTCAACCGATAGACGTTACCTTCGATTATGCGAATGGAGAATTTATTCCTGCGAAACAATCTGTTGGTTCAACAGACGCAGATGTTAATTTATTTGTAGTAAATCCTTTAGATCTAAATGGTAATTCATATAAAGTTACTTTCGATTCCGATTCAATTGTTATAAAGAACTGGGATAATTCTAAGGATTCTCTTGTAACCTTAGTTTTTAACTTAATAAACACCTCAAAAACACCGGCTGATACATTGTTAAAACACAGCCCCGAACTTGGGAAAGACAGTATCACGAATAAATTAGTGACTGACGGTTTCTCTGTTGTAGTTAGAAACACAGGTTTAGATAGCATTATTGCAGCTAAAAGCATGAAATATAGGGTTAAAAGTGTACTGGAAACTAAAGGTCCGGGCGGAAAAGTATTAGCAACGCCTATAGATGTTTTCAATGGCAAAACAAATTCAACCAAGAAATGGACGATTTATCCACGCAGTTCTTTAGCCCGTTTAAATTGGCAAGCGCTGCAAAAAGATGAAGGTATGGGCTACGAGAATTATGAAATTCGTTTCAGTGATTCTAGTGCGTATTTTCTAGCCGGAAGACAAGGTGGTCTAAGCGAAAATAGCGTCATGATGCGAACCGATTCTCTTTGTCAAACAGAAAAACTGCCTTTTGAAGTTTGGTCTTTAGGGAGATATGACAATCCCGCAGATGCGAAAAGACTTTTCCTTAAAGTAATGGATAAAAATCCGGGTGCACAAGATTCAGCAAAAGCGATTCCTGACCGCAAATGGACACAGTTAGCTGGCGGTGAATGGGAACAAGTTTATGCTTTCGAATCAGCAACACTAGATTACGCAAATCTGCCTGCTAAGGAAGCTGTAGCTTCTAAAATTCTTGATCATAAAATTGGTGGTATCTCATTTAGCGGAGATCTGCCTGAAGCAGGAACTGTTATCAAAATCAGCGGTTATAAACCTATTATCGTTGGAGATGAATTTTCAGTAACAGCTCCCGCTGCGAACACTCATAATATAGCAGCGGCAAAAGCTAATATTGAAAAAATAAGCGTTTTTCCAAATCCATATTTTGGATCTCACGCACTTGAAGAGAGTAAGTATAATAGATTTGTTCGTTTTATCGGCTTACCGAAACAAGCGACTATTACTATCGTTTCGCTTTCAGGCGTATTGATCAAAAGATATCAGAAATCCGGAGACTCTCAATTCTTAGATTGGGATTTGAAAAACATGGATCAGTTGCCTATAGCAAGTGGAATGTACATCGCTTATGTTGAAATTCCAGGTGCCGGTACAAAAGTTCTCAAAATTGCCATTATTCAGGAAACACAATACTTGGATCGAATTTAAGGCAAGAGGGGAACCTTTTAGGTTCCCCTTCATCTTGAATTTTATATAGGAGAAAAATTAAAATGAATAAAAAGATCACTTATTTTCTAACAGTACTGCTCTTAGGAACAGTTTTATTTTCGGAAGTTTTTGCCGGCGGCGCTAAAAGAAATGGTACTGCAGGTGCCCAGGAATTATTGATTCCTTCGAGCCCTTCAGGTCTTGCGTTGAATGGCGCTAATATTTCGAGTGTTACTGGGTTGGATGCGGTGTTTTATAATCCTGCCGGGTTTGGCGGAACCCAATCTAGTACAGAAACAATGTTCTCACATTTGAACTATATCGCGGATATTTCAATGTCGTTTGCCGCGGTTGGCGTCAGTTTCAGTGACCTCGGTTCACTTGCTTTTAGTTTGCGGACTTTAAACTTTGGTGATATTCCGGTTACCACGGTTGATAATCCATATGGAACCGGCTCAACCTTCTCGCCTTCTTTTGTAACGTTGGGTTTAACTTATGCCAATTCACTAACGGATAGGATTCGTGTTGGGGTTAATCTGAAATTAGTTTCTGAAAAAATTATAAGAACCAGTGCGACCGGGTTTGCACTTGATGCTGGAATTCAGTACCAAGGATTGGCTGGGTTGGACGGTCTAAATTTTGGAATTACCCTAAAAAATCTTGGTCCTCAAATGAAATATGATGGACCTGATTTAATTCGTGTAGCTTCAGAATCAGAGGCTAAAAGAGGCGATAATTTTTATTCGATTGATGCAGCGTCATTCGAATTACCCTCTCAGTTAGAACTTGGTTTGTCTTATGCTTACAGCCTTGGTGACCAATACAAACTGGGAGTTGCAACAGCATTTCAGAATAACAATTTTGCAAACGATGAATATAAATTCGGCGGTGAATTTGTTTATGATGAAATGTTGTTTCTCCGTGGCGGCTATGCGTACATGGGTGAAGTTGCAGACAATGAATATCAACAATTTTTTGGTGTTACTGCCGGCATTGGAGTTAAAGTAAATATTGGACTCGAGATGGTTGTTGATTACGCTTACCGTGCAGCAAAATTTTCTGAATCTAACCACCTCATCGGTGTTAAGTTTAATTTTTAATTAGTTATTAATCCAAAAAGGCTGGTTACTTGCCAGCCTTTTTTATTCCTAAAATCTTATGAAGAAACTTTTCTTTCTCTTAGTTTTTTTTCTGATTCCTCTTTTCCCTCAAAAAAAAATAAATCTTCAATTTGATTACGCTACTTTTAGATATGATGCAGTATCAAAATATCTTGAGATTTATTATTCCATTCAGCAGTCAACTTTAATTCCGCAGAAAAGTGATTCACTTTACACAGTTGAAGCCCTTATGAACTTAACTATAGTTGATAGCTCTTCGGGAAAAGTTGTTCAACAGAAGGACTGGAGAGTTAAAAACGTTGTAAGAGATTCAATTGAGCTGGCAAGTAATATAAATCTTATTGGGGTAGTTGGTTATTCATTAACTCCTGCAAAATATTTATTAACAATATCGGCTGTTGATATTCATAATCAAGAGAGCAAAGTTTCTTTAAAAGATAAAATGAATTTGCTCCCAATTTCAACCGAAATATTTTCAATAAGTGATATCCAGCTTGCCTCGAGAATTATACAGGATAGTGAGAATCCAGGGTCTGTTTTTTATAAAAACACCATGGAAGTAATTCCTGCACCGAACCTGCTTTTTGGAGAAAATCAACCTGTCGTTTATTATTATAACGAATTATATAATTTAGAAACTGCAAATGGAAATATTGGTTTGCATGCGTTCGTTTATAATGCAAGTGGGAATGTTGTCTTTTCTAAAAAGAAAACATTATCAAATAAAACAGAATCCAGGGTTGAGGTTAGTACGGTAAATATTTCAAAAATGCCTACAGGCGCGTACACACTCGTTTTAGTAGCTACGGATTCCACGGCAAGCCAAAAAGCTTTTTCTTCGAAGAAATTCTTTGTTTACAACCCGTCGGTAGCTGATACATCTTTTAAACCGATGGGAAATTCCGATTTTATGGCGAGCCAATTTGCAATTTTATCCGTTGAAGAATGTGATCACTTTTTTGCAAAATCAAAATATCTCGCCAACAGGAACGAACTGGAACAATTTAAAAATGTTAGCTCAGTTGAGGGGAAAAGAGAATTTCTTTACAAGTTTTGGAAAGGACGAGATGAGATCCCTGAAACTCCGGAAAATGAAACTTTTATGAATTATTTTTCCAGAGTTGAGCAGGCAAACCAGAAATTTTCAGCAATGAAAAAAGAGGGATGGAAAACTGACCGGGGACGCGTTTTTTTGTTGTATGGTGAACCGAGCGAAATTGAACGATACCCAAATCAACTTGATTCGAAGCCTTACGAGATATGGCAATATCATAATTTAGAAGGGGGAGTAATTTTTGTTTTTGCGGATTTAACAGGTTTTTCAGATTATCAACTCATAAACTCCACAATGCGGGGAGAATTACGTGATGATTCGTGGCAGAGAAGAATCCTAACTAATTAGCTTAGCAAGGAATTATTATCGGAATCCACATTTGTAAAAAAAATAATTTCATTTTTTAAAAACTACTAAGATTTAGTTTGAAAAATAAGTTTGAATATATCCTTTTCTCTTCTTTCAGTAAGTTTTTTTGTCTGCTCGGAATCCGGCTTTCGAGGAAGTTTGCGCTTTTTTTAGCGCTACTTTTTTTTTATCTAATTCCGATACGGAAAAGAGTAGTCAAAAAGAACTTAGAGCTGGCTTTCCCCGGTTTCAACCAATCAAAAATTAAACATACAGCTTTTGCTTGTTATAAAAGCCTGGCGCTAACTTTAATTGAAATATTATGTCTTCCGATTATAACTGTAAAGGATATTGAAAAATATTTTAACTGGGAAAACTTTTCTTTACTCGAGCAGAAATATTCCGAACAAAAAGGAGTGATCTTACTTATTTCACATTTAGGTAATTGGGAATACGCTACACTCGCCATCTCGCAAAAAATGGGCTTCCCGTTTGGCGTTATTATGAAAGAGCAAAGAAATACTTTAGTTAGCCTCTGGATGGTTAAACAGCGGTCTAAATGGGGGAACAGAATGATAACCCCCGGTATTTCAGTGAGAAATTTTTACAAGGAATTGTTAGAAAAGAATATTGTCCTTCTTGCCGCCGATCAAAGAGCCCCGAAAGAAAGTCAGCGCGTTTTATTTTTCGGAAGATTATCAACGTGTTTCAGCGGACCGGCTTCATTAGCTGTGAAAACCGGCGCACCGATAATTTTCGCTTTGATGAAAAGGGAAAAGGACTTGTCCTATACTATGAGATTTGAAGAAGTTTCAATGGATCATTTACCTGAAAACGAGGAAGAAAAACTTTTAGAGATCAGCCAGCGCCACACCTCAATTTTAGAAGAAGCAATTAAGACCTCCCCTGAACAGTGGTTATGGATGCACGACAGATGGAAATTTTGAATCAAAAAAAAATTGTAGTGATTCAAACTGCTTTTCTTGGTGATGCAGTTTTAACATTACCGATGCTCGAGATACTAGCTAAAAATAATCCTAACGCTATTATTGATGTAGTCGCTATTCCCACAAATTCTGAAATCTTTCTTGCCTCACCATTTGTTCATGAGGTAATTATTTATGACAAGAGGAACGTCCATAAAGGAATCAGAGCGCTTTTTGTTTTTGCAAAAGAATTACGAAACAAAAATTATGATGTTGTAATTGCCCCTCATCGTTCGCTGCGTTCGTCACTGCTTGTTCTGTTTTCGGGAATCGAAGAGTCAATTGGATATACTAATGCTTCACTGTCAATTGTTTATAAGCATTGCGTTGAGTATCAATATGATCTACACGAAGCGGCAAGAAACATTTCGCTGGTTTCTGATCACGCAAAAGAAGGGTATTCAAAATTTCTGCCAAAAGTTAATTTTGATGATGCGGCAAAAAAGAAAATTGATGATTTTCTTTTTACGGTTGATCAATCTAAAAAACTGGTGGCAATATCACCGGGGAGTATTTGGTTCACGAAAAGATACCCCAAAGAACATTTTATTTCGATCTGCCGTGCATTGCTACAAAAAAATTATTTAATTTTGGTTATCGGTTCCGGAACAGAATTTAATTTGAATGAAGAAATCCGGCTGACTCTAAATGCGGGTTGCATCAACACGGCCGGGAAGTTTTCTGTTTTAGAAACAATTTATCTTTTATCTAAATGCGTTCTGTTGGTAACGAACGACAGCGGTCCAACCCACTTTGGGATGGCAGCCGATATTCCTGTAGTAACAATATATTGTTCAACAATTCCGGATTTTGGATTTTCACCGTATAACGGGAAAAGCAGCACAGTTAGTCTGAACGATTTGCAGTGTAAACCTTGTGGAATCCACGGTTATGAGGCTTGTCCGCTTTCTCATTTTAACTGTGGACAAAAACTGCTCCCCGTGATGGTTTTGCAAGAAATAGAACACTTATTAGATTTATAATTTTATTTATGAAAAGATTATGCAAAAGTTGAGATCATTCCTGGCAAAATATGGATTCTCCGTTATAGTTTTTCCCAATTCAAATCAATCGCTAATAAAGAATGTGACGGTTAAAGGGAGAGTATTCTTTATTGCAGTACTTCTTTATTCGACATTGATATTTTTGCTTGTATCACTCTTTTACACTTTTACACCCGCAAAATATCTTTTACTTCAAGAAAGTGATATTTTAAAAGTTAAAGGATTTGGTGAGTTCCAATCTTTGAATGATAAAATTAACATCCTTGTAATCGAAGTTGAAAAACTTAAAAAGACAAACCAGAACCTAAAAAATGCCATTTACCTCGGCGACTCAACGTTGATTAAGAAACTTCCAACAGAAAAAAAAGAAGTAGATGGAAGTATATGGAAAGTATTTCAAGAGTTGTTTTTTTCGCAGAGTGAACCGTCAATAATTTTCCGAAAACCGATTAATGGCTTTATTAGTCGTGGTTTTTCTGCTGACAAAGGACATTTTGGTACGGATTTTTCGGTGAAGATCGGCACACCAATTTATAGCGCTGCAAACGGCTATGTGATTTTTTCGGATTATACTATCAATGATGGGTATATGCTGATCATTGCGCATGCAGATGAGTATCTTACGGTTTATAAACATTGTGACCAGTTAATAAAATCTACCCGCGAGTTTGTTACACAGGGTGAATTGATTGCACTTTCCGGGAATACGGGTAAACTTACAACCGGTCCGCACCTGCATTTTGAGATTTGGAAAAATGGTTTTGTTGTCAATCCGGAAAAATATTTCGCTAATTATTAGGAGAAAAAATGAAGTTCGTTTCAAGTGATACCGGTTTAGAAAATCTCAGCATAATAAATAAAAGTGCTGTAGTTAATGGAAATTTTTCAACTGAAGGAAGTTTAAGAGTTGACGGAATTATAAAGGGGAATGTAACCATCGGAGGAAATATTGTTCTTGGTAATAATGCTGAAATTCATGGCGAAGTAAAAGCAACCAATCTTACTCTTGGCGGTAAAATATTTGGTTCTGTGCATACATCCGGGAAAGTAATACTTGAAAAAAATTCATTATTACAGGGTGATTTATTTGCAAATATTTTGGTTGTTGAAGAAGGCGCCCGTTTTGAAGGAAAAAGTTCGATGGAGAATAATGAAAAAAACATCTAACACAGATGATAATAGCGTGAACAAATCATTTAAAGATGCTGGACCTTATTTAGGACTCGGTGTTCAATTTGCCGCAACAATTGTAATATTGATTTTAGCTGGTTCCTGGCTTGATGGCAAATTTAACGCTTCTCCATGGTTTACGGTTGTCTTAGGACTTTTCGGGGGTTTTGCCGGAACATATAATCTTATCAGGACGGTTATTCAAATAGGCAAAAAACAGGATGCTGAAAAGAAATAAATTGTTTTTTCTTACGTTATTGATAGATGTTCTTCTTCTTCTTCTTCTTTATGCGGCTTTTTTACAAAATTTAATAAAATATGATTTTTTTCTTTCAATTTTCTTTGCACAAATAGTTGTTCTTCCTAATTTTGCAATTGGATTCTCAGTCATTATCTGGTCGTTGCAAAAAAATGAACAAGTTTTCCTCTTAACTGTTTTAGGAGGAATGCTTTTTCGGATGACATATATTTTAGGAATGGTTTTTCTGCTTCTTCATTTCTTGAAGATTAACCAAAAATATTTTATATTTGGCATCTTTTTATTTTATTTTTACTTTCTCACTGCTGAAATATTCATTTTGGTGAAACAAAAGATTCTTAATACTGATACAAAAATATGAGTGAACAGCAAACAGCAACAATTGTTGATACTTTGAAGCAAGATACAACCGCCCACGCAGGTTCGGGAAGCGATTGGATTATGCATCATATTATGGATAGCGATAAATTGGATTTTGCTCCGTTCGGCTCTATTCCACTTCCACAAATTCATCTGTTTGGACTTGATTTATCCATAACCAAGCATGTATTTTTTTTGTGGGTTGCTGCTGCGCTTCTGATTTTCTTAATGTTAAGAGTATCAAATGCTTATAAAAAATCACCTGTTCCCAGGGGTGTCGGTACCCTCTTTGAAATCTTAATTGAATTTGTACGTGATGAAATTGCAAAACCGACGATCGGTAAGGGATACGAAAAATTTTTGCCATATCTGTTATCAACATTTTTTTTCATCCTATTAAGTAATTTTCTGGGACTCTTGCCATATTCGGCAACAGTGACAAGTAATATTACGGTGACTTCGGTATTAGCAATATTTTCTTTTTTTGTAATTCAGTTAGCCGGAATCAACAAAAATGGTCTCTTCGGATATTTTAAAGGATTGATTCCTCCCGGTGTTCCGGTATTATTGCTACCGATAATGTTAGTGGTGGAATTACTCGGCTTATTCACAAAACCTTTTGCCCTGGCTGTTCGTCTCTTTGCAAATATGACTGCCGGGCATATTGTAATTTATGCATTGATCAGTTTGATTTTTGTTATGCATTCTTATTTTATTGCGCCGGTTTCCATAGGGATGGCGCTTTTTATTTACTTGCTTGAAATCTTAGTAGCATTGCTTCAAGCGTATATTTTTGTCATGCTTTCCTCATTGTTTATCGGCATGGCATATCATCAAGATCATTAATAATTTATTCAATTAAGGAGAAACACAATGACAGGTAGTATTGCACTTTTAGCCGCTGGTATTGGCGCAGGAATGACAATTATCGGTGGAGCGCTTGGAATCGGAAAATTAGCAGCATCAGCAATGGACGCTAGCGGAAGACAACCCGAAGCAGCCGGAAACATCCGAACATCAATGATTATTGCTGCGGCACTCATCGAAGGTATTTCTTTATTTGCTCTCGTTATTTGCTTTATTCTTGCAGGTAAATAATAACCGGTTCCGCAAAGATTTCGGGATCGTTTCTTTAAGTATAAAGTTAAAGGTATTAGTATGTTAGTTTTTTCTCTCATCGCTTTGTCGGCAATGTTTGCCTCAGGCGAAGAAGGTGGCGGCGGTAGTTTGCTTGCTGTTAATTATGGTTTGGCAGTTTGGACTATCCTAACTTTTTTAATTTTGCTCTTCATTTTGAAAATATTTGCATGGAAGCCGATTCTTGCCGCACTTGCTGAAAGAGAACAAAAGATAAAAGATTCTTTGCAGATGGCTGAGAAAGCTAACGAAGATGCCAAGCAGATGATTGAAGAAAATAAAAAGCAGCTCCTTCTCGCCGAAGATGAAGCGAAAAAAATTGTTGAACAAAGCCGCGTTTATGCAGAGAAACTTAAAACTCAATTACTTGAAGAAAGCAAAGTGCAATCCCAAAAATTGATTGCAAATGCTTCGCAAGAAATTGAACGCAAAAAAAATGAAGCATTTGATCAACTCAAAAACCAGGTTGCCGATCTTTCTCTTTCAATTGCAGAAAAGATTTTAAAGCAAAGTGTTGATAAGAACGCTAATGCCGAAATGATCAAAAAATATATTGACGAAATTCAAAAGAACTAACCATGGCAGTAAATAAAGTTGCCGTAAAATATGCAAAGAGTCTCCTCGATTTTGCAGAAGAAAGAAATGCATTACCAACTTTTTCAAAAGATGTGGATGCCGTTCTTCACGTCTTCGGGCAAACCGATGAAGTGAAGAGATTTTTCAGAAATCCGATCATCAAAGAAAAAGATAAAGCAGCGGTTTTTACCACTCTCTTCAAAGAGAGAGTTTCAAACGAATTCTTTGAATTTGTTTCCCTGATGATTCGCAAAGGAAGAGAAAATGTTCTTGAAGAAGTCCTTTTATCTTTTGTTGAATTTAAGAATGAAGCTCTTGGGATTGTGCCTGTTGCCTTAACTACTTCTTATCCGTTAAGCGGTCAGGAGCTTGACCCGATCAAAACAGCATTTGAAAAAATTCTAAACAAAAAAGTCATTTTTACGCTCGCAGTTGATGAAAAACTTATCGGCGGTTTTGTTGCAAAATGCAAAGACCAAATTTATGATGCTTCTCTTCAACATCAATTAGCGCTATTAAAAACTCAATTAAAATTTGGCGGACCCTCGTTAAACTAATGATTCGCCTAAGGTGAATTCTAAAGGAAAAGTATTATGGTAGATTTAAAACCCGATGAAATAACAGCGATAATACGGAAACAAATTTCCGGATACCAAAACGAAGTTGATGTTTATGAGTTCGGAACCGTACTGCAAGTTGGTGACGGTATCGCACGCGTTTATGGCTTGTCAAAAGTTATGGCTAGCGAACTGGTTGAATTTCCGAATGATGTTTTTGGCATGGTACTTAATCTTGAAGAAGATAGTGTTGGCTGCGTTTTGTTTGGTGACTCTTCTTTAGTAAAAGAAGGTGATCAAGTTAAACGTACGGGCAGAGTTGCTTCTATGCCGGTTGGTAATGCTATGCTTGGACGCGTTATTACTCCACTAGGTTCTCCACTTGATGGAAAAGGTCCAATTCATACCGATCAATTTTTACCAATAGAAAGAAAAGCGCTTGGCGTTATTCAGAGACAACCGGTCAAAGAGCCGCTTCAAACCGGTATCGGTGCAATTGATGCGATGATTCCTATTGGTCGCGGTCAGAGAGAATTAATTATCGGCGATCGCCAAACCGGTAAAACTGCAGTTGCTGTTGATGCTATAATTAATCAGAAATTTACTCACACCGAAGAAGCCGCAAAGCTCGGCGTTAACCCGGTATTTTGCATTTATGTTGCAATTGGGCAAAAGAATTCGACCGTCGCACAAGTTGTCGCAAAGCTCCAAGAGAATGGCGCAATGGACTATACAACGGTTATTGCCGCTTCTGCATCAGATCCTGCGCCGCTTCAATTTATTGCACCGTATGCCGGCGCAACATTAGGAGAATTTTTTAGAGATAACGGAAGACATGCACTTGTAATTTATGACGATCTTTCGAAACAGGCGGTTGCTTATAGAGAGCTTTCATTATTGTTAAGAAGACCTCCTGGACGTGAAGCATATCCCGGTGATGTTTTTTATCTCCACTCACGTTTATTGGAAAGGGCTTCAAAGTTGAGCGATGTACTTGGCGGCGGAAGTCTAACCGCTTTACCGATTATCGAAACTCAACAAGGTGACGTTTCTGCATATATTCCAACGAACGTAATTTCAATTACCGACGGTCAAATTTATCTTGAATCTAATCTTTTTAATGCGGGTGTTCGCCCTGCCATTAACGTGGGCATTTCTGTTTCGCGGGTCGGCGGTAATGCTCAAATCAAAGCAATGAAAAAAGTTGCCGGAAGTTTGAAACTTGATTTAGCGCAATACCGCGAGCTCGAAGCTTTCGCTAAATTCGGTTCGGATTTAGATGCATCAACAAAAAAGATTTTGACACGTGGTTCAAGATTGGTTGAATTATTAAAGCAAGGGCAGTATGTGCCGGTTCCAATTGAAAAACAAGTCGTAAGCATATACATAGGCACAAACGGCTACTTAGATGAAATCCCGGTTGTTGATGTAAAAAGATTTGAAAAAGAATTTCTTGAATTTGTTGAAGTCAAATATCAGGAGATATATAAATCTATTAGAGAAACAAAAGAACTGAAGGAAAACACGGTTACTTTGTTAAAGAAAGCCGGATCAGATTTTACGCAAATGTTTAAGAAGAGCGTCTAGTTTATGGCAACGCTAAGAGACATACGGCGAAGAATCAAAGGGGTTCAGAACACCGAGCAAATTACTAAAGCTATGAAAATGGTTGCGGCTGCTAAGTTACGCCGCGCTCAAGAGAATGTGGTAAGTGCGCGTCCTTATGCAAGAAAAATTTCAGGATTGGTAAATCATTTATTAACCGACGAGTTGCGTGATACCAATCCGTTTATCGTTGAAAAAACTGTGAAAAAAGTCCTGGTAGTCGTGCTTACTTCCGATAGAGGTTTATGCGGCGCTTTTAACACTAATATTTTAAAAGAAGCCGTTCGTTTAATAGATGAGGAACTTATTCCGCAACAAATTGAATATTCAATGTATTGCATCGGGAAAAAAGGGTTCGACTTTTTTAGAAAAAGAGATTACACCATTACCGGGAATACGCTTGGCATTTTCGGTCATTTAAAATTTGCCGATGCTTTATCAATTTCAAATGCAATTATTTCCGGTTATCTAAACGGCGAGTACGATAAAATTGTAATTGTGTACAATGAATTTAAATCTGTCGTCCGTCAGGAAATCGTTCGGGAACAATATCTGCCGATTTCTTTTGGCGAATCAGAAAAAGTAATACATCCTTCTATTGATTATATCTTTGAACCTTCACAAAAAGAAATAATTGATTCATTGCTCCCTAAACATTTACACTCACAGATGTGGAGAATTTTATTAGAGTCTAACGCATCTGAATATGGGGCGCGAATGACCGCAATGGACAATGCTTCGACGAATGCAAAGGAATTGATAAGGTCGTTGAAAATCACTTATAACAAAGCACGTCAGGCAGCAATAACAAAGGAAATTCTCGAAGTTGTTTCAGGCGCAAATGCTTCAAAGTCAGCTTAACTATGCTCGAAGACCTCAGTGCAAAACTTGAACTTGCTTTAAAAAAAGTTCGTGGACAGGGGAAGATTACTGAAAAGAATGTTTCAGAAACTCTGCGTGAAATCCGCCGTGTTCTCTTAGATGCTGATGTTAATTACAAAGTCGCTAAAGAGTTCATAGAAAATGTTTCTCAAAAAGCGTTAGGTCAGGAAGTTTTATCTTCGATAACCCCCGGGCAGCTAATCACCAAAATTATTTTTGATGAGTTAACTCTTCTGCTTGGTGAGAAGAATGCTGAATTGGAGATCAATCCGACAGGTCCAACGATAATTTTAATTATTGGTCTGCAAGGTTCGGGTAAAACAACTTTCTCGGCTAAACTTGCCGGTAAATTGAAGCAGCTAAACAGAAAACCGCTTCTCGTGGCAGCAGATATTTATCGCCCCGCCGCAATTGATCAGTTGAAGCAGCTCGGGAAGTCAATTTCAGTTCCGGTTTTTTCTCTTGAAGAAAAAGACGCAAGAAAAATTTCAACTGAAGCGCTGCTTTTTGCAAAGCAGAATGGACACGATACGGTTATAATCGATACAGCCGGGCGTCTTCATGTTGATGAAACATTAATGACGGAGATTTCTGATATTAAAGATCTTCTGAATCCATCCGAGACGTTGTTCGTAGTGGACTCAATGACCGGGCAGGATGCCGTTAACTCTGCAAAAGCCTTTCATGAGAAAGTTAATTTTACAGGGATTGTGCTTACCAAACTTGATGGAGATTCAAGAGGAGGCTGCGCTCTCTCGATTAGAGCTGTTGTAGGTGAGCCGATAAAGTTCATTTCAAACGGTGAAAAGCTGAATGCGATCGAATCTTTTTACCCGGAGCGACTGGCGTCAAGAATTTTGGGTAAAGGAGATGTTGTTTCTTTGGTCGAAAAAGCCCGGGAAGCGTTCGATGAGAGGGATTCAGCTAAGCTTGAGGAGAAACTTCAAAAAAATAAATTTGATTTTGATGATTTTAGAAGTCAAATAACCGTGATAAAAAAAATGGGTTCTCTCTCTTCGCTAATGTCAATGGTTCCCGTGCTAAACCCGGCACTGATGAAAGATGCAAAAGTTGATGATAAAGCTTTAGTTCGAATTGAGGCTATAATCAACTCAATGACCAAAGAAGAAAGAAAAACCCCTAAAGTTCTCAACGGAAGCAGAAGAAAGAGAATAGCAATAGGAAGCGGTACATCCATTCAAGAAGTGAACCGTTTAATCAAGCAATTTCAAGAAATGCAGACAATGATAGGAAGAATGAAGCAAAAAGGCTTTTTAAATTCGGTTTTTAACAAGAAAAGTTTTAATTTTAATTAAGAAAAGTGACTAATTTGGAGAATATATAATTTGGCAGTTAAGTTAAGATTACGCAGAATGGGAAAGAAGAGACAACCAATTTACAAGGTTGTAGCCGCAGATTCCCGTTCACCTCGAGATGGAAAATTTTTAGAAGCAATTGGTCTTTATAATCCGAAAGCGAATCCGCTTTTTGTTGATATCAAAGAAGATCGCGCTTTGTATTGGTTAAGTGTTGGTGCTCAGCCCACTGATACGGTAAGAAGCCTTCTTCGTGCTAAAGGTATTACCCTAAAACAAGAATTACTTAAACGCGGTGCCCAACCGGAAGAAGTTGCAACCGCTATGGAAAACTGGAATAAACTTAAAGAAGCTTCCTCTGAAAGGAAAGCAGCAAAAAAAGAGAAGAAAAAAGAAACCAGTGCAACAGAAGTAAAGGGCGCTGCTTCTGAAGAAAAAGTAGAACAACCTGCTTAATTATTAATTGTTTCTGTTCCGCTTTTTTACTTAATTCTAAAAGCTCCCGGCTCTAATTTAGGAGATTCTTCCATGAAGGAATTCATTGAATTCATAGCAAAACATCTCGTTGATGATCCTGAGGCTGTGGCTATTCAGGAAAAAATTAATGAAGAAAAGAAAATTGTTTTTTCTTTAAAGGTAGGACCCAACGATATCGGAAAAGTTATCGGTAAAAAAGGAAAAACCGCTATCGCTATGAGAACTTTGCTGACTGCGGTGGCTGCCAAGCAAGGGAAAAGAGCAATTTTAGATATTGAAGATTAATCCTTCTTGATTGGTTTTATCCTAATCGGAAAAATTATTTCTGTTTATGGGAAGAACGGAGAAGTTAAAGTAAAACTCTACGACGAAAGTTCTAAAGAAATTTGTTATTCGGATTTTTATTTTGTTGATTTTTTTGGGTCTAAGAAAAAACTGAGAGTTAAATCGGCAAAACAAACCGGAAAATTTTTAATCCTCTTGTTCGAAGGTTTCAATTCGAAAGAAGCGACTTCTGTTCTCCTTGAAAAAGACCTTTACCTTGAAAAGGAGGAAAATCAAGAGTTACCTGAATTTAGTTTTTTAATTAAGGATTTGATAAACAGTGAGGTTTTTGCGTGTGACGAGTCGCTGGGGGAATTAATAGATGTTCTTTCACTTCCCGGCAATGATGTTTATGTTGTTCAAGATGCAAAAGGGAAGGAGTTATTAATTCCGGCTGTTAAAGAAATTATACACCGGTTTGATAAAAGCGTAAAAAAACTTTACTTGAAAGTTGAGAAGAGTTATTTCGAGGATGATGAGAATTGATATTATTTCTGCCGTACCAGAATTACTGCAGAGCCCTTTAAACACAAGCATTCTAAAAAGAGCACAACAGAAGCAAAAAGTAGAAATAGTTGTACATAATCTTCGCGATTATGCATTTGATAAACACAGACAAATTGATGATAAACCGTTCGGTGGCGAAGCAGGGATGCTGCTTAAACCAGAGCCGTTCTTTGCGATACTTGAAAAACTTACTTCCGAGCGGGCATACGATAAAGTTATCTTAACATCACCGCGAGGGAAATTATTTACGCAAAAAGTGGCTAATGATTTTTCTTTATGCCAGAACATTATTTTTCTTGCCGGTCATTACAAAGGAATTGATGATCGTGTACGTGAGAGATTTGCGACAGACGAAATATCTGTCGGTGATTTTGTTCTCACCGGAGGCGAGCTTCCTATTTTGCTGATGGTTGATGCAATTATACGGTTAGTTCCCGGGGTGTTGAACGACAGTCTTTCCGCTTTGAATGATTCCTTTCAAGACGGGGACAATCTTTCTGCTCCAAATTATACACGCCCGGCAGAATATAAAGGAATGAAAGTTCCTACTGTCTTATTGAGCGGAAACCATCAAGCAGTGCAGAAATGGCGTGAAGATCAGTCTAAATTAGTAACAGAAAAATGGAAAAAAAATAAAATAGCGGAGTAAATCATGATTAGCTTACATGAATTGTTGCCAGAGCAACAACCAAAAATAGACATACCGAATTTTCGATCCGGAGACCACATTAAAGTACATGTGAGAGTTATTGAAGGCGATAAAGAAAGAATCCAGGCTTTTGAAGGAGATGTTATCAGCATTCGCGGTGGTCAAGAGAATAAAACTTTTACAGTAAGAAAAGTATCAAGCGGTGTAGGTGTTGAAAGAATATTTCCTTTTTACTCTCCCAAAATCGCTAAGATAGAGCTTCTCAAGGAAGGCGATGTGCGAAGAGCCAAATTGTTTTATCTTCGTGAACTCTCCGGTAAAGCTGCAAGAATTAAATCTAAAAAGAAATAATAAAACGACAAGCCGCCGCTTGGCGGCTTTTTTATGCTATGAAGTACATATTCCCCGACAATCTTTTTTCTCGTTTTTATGCTTTTTCTTTTTCTGAAGAAGAAAAAAAACGGATATCATTTTTACCTTCGGCCCAGATTACGGCGGCTTTACTAAATGAAAAAGATGCCATAGGATTAATACCCACATTAGATTTATTAACACACGAGCAATTGTTTGTTTCAAAACTCGGCGGGGTTTCCTTCGAAAGCGAATTCTGCAATTCCTATCTATATTTTCCTACAAACATAGATCAGAAAAAAGTCACGGAAGTTGCTCTTTCGGGAGATGTTTCTTCTTTAGAAGCTATTCTCTGCAAAATATTATTTGCCGAGCTTTACGATCAGCAAGTAAAAATGTCACTTCAAACGAGTAGTGAAATTGAATCTGACATGCCGCTTTTACTTGTGGGAGATACCAATTTTGTTAATGAAAGATGCCTGACCGGAATTAGCTTTGCAGATGGTGCCATAGAGATCCTTTCCGCCCCTTTTGTAAATTTTGTTTTTGCAGGGAAAGAAAAGGAAACAGTAATTGCATTTAATAACAATTTTGCATCGCTCATTCCAAAGCTCTATAAATCAATTCTTCCTTTCATAGCTTCGTTAAATCTAACCTCTGAACTGAAAGATAAAATAAGAGAAGAATTCTCTTCATTCGTATTTGAATTTGACAGCATGGATATTGATGGAATTGCTCAATTGACAAGACTACCTTACTATCACGTTATGATCAAAGAAATGATTGAAATTAAATTTGTTTGAAGAAGTCACCTCCTTAAAAGGATCATTAGAATCAGAAGTTGAATGGTAAGCGAAGTCGAATTCTGTTTAAATCGGAAATTAATGTTTCTCGACTTCGCCCGACATGGCTAGTTCACTTTTTAAGCTTTCCGCTCACAAACAGTTCAGAGAGCGATATACGAAACGCTTAGCACATTCGGATTTTCTTGAATCTTTTGGAGCCGTGCTGTCGAAATTCCTGCTTTCAGTTTCATCGTACAGCTTGCAATCAATCCTCCTTCAAAGATAATATTTTCAATTTCTTCAATATTCACATCTTCTTCTTTTATCACAGAAAAAATTGAAGACAGCACTCCAGGTTTGTCAAAATGTTTTACGACTAATTGATAACTTGCCACGTTGGAAGTTGCTTTATTAACCCAGTGAGCAATTAATCCGCTGTTGAGATAATCTTTGATGATACGCACCGTTTCGGCGGCAACTGCATTCTGCGCTTGTTCAGTTGAAGCGCCAATATGATGCGTAACATAAATATTTTTCGATTGTTGCAGCGGGGAAGTAACCGCTCCCGATTTTTGTTCCGGTTCACCTTTAAATACATCTAATGCAACATGGATTTTCTTTTCCTTTATTGCTTCGAGCATAGCATCTTCATCAATAATTTCCGCGCGGGAAGTATTGATCAATAGTGTATTCGGGTGTAAGTAACCGAACATTTCTTTATTGAACAAACCCCTTGTCTGTGGTGTTAAGGGAAGATGAATTGATATAATATCGCACATCGGTAGAATTTTATCCATTTCAGAAAAATCTTTTATTGCTACGCCTTCGATGCGTGAAATATCTTTTCCGTAAACATTCATTCCGAAAGCAAGAGCCCGTTTTGCAACTTCTTTGCCGATATTTCCGACGCCGATAAGCGCTAGATTTTTTCCAAATAAACCTTCCGCTTTAGAATATTCACCTTTATTCCAAACGCTGTTCTTAAAATCCATAACATTGTCCGGAATGCGGCGGTCAAGCGAGAGCATTAATCCCATTGCCAATTCAGCTACGGCAATTGAATTCATACCCGGACAATTGGCGACATAAATTCCTTTTTTATTTGCCGCAGCAATATCAATATTATTTACACCGGCTCCGGCGCGAATAATGAGATTTAGTAGATTTGCTTTTTCAATTGAAGCTGCATTCACTTTTGTTGAACGGACGACAAGAATATCCGTGTCGGCGATGGCTTCATGTAAATTATTCTCGACCAATTGGGGAGAATAATTTACTTCGAGTCCTAACTCTTTCATTTGCAAAAGGTACTTTTCCGGAAATTTATCCGCTACTAATACTTTCATTTTAGTTCTCCCTGTTTGTTTTTATTTTGATGTTACTTTATAACAAAAATCGAATTTATTCATCCAACGTATTCTCGAAAACAATTCTTAACTAATTCTCTCTTTCCAATACATGGGCTCTCTATGAAAATGAGCAACAGCAATGATTGTTAAAATATGAGTGCCCGACGAATAATATATGCAATAAGGAAATTTTTTAACAACACATTTTCTGATTTTTGATTTTGGGTTTAATTTCGTCCAAAGATCAGAAAAATTTTTTATCAAATTAATAGAGTGATCAATTTCATTTAGAAATTGGAAACCCAAACCCTTGGTGCTATATTCATAATATTCGAACGCTTCAATGATTTCCAACTGTGCTGGTTGAAGAATGGTGATCTTCATGCTTGTGAAAATCTTTTCATAAATATTTCATATGGTTCTGATTTAATTTCACCTCTTTCATAGGCGTTAAATCTATCTTCGGCTTCTTCTTCCCAAGCTTTTTCAATTTTAGGATTGGGTTTATCAATGCTTAATAGGAGAAAATCCACCAATTTTAACTTATCCACAGGTGAAAGTTTCTCTAAAGAATTTAATATTGTCTTATCAATTGTCGCTCTTTGCATATTGTCTCCAAATATTTGTATCAACCCGGAATTTTCACATTAAACTTCTTCGCATTTTCAATCGCCCTTTCGTATCCGGCATCTGCATGGCGGATAATCCCCATCCCCGGATCATACGTAAGCACGCGTTCTAATCTTTCTTCCGCTTCTTTTGTCCCATCGGCGACAACCACCATGCCGGCATGAATTGAATTCCCGATACCAACGCCGCCGCCGTGATGCACAGAAACCCAACTTGCCCCGCCAATACTGTTTAGCATTGCATTAAGGATGGGCCAATCGGCAATTGCATCGCTGCCGTCTTTCATTGCTTCTGTTTCGCGGTAGGGTGAAGCGACCGAACCGCAATCGAGATGATCTCGCCCGATTACAATTGGCGCAGAAACATTCCCATCTGCAACCAGTTGATTGAAAATTTTTCCCATCAGTGCGCGTTCACCGTATCCAAGCCAGCAAATCCGGGCAGGCAACCCCTGAAAGTGAACTTGCTTTTGTGCTTTGTTAATCCAATTTATTAAAGCTTTATTTTCAGGGAAAGTATTTTTAATCGCTTCATCGGTTACAAAAATATCGTTCGGATCGCCGCTTAAGGCAACCCATCGAAACGGACCTTTGCCGTCGCAAAATAACGGGCGGATAAATTCCGGAACGAAACCCGGAATATTAAAAGCGTTTTCTACTCCGTTTGCCTTTGCTTCTCCCCGAATATTATTTCCATAGTCAAAAGTTATTGCGCCGCGTTTTTGAAATTCAAGCATTGCTTTTATATGCACCACAATCGTTTCTTTAGCGAGTTTAATATATTGTTGCGGGTTTTCTTTTCGAAGTTTTAAAGCTGAATCGAAAGTCATTCCCATCGGTACATAGCCGTTTAAAGTATCGTGCGCAGAAGTTTGATCGGTCAAAATATCGGGAATAATATTTCGTTCTAAAATTTGTGGGAGTAGTTCTCCTGCATTTCCGAGTAAGCCAACGGATAAAGCTTTTTTATTTTTTTTCGCATCAAGAACAAGTTGAAGAGCTTCATCAAGTGATTCTGAAATAACATCGAGATAACCGGTATCAATTCTTTTTTGAAGACGCTTTTTATCAACATCAATTCCGAGAAAAGCGGCGCCGTTCATCGTTGCGGCAAGCGGTTGAGCGCCACCCATACCGCCCAAACCGGCAGTCAGTAAAAACTTTCCGCTTAAATCGGAATTAAAATATTTTCTTCCGCATTCAGCAAAAGTCTCGTATGTACCCTGGAGAATTCCCTGTGTGCCGATGTAAATCCAACTTCCGGCAGTCATTTGTCCATACATCGTTAACCCAAGCGCTTCAAGTCTACGGAATTCATCCCACGTTGCCCATCGGGGGACGAGCATCGAATTTGAAATAATTACTCTTGGTGCGTTTGTGTGTGTTTTGAAAATTCCAACCGGTTTTCCGGATTGTACAAGAAGTGTTTCATCATTTTCTAATTGGCGCAACGAAGAAACGATAGCATCGAAAGCTGCCCAATTTCTAGCGGCTTTGCCTGTGCCGCCGTAAACAATGAGCTCGGCGGGATTCTCTGCAACATCGGGATCGAGGTTATTCATCAACATCCGCAACGCTGCTTCTTGTATCCAGCTTTTACATGAAATTTCTTTTCCGCGAGGCGCTTTAATAATTCGTTGTCCGGACATAATAAATTCCTAACCTGTCCCGATGGCTATCGGGACAGAATTAAATAAATTGAATTGAATGATTGAATGTCTGCACGGTTGAATGAAAAACATTGAAGCGTCAATTAATTCCAAAGAAAAGCCATTCATCCATTTATCTTCATTCATCCATTCTGTTAAGTTTTTTTTGTTACACAAATATTCTTCCCATTTTGCGCAGATATTTTTGATAACTATTTAAAATGATTTTCATATAAAATTTCATACTGCATGAGGATGGATTTGTATAACCATTTTTTAAAGAACCATCCCTTTTTTATTTGATCTTTAAAATGCTTGATGTTCACTTCAAGCTGATACCGGAATCGTGTAAATTCATCTTTTGTCAGCTTGATTGTTTCATCTCCGGTTTTAATTTTTTCAAGAATAGAAGAAAGTGCTTTCACTTCGGCAAAATATTTCTGATCTCCTTCAGTTTGTTTAATAACCGTTTTACAAATGTTCTGAACTAGTTTTTTATCGTTTTTATTGAACTCGAAATGGTAATTTCTGAACTGTAGTTTTTTCATACATCCTTATTTTTTTAGTGATAAAAGTTTTTCTCTGATTTTTTGATAGCCGGGTTTAATTATATCATAAATAAATTTCAATCTCTCTTCGTGATGAATGAAAGCAGATTTCATTGCGTTGATGGTGATCTTTTCAATGTCATCTAAGGTAAGATTAAAATATTCTGTTGCCAAAAGGAATTCCTTTGTCAAGGTCGTATCACTCATTAAACGGTCATCAGTGTTTATAGTTAATCGAAATTTTAATTTATACAAATATCCGAACGGGTGATTTTCAAGTTTATCAATAGCGCCGGTGTGCAGATTGCTTAAAAGACATATTTCAATAGGGATTCTTTTATCCAGGATATATTGAGCCAGGTCGCCCATACTTACAAAATTTCCATTCGTATCAAAAGTAATGTCTTCCAGAATTCTTGTCCCGTGTCCTATGCGGTGCGCGCCGCACCATTGGATAGCCTGCCAGATGGATTCTTTTCCGAATGCTTCTCCTGCATGAATCGTAATATTAAAATTTTCGCGCTGGCAAAATTGAAAAGCATCGACATGTTTTTTGGGAGGATAACCACCCTCCTCACCGGCTAAATCGAAACCGACGACTCCGCGGTTTCTATAATTAACAGCAAGTTCTGCAAACTCAAGCGAATTTTTCATATTCCGCATTGCACAAATTATCAATCCGAATCCAACTCCAAAATCTTTTTTCCCTTTTTCCAATCCTTCAAGAACTGCATTCACAACATCATCATAATGTAAACCCTTTGATGTGTGAAAGACCGGGGCGAAACGGGTCTCAATGTAGCAGACGCCGTCATTTTTCATATCTTCCATCATTTCATAGGCGATACGGCTTAACGATTCTTTCGTCTGCATAACCGCAATGGTATGTTCAAAACCTTGTAAATATTCAACTAAGTTTCCCTTATTAGCTCCGCGGTGAAACCATTCACCTAGTTCTTTCGGGTTATCTGTGGGAAGTTTATTGTACTTAAGTTCTTTTGCAAGTTCAATTATTGTTGATGCTCTTAATCCACCGTCAAGGTGATCGTGGAGTAAAACTTTAGGGACTGAACGAATGATTTCTGTAGTGTTCAAAATTCACCTCATTTTTATTTCAAAAATATCCTTTTTGCAACGGAAAAGCAACGAAGTAACTCCGGCTTTCTTTTGTTGCAGAATTGTTTGTGTTGAAAGGTTGAAAGATTGAAATGAAATTCTCAACTAAACAATTCAACAATTCAACAATTAAACTTTTCTACAAACTTAGATGAAATTTAAGCTTAGGCTTGACTTAACTATGCCAAATAAGTAAGTTTGAACCGACAATAATTTAAATATGGAGAATTAATGAAACATGTAAATATTTTTACAGCGATTGTTCTAGGGGCTTTTTTAACTTTTACCGGGTTTCAATGTTCATCAACTGAAATAACAAGCGCTAAGTTGTATATTCAACAAAAAAACTGGGACAAAGCTATTGATGCTTTGAAAAAGGAAGTTACAAAAAATCCGAAAAGTGACGAAGGGTTCTATCTTTTAGGAACGGTTTATGCAGAAAAAGAAGACATGGATGGGATGATCGAAAATTATAATAAGTCATTGGGTGTAAGTAAAAAATATGAAAAAGAAATTAAGGGAGCGAGAAAATACCATTGGGCTAATTTCCATAACAGAGGAGTCGCGTTTTTTAACAGAGCCGCTCAACAGACAGATCCCGACAGCGCTTTAGTTCTCAACAATAAATCAGTTTATGCCTTTGGACTAGCGATCAAATTAGAACCGGATACTATTGACACTTATAAAAACATGGCTTTTGTCTATATGAACATGCAAAAATATGACGAAGCAATTCCCTACTTTATGAAACTGATTGACAAACATAAATCGCCGGATGCCTATAAATACGTTGGACAAATCTATTACAACAAAGGCGTTCTCCAACGTGATAAATATGAAAGTTCAAAAATTGCTGCTGACAGTTTGTTGGCGGTAGAATATTTCAACAAAGCGATCATCATTTTGGAAGAAGGGAAAAAAGTTCTTCCAAACGATTCCGAGGTTCTGCTTTATTTATCAAATTCTTACATAGCAGCAAATAAAGTTGATGTTGCAATTGATGCATTTAAAGCAGGGGTTTCAGCTGAACCCAATAACAAATTTTATCGTTATAATTATGGAGTGCTACTTTTAGGTGATAGTCAATTTGAAGAAGCCGCAGATCAATTTAAGAAAGCGGTTGATATTGACCCGGCTTATCAGAATGCGATTTACAACCTGGCGGTTACTTATGTAAAATGGGGCGCTAAAATTGCAAAAGACCATGAAATCGCAAATAAAGATGTCAAGGACGCAAAAGAAGAAACGCAATCAAAAGAAAAATATAAAGCTGCTCTTCCTTATTTAGAATCCTATGTGCAGAAGAAAACCGATGATGCTCAAATTTGGGAACTCTTAGGCAAAGTTTACCCCGTAATGGGAATGCCGAGTGACGCTTCCAATGCATTTAAAAA
>MNVA01000179.1 GCA_001871325.1 Ignavibacteria bacterium CG1_02_37_35
CTTCCTTTTCAAAAAAAGTTTTCATTTCTTCGACCGTATGAAAAACAAAATTGCTCTCCATCTCTAAAACTTCTTCACGCGCATAACTATCCCACACAGCAGAAGCAACTTGAACTCCCGCTGCACGAGCCGCTTTAATATCAGCCGGTGCATCACCAACCATTAAAACTCTTTCTTTGTCCAAAGAATATTTATCGAGAAATATTTCAATTCCTTCGGGTGAAGGTTTGTGATCTTTCACATCGCTTCCGGAAATTATTAAATCGAAGCAATCATAAATCTCCAATTTCTTTAAAGTGAGAAGAGAAGCTTCTCTTCCCTTCCCTGTATAAATTGAAAGCAAAATATTTTTCTCTTTTAGAAATTGAAGCAGCTCTTTCACCCCGGGATAAAGATTTGCCATTGCGTGGTTGTCGTTGTAGAATGAATAATAATCTCTTTTGACTTTTTCCGCATTTTCTCCAAACCAATCTTCAATAATTTTGTCTTCAGTCGGTCCGAATAAAGAAACAACTTCTTCATTCGTTAGAGATTTGTCTAAATATTTTTTTGTAATGTGATTGAATGAAGCAAAGATCAACTCATTGGTTGAAGTTAAGGTTCCGTCTATATCGAAAATAATGCCATCATATCTTCCCATTTATTCGCTTACCTCAAAAACTACAATCTTCCCATCCATATTTGACGCTGCAATTCGCCGCTCATCCAACACCTGCAAAGAATGCGTTCTTGCTGTTCCCATAAAGAGCAAAGAAGTGAAATTATATTTTGCATCAATCGAATAAATATTTCCATTTTTCCCGCCGAAATAAATATTTCCATTTACTTGAATTGGTTGGATCGGTCCCGTATCTAAACCAAATTTCATATCAATAGTTTTTTCAAGTTTACCCTTTGCGGGGGAAATAATAAAAAATTTATCGTGCTGACTTTTTACATAAATTTTCTTTTTATCGTTACTAATCCCAATTGATTCCCATGCGTCATAGTTCGTTTTTTGCCAGGCGGTTTTACCAAGCAAGAGATCAACTGCTGTGATAGCTTTATCCGGAGTAGCAAAAAAAACATCTTTTCCATCGGTTACCAACGGAGAAGCCGCTGGCGAATAATTAAAAACCGGATTCCCGGTCCACTTCCAGTTTAATAATCCGGTATTTGCATCAATACAATAAAGATAGGTGTCCCAGCTGCCGAAAATAATTTTGTCTTTTTGGATTAAAGGTTTAGACTCGATCATTCCGCTTGCGGATGTGTTGCTCCACAAAAGATTTAATGAAGAAAGTTCATACGAAAAAATTTCTCCTGTCGCAGTGCCGAAAACTATTGCGTAGGATTTTTCTTCTTGATAATCAATCTCCATTGTAGCAATTGGAGAAGTAATTGCTTCATCAATCCCGATCACCTGTATAACGTGTCCTGTAGAAATATCAACCGTAAACAGATCCCCTTTCATAGTTCCAACGATAACAATATTATTAGTAACTGCCGGTTTACTGAATATCGAAGCACCTAAATCAGTTTTCCATAACTGCGTTCCCGTTTCATCAAAACAAAAAAGAATTCCTTTTTTTGTTGCGGCGATAATTTTTTTTTCGTACGTCGTTACCGGGGCGACAAGCGTTGACTGTAAATCTTTTTGCCAAAGAATGTTTGCCGAGTAGTTTTCAAAGTCAGTTGAATCAACTTGTGAATAATCTATAGAGTTTTGTTTTCCAATTGAATTCCATTTTTTATAAAGACTATCATTTGTTATTTCAAAAAAGAAAAGAGAATCAACTTGATCATCCACCAAAGTATAACCCCAGCTTTTCCCTTTTGCTGTCAAGGTTGATCGCCCCATTACGCCGGGAAGTCTGTTGAAATTATAAACGCGGTTCGAGTGTCCATGACCGACAAATATTTCCTTCACATTTTTTTTCGCCAAAATATTTGTAACCCTGAACCAATTATCAACTTCTTTATCAAGTTGATGATGAACGAAAAAAAGAATTTCCTTTTCGTCAGGGACCGTTGAGAAAAGCGAATCAAGCCAATGTAAATCTTCCGGCGCTACATGTCCCCCGCCGCCGCGCCAGGAAATTCCGGTATTCAAACCGACGAGGAGGGTGTTGCTGAAGTTAAGAATGAATTTATCGTCGTTCCATAATTCGGAAAATACTTTTGCTCCGCTTTCGCTCCATTTTGTATCGTGGTTGCCGGGGATAATATAATACGGAACGTTCAGCTTGTCTAAAATCTGTTTTGCGTTTTTTAGATCTTCAGCTTTTCCGGATTCAGAGATGTCACCGGTAGCAACGACAAATGAAACTTCTTTTTTCAAATTTATATCATTGACAACCGCCAGTAAATCTGCATCGGCATTTTTCGAGCCGATGTGTAAATCGGTAATCCATCCAAACTTAAACGGCTGAGCAAAAGCAACGGATGAAGAAAGTAGAAAAATGAAGTAGAAATATTTTGTTTTTTGAAATGTTTTCATTGGTAAACCGAAAGAATTAATAAACTTTATGAACAAAAGATTTTCAAGAATCATTACGCTGATGGGGCGGAACAAACCCACGGTAGGTATCAAATTTTGAAGAATAAAAAACAATATTAAAATCTTTATCGCGCAGCGTTCCACCGCTTGGATAAAGATAAAACTCACTTACTTCATCTTTATAAATATCGGAGAGCATGCCATCTTTTGTAAAAAATTTTATGCGGTAAAAACCAAGTTCAAACTTACCGTTTTCTACTTGCTTTAAAAGATTTTCTTCGGAGAATTTATAAAGTTCAGTCATAAATTTTTATAATGTTAAGACCTAATTCCTATTATCATTACCGGAATATCTATATCAGCTGTACCTCTTTGTTCTAAGTCCCAAACGAATTGTTCAAAATAAGAAACACCCGTCGACATTTGTTCAGCTAATTCTTTTACGGGTACGATTTCCACTCCGGCGATGATATGCCCTAATTTCTTAAATATCGTCATCTTCGCGCAAACATTATAAACCATAAAAGAATATTTACCGAACTGTACTTCAACGCCCAATTTGTTTTTAACAAAATCCATATCACGAAACGGATATATTTTTTTCTTTGCCGGACTTCTATATCCACCAACATAAAACTTGTTGCTGTACTGACATTGTTCTTTTACATTTTTCCATCCAAGAGGAAGTAAATTATTTTTGAAAGCCTTATTAAAACCTACCGGACTATAAAGAATTTTCCCCGGCATTGTTTTTTCTTTGCTTCCCTTAGTTTTATACAAATTTGCATCAATTGCTGTTACGGCAGCCTTTAATTGTGTGAGTTCTTTTTTAAAATTACTTTGAACAAACTTTTGACCATTGTTGAATGAATATATCCCTGCTATTTTCATACGCTTTTCTTTAGCCACTCAATCGGAATTTGAGCAACTTTATCCTTAAGTGAAGGTTGGTGAATAGATTTGTTAATCGGGCGAAATTTTAATTCCCCGTTTTTATAATCTTGAATTCTTTCCTGAGATATTTTACAGTAATCTTTCTCTTTTTCAATACCAACCGCGTTTCTATTATTTTTAATTGAAGCAATTAGTGCTGAGCCAACTCCTGCATACGGATCAAGCACCCAACTGTTTTCATTTGTCAGAGCTAACACACACCTTTCAACCAACTCAATCGGAAATTGGCATGGGTGAATTGTTTTTTCGGGATGGTTTGATTTTACATTTGGGATGTTCCATAATTCTTCTTCCCAATCTTCAACTACTATTTCCCAAATGTCAGATGGATTTTTCCCATTAGGATTGCCTGAAGGCAGTCCTTTTTTAGGTCCTTTGAAATGAAGCTTACCGGGATATTTTGAAGGGACTCTTATCGGATCAAGATTAAATATATAATTATCTGTTTTTGTAAACCAGAGAATGGTTTCATACCGACCGGAAAATCTTTTTGAAGCGTGGAGACCGTGACCGAAGTGCCAAATAATTCTGTTCCTTAATTTGAGCCCTAACTTCTTAAATATTTGGTAGAAATAAATATCTAACGGGAAGACTTCACCCTTATCAACATAATTACCAACCTGCCAACAGATACTCCCTCGAGATGAAAGGACACGCAGTAATTTTTCTATAATAATTTCTTGTGTCTCTAAATACTGTTCAATTGACTGCTTAGCTTCATAACTTTTACCAATGTTGTATGGAGGCGAGGTAATTATTAAATCGAATTTTTCATTTTCATAATTTCCCAAA
Organism: Ignavibacteria bacterium CG1_02_37_35; assembly: GCA_001871325.1. GTDB lineage: Bacteria > Bacteroidota > Ignavibacteria > Ignavibacteriales > Ignavibacteriaceae > UBA1563. Next base: position 4,226 of record MNVA01000179.1, read on the forward strand.
GCCTCACCGGTCTCAGCATTATCAACAATTGCTTTGATAGAAGTCTCCAAATAAGGAAAAAGTGTTTCTTTAACTTTCATTTCAATTTTTCATTTTTGTTGTTCGCAACATTAATCTAACGATTTTACAAAATCATTTAACTTTTCAATCTCAATATCAAACCGCTCACCAGTCTTCCTGATTTTCACTTCAACTTTTCCTTCCTTCAATTTTCGTTCTCCGATAATAACTTGAACCGGCATTCCAAGCAGATCGGCATCATTAAATTTGAATCCCGCGCCGGCATCAATTCTATCATCAAATAAAACCTGGAATCCGGCTGCTATCAATTCTTGATAAACTTTTTCTGCTGCTTCAACTATTGTTTGATTTTTCAAATTCAATGCAAGAAGATGAATATCAAACGGTGCAAGCGTTTTATCCCAAACGATTCCCTTTTCATCGTGATGTTGTTCAATAAAACATGCCATCACCCGTTCAACGCCAATGCCATAGCTTCCCATTATCAACGGCTTCTCTTTTCCGTTTTCGTCAAGAAAAGTTGCGCCCATCGCTTCAGAATATTTTGTGCCGAGTTTAAAAATATGTCCGAGTTCAATAGCGGTGAATACATCAAGAGCCTCTTCGCACTTCGGGCAACCTTCACCGGCTTTCACAATTCGCAAATCAACATATTCAATTCCTTTTACATCGCGCATCAGATCAATTCCGCCGAGATGATAATCATTTTTATTTGCGCCGCTATAAAGATTGTTCGCATCTTTCAAACGGAGATCAGCAAGTACTCTTCCGTTAAACCCAACCGGACCGATTGAACCTGCATCAGCGCCGGTGATTTCTTTTAATTCTTCGGGATGCGCGGGGCGAACTGTTCCCCCCAGAATCGCTTCAATTTTTGTTTCATTTACTTCATCATTTCCAAGCATCAAAAGTAAGACAGGCTTTTTATCGTGCATAACCACGCGGGATTTTGCACATTCCGTTTCATCAATCTTTAAAAACGCACAAAGTTCATCAATTGATTTTACATTCGGAGTAGAAATTTCATAAATATTTTTACTCTCTGCATTTCTTTCTTTTGCCTTTACTTTGGAAGATGAAACTTCAACGTTAGCCGCATAACCGCAGCTCTCGCAATAGGCAACAGTATCTTCGCCGGCATCGGATTTCACCATAAATTCTTCCGAACCTGTTCCTCCCATCGCTCCGCTTGAAGCGCCGACGACAAAATATTTCAATCCGCAGCGGTCAAATATTTTTCTGTAGGCACCGTCGTGCAGTTGATAAGATACATTGAGATTTTCATAAGTTGAATCGAATGAATAGGCGTCTTTCATTAAAAATTCTCTTCCGCGGATAACTCCACTACGTGGACGCGCTTCATTTCTAAATTTGGTTTGAATCTGATACCATATTTGCGGTAACTCTTTATACGACTTTAAAACTTTTCTTGCGTGATACGTCATAATTTCTTCGTGAGTCGGTGCAAGGACGTAATCACGGTTTTTAATTTGAAACATGATATCGCCGAACGCTTCTACTCTGCCTGTTTCTTCCCAAATTTCTTTTGGATTCAATGCAGGTAAATGGAATTCCTGCCCGCCGATTGCGTCCATTTCTTGACGGATAATTTCGGATATTTTTTTTATTACTTTGTAACCAAGCGGTAAAAAGGAATAGATGCCGGCGCCAAGAGAGCGAACCATCCCGGTGCGGAGCATTAATATATGGCTTGTAACGACTGCGTCGTTCGGGACTTCTTTTAAAGTCGGAATGAATGATTTACTGAATTTCATGTTTTTTCTTAGGTAATGGAGTTTAAAAATTTCTATTTAAAAATAACTAAAAGCCCTCTTTCCCCAAAAGGGAGAATCAGAACCCCCTTCCTTTCTGGGATAGGCTTTATTAATTGCATTAGCTTTCTGTTCGTTTAATGAACTCAGTAATTATTTCATCAGAAGAGTTTTGAAGTTCATCAATATTCCCGACAAAATGGACAATTCCATCATGCATCATCGCTACTTTATGAGCAACATTTTTTACACTGAACATATCATGGGTAACGACGATCGAAGTAACTTTCAATTTTTCCGCTAACTCTTTTATAAGGTTATCAATGGAGTCAGACATAATCGGATCGAGTCCGGTAGTCGGTTCATCATACAAAATATAGTTTGGATTAGTAATCAAAGCGCGGGCAAGCCCAACCCGCTTTTTCATTCCGCCGGAAAGTTCGCTAGGCTTAAGATTTTGAATTCCCGAAAGTCCGACAAGTTCAAGTTTCTCTTCAACTAATCTTTTGATTTCCTCCTCTGCTGTTCCACTATTTGCTTCAACAAGGGGAAGCGCAACATTTTCTCCAACCGTCATTGAATCAAATAAAGCAGCTCCTTGAAAAAGAAATCCAAAATTTCTACGAACTTCATACAATTCCCTTTCTGGAAGTTCACCAATAATTTTCCCTTCCACTTTTACAGAACCTTCTTCGGGCGAAAGTAATCCCACAATAAGTTTCAGTAAAACGCTCTTGCCACAGCCGCTTCGCCCAATAATTACAATGGTTTCGCCGTCATGGATTTGAAGATCTACACCACGCAGTACTTTTTTTGAGCCGAAACTTTTATGGAGATTATTTATTTCAATCATGCATTGTTCTTTTTTAGTTTATGACAAATTTACTGCTTTGCTTTCAATTCTAAAACTTCAATTAATTCTTTAAGATAATAAAAATCATCCATCGCATACCAATGTTTCATAAAGACTGCCCGTAATGCAATAAGCGATTTCCCCCCGGGATTTTCATATTCCGGAAGCACTATTTTGGTGATTTCCGGTGAAAGTACAAACTTAGAAAGAATGAACTCGGGATTTTCTGCTTCTACCGAAAGAAGATTGTAAATAGCCTTTGTCCGTTCGTTTACTTCAGAAATATTTTTACTCACAGATCTTCGGAAGAAACAATTTATATCTAAATCCGGGTAGTTCAAGTTATCATAATTTTCACTTTGCTCGATCATCTCATAAAATTTTTGCGAAGCAAGAATAGTTTGTGATAACAGTTCCCCGATTCCCGAATTATTCGGCGGAATTACTTTGTACGTTAGATAACAAGCCGCTGCCGTTGCCCCGGAACGTGAACCTTCAAGTGAAAACATTCCGATATTTGGTTTGTCTAACTTATGATACGTGTATGGAGCTGTATTCAAAATGATGTTGCGCAGTTCTTCATTTTTATAAAGAACCGCTCCGGCTCCATACGAAACAGAGCCTTGTTTATGCGGGTCAATAGTAATTGAATCAGATTCCGACAAGAGGAGCAATTGCTTTTCTGTGTGATTGCTCAAGGGATTTTTTTGCATAGATTGATTATAATTTTCATCTAAAAGAATCGCTCTAAAAAAACCGCCGTATGCAGCATCAACGTGTAAATGGAATTGGTATTTT
>MNVA01000059.1 GCA_001871325.1 Ignavibacteria bacterium CG1_02_37_35
AAAAAAAAGAATCCCGTCAGGGATTCAATATTTTTGATATTTCATTAATAACAAAGCTAAATAAGAATTGGAGTAGATGTATTTTATAATAATTATATGGTAAATATTTATTCCCTATGGGAATAGTAATTTAGAAGGAGATATCTTTTACAAAGATAGAACACCTACGGTGTTCGACTAATAAATGCCTAAAGAATTTAATATTACTAACTCCATCATAACAATGCACTAAAATCCCGTTAGGGATTTAATCTTTGTAACATCGATACAAAACAAAAAAAAAGAATCCCGTCAGGGATTCAATATTTTTTGAAGAGATAAGATATATTACAAATCAATAAGCTCATTCTACCGCGCTAACAGCTTTCTCCACCCCGAACAACTTATATAACCGGTAATTCAGACTATCATTCAACGCCTGGAAACTTGCTTCGATGATATTCTCAGAAACACCCACCGTTGACCAGCTTTCGTCACCATCGCGCGAAGTTATCATTACTCTAACTTTTGCCGCGGTGCCGTGTTTTTCATTCAACACACGCACCTTATAATCAATAAGTTTTATCGTTTTAATTTCGGGATAGAATCTCTTCAACGCTTTTCTTAACGCATTATCAAGCGCATTAACCGGACCATTCCCTTCAGCAGCAGTATGCTCTTCTTCACCGTTCACTTCAACTTTAAGCACCGCTTCCGTTCTGTCTTGTCCGTTATGGTCATTTGTTACATTCACTTTTGAGTAGAGAACTTTGTAAAAGGGAGAAAACTCTTGCAATTCATTTCGTAAAAGAAGTTCAAACGAAGCCTCCGCGCCGTCGTATTGATAACCGTCGTATTCCAAATTCTTTATACTTGCCACAACTTTTTTGCTTATCTCTTTTTCGTTGAAGAGATCGATGCCCAATTCCTTCGCTTTATATTTTATATTGCTCTGCCCCGAGAGATCGGAAACAAGTACTCGTTGTTTGTTGCCAACAATTTGCGGATCAATATGCTCATACATCCTGCTGTCTTTCATCACTGCGCTCACGTGTACTCCTCCTTTATGTGCGAAAGCAGATTTTCCGACAAAAGCCGCACGCATATTCGGATTAAGATTCATTACCTCATAAACAAAATTAGAAAGCGATGTGAGATGACTAAGATTTATCTCTTGCTTTGTTTTATACTTTAATTTTAAAAGAAGATTAGGAATAATACTCGATAAATTGGCGTTGCCGCACCTTTCACCCACACCGTTTATCGTTCCCTGTACATGCACCGCGCCCGCTTCAACAGCGGCTAACGTATTTGCAACGGCAAGTTCCCCATCGTTATGCGTGTGAATACCGAAAGGTATTTTCACGACTTTTTTAAGTTCCCTTATTATTGAAGAAACTTCATGCGGCAGCGTTCCTCCGTTTGTATCGCATAAAACCAATACAGAAGCGCCTCCCTTCTCAGCCGCCAATAACATCTTTAAGGCAAACTTCGCATCATCTTTATAGCCATCAAAGAAATGTTCTGCATCGTATATAACTTTTCTTCCGGCATTTTTCAAAAACTCAACAGTACGAAAGATCAGCTCTTCGTTCTCTTCATCTCTTAAACCTAAACCTACTTTTGAGTGTAGTCTCCACGATTTTCCGAAAATCGAGACAGCCTCCGTCTCCGTCTTAAGCAGCGCATTCAAGTTCGCATCTTCTTCAAGATTAGTTAATGAGCGAGCAGTTGAACCAAACGCACAGATAACTGCATTCTTTAAATGAAGTGAATGTACTTTTGCGAAAAATTCTTCATCGCGCGGATTACTACCGGGCCAGCCGCCTTCAATAAAATCAATGCCAAACTCATCCAAACGTTGTGCAATTACAAGTTTATCTTGTATGGAAAGATTGACGCCTTCGCCTTGCGTACCGTCGCGTAATGTTGTGTCGAATAATTCAATTACATTTTTCATTTACATTCCTCAATTTTAAGCGATCATGTCCGTTTGCCGCGCATATTCAAATAAATTTCCGGCTTCAAGTATTGGAAGAATATCTCCAAGCGGTTTCAATTTGAATTCTTCGTTTGTCGTTACATTTTTTAGCACATTTTTTTCAAGATTGATCTGAACTTCATCGCCGGTTTTAATTTTATCATTTAATTTATCAACTGATTCGTAAGGAATTACAAATCCGCCGTCAACAGCATTTCTAAAAAAGATTCGCGCATAAGATTCTGCAATGATTACTTTCGTCCCCGCTATTTGCAACGCAAACGGTGCATGTTCACGAGAAGAACCGCAGCCGAAATTTGCACCGCCGATAATGATCGGAAATTCAGTTTCGAACTTTTCCGCTTCTACATATTTAATTCCACCGTTCGGTAAGCCCGATTTTTCCATTGGTACAGAAGAAAGCGCATACTTGCCGTACATTTTTTTCTCTTCCGGATCGGATAAACTATAAACTAAATGTTCCGCCGGAATTATTTGATCCGTATCAACATTATTACTTAATACGAATGCTTTACCTTCTAATATTTTTTCCATTTGTTTCCCTTTTCAATTTCTGTTTTCAATTATAAAAAGTCTCTCGGATCGGTGATAACTCCGGTTATCGCAGATGCAGCAACAGTCAACGGAGATGCTAAATAAACTTCCGATTGCCTGCTGCCCATTCTTCCCGGAAAATTTCTGTTCGTAGTTGATATTACTACTTCATTATCCTTCGCTCTACCAACAGTATCAGCCGGACCGCCAAGACAAGCGGCGCAGCTTGATTCTGCTATAATACATCCCGCTTTTTCAAAAATATCTTTCAAAGATATTCCGCTTATAGTTTCTTCTTCCAACGCACTTTGCACTTCTGTAGAAGCAGGTACAATGAAAGTGGAAGTCTTAACTTGATTTCCTAAAAGTATTTTTGCAGCCGCTTGAAAGTCTGAAAGTTTTCCGCCGGTGCATGAACCGATATAACATTTTGTTAGCTTTGTTCCGGCTACACTTCGTACTGTTCCCATGTTATCAGGGCTATGCGGCTTTGCAACAACCGGTTCTAACTCCGCAGTTTTATATTTTTTTATGGAATGATATTTTGCATCCGTATCGCTCGTAAATATCTCATATTCTTTATTCGTTCTTTCTTTAACATAAGCTTCTGTTACCGCGTCCGCATTGATGATACCGTTCATTCCACCCGCTTCAATCGCCATGTTTGTCAATGTCATACGCTCTGTCATTGATAAAGAGAAAACTCCTTCACCGTCAAATTCCATAGCGCGGTAAGTTGCGCCGTCGGTTGTAATATCGCCGAGAATTCTTAGAATTAAATCCTTCGCCATTATATATGGAGGAAGTTCTCCTTCAAAAATAAACTTCATTGATTCGGGAACTTTCTCCCAAATCTTTCCTGTACCGAGAATAAACGCCGCGTCCGTGTTTCCAACTCCCGTTGCAAACATTCCAAATGCGCCTGATGTACACGTATGAGAATCAGTACCGAATAAAACCGTTCCCGGAAGATCATATCCTTCTTCGGCTAATGCAAGATGACAGACGCCTTTGTATCTGTCCGTGCCGACATCGTAATAGTTTTCAATCCCATATTCATTCGCAAACTCACGAAGGATAGAAACGTTCCTGTTTGCTTGGGGATTTTTTGTAAAGATATAATGATCCGGAAAGATCACTAATTTATTTTTATCCCAAATTTTAGCTGCTTCGCCAAATTCTCTTTTCCATATTTCAAATGTAGGAGGACCGCAAACATCGTGCGTCATTAGTACATCAACATTAAGCCAGATATTTTGTCCCGGCTCCACAAAGGTTTTCCCGGCAGATTTAGCTAATATTTTTTCTGTTATTGTCATTTTCATTAAAATTTAATCCTTTATACAGCTTGTGATATCTCAGATAAATAAGAGGTTGTAATGTTCTCTTTCGAATTATAATAATGTTCTTGCTGATTTAATGCTTGTAAGAACCCTTTCGCGCTCGCTTCAATAATATCGGTTGAAATTCCTCTACCGGTAAAAACGTTTTCATCTTTTTTTATTTTAACGATGACTTCACCAAGCGCTTGTCTTCCTGATGTAACTGAACGAACAAAATAAGATTCCAGCGAAACTTTGGTATTCAAAGCGCGTTCGATAGCATTAAACGTGGCGTCAACAACTCCGTCGCCTGTTGCAGATTCTTGCAGCAATTCTTTTTCTTTTTTAATACGCACGGTTGCAGTCGGAATTGAATTTGTTCCGGAATGGATTTGTAAGTAGTCCAATTCATAAAATGACGAAGTAAATTTGATTGAGCTCTCTTCCATCAATATGCGCAAATCGTCGTCATAAATCTCTTTCTTTTTATCAGCGAGTAATAAAAATTTCTCATAAACATTTTGAAGTTCTTTTTCACGTAAATGATAACCGAGATCAGTTAATCGTTCTTTTAATCCATGTCTTCCGGAATGCCGACCGAGAACAATTTTGGTTTTTGGAACGCCTACGGTTTCAGGTTTCATAATTTCATACGTCTGCCTGTTCTTCAACATCCCATCCTGATGAATGCCGGATTCGTGTGCGAAGGCATTGTCGCCTACAATTGCTTTATTCGGTTGAACAACTATTCCGCTGTAAGAAGAAACCATTCTGCTGGTGTTATAAATTTCTTCTGTTTTAATCTTAGTGAAAAATTTAACTAAATCTTTTCTGACTTTCAACGCCATCACAACTTCTTCAAGTGAAGCGTTACCGGCGCGTTCACCGATACCATTTATCGTACATTCAATTTGCCTGGCGCCGTTTTCGATTCCCGCTAAAGAATTTGCAACCGCTAAACCCAGATCATTGTGGCAGTGAACGCTGATAATTGCTTTGTCAATATTTTTGACGCGTTTTTTTAGCTCGGTGATTTTTGCGCCAAATTCCGACGGAAACGTATAACCGGTTGTATCAGGAATATTGACAGTTGTTGCCCCCGCATCAATAGCGGTTTCTATTATGTCCGCTAAATATCCGATGTCGGTTCTGCCGGCATCTTCAGCTGAATATTCAACATCTTTGGTAAAAGATTTTGCGTAAGCAACGGAATCGTAAGTCATTTTTAAAATGGTTTTTCTTTTTTGTTCCAACGATTTTCCATAACGATCGTCTCCGAATTTTCCGAGAATATGAATATCGGAAGTACTGGTGAAGGTATGGATTCTTGGTTTCTTCGCTTGTTTCAAAGATTCATAAGCTGACTTGATATCTTTTTCTATTGCGCGCGAAAGTCCGGCGACAACAACGTTCACTTCTGCGGAAATAAGCTGCACCGCTTCAAATTGCGCGGGAGAAGAAACCGGAAATCCGGCTTCAATTATATCCACATTCAACCTTTCAAGCTGCTTTGCGATTTCAACTTTTTCTTTTATGCTTAACGATGCGCCGGGAGATTGTTCTCCGTCTCTTAATGTTGTGTCGAAAATAAAAATTCTATTTTTGTCCATTGTTATTCCTTATAAAACTTAATCCGTTCGTTCTTGCTTGCAGAGCCAGAACCAAAGTATTTGTAACTATAATATTGAATGATGGTAAGGTTAAATGATCGAATGATTGAATGAGATGCATTCATTCATTCATCATCATTCATTCTGCCAAGTTTTTTGTTAATCAAATTAACTAGTTACCGTAATTTTGTTTTTTTCAAAAACTTCTTCAAGCGATTTCAACACTTCATCGCGCATTACCGTTGTTGAAACAAGCGTCATCCCTTCTGAAAAAATATCTGCGGTTCTAAAATTCTTTTCTAAAGTTTTCGCAATTGCATCTTCGATTGATAAACCTATTTCCGGGAGATTGAAAGTGTAACTGAACATCAAAGCAATTGAAGCAATTGATGCAAGCGGGTTCGCTTTATTCTGTCCCGCAATATCCGGCGCGCTTCCATGTACCGGTTCGTACAATGCATACTTTTCGCCAAGACTTGCGGAAGGAAGCATTCCCAAACTCCCGGTAATCATTGCGGCAACATCACTTAAAATATCACCAAATAAATTTTGCGTGAGAATAACATCAAATTGCTTTGGATTTCGCACCAACTGCATCGCTGCATTGTCAACATACATATCATTTAATTTTACATCGCGAAATTCTTCATGAACTTGATGTACAATTTTGCGCCAGAATTGCGAACTTTCCAATACATTTGCTTTATCAACAGAAGTAACCCTTCCGCTTCGTTGACGCGCAACAGCAAAGGCTTTTCTCGCAATACGTTCAACTTCTTCAGTCGAATAAACCAATGTATTCCAACCTTTATGCTCATCATAACCACGCGGTTCACCGAAGTAAATACCTCCTGTTAATTCTCTGAAGATCACCAGATCAGTTCCCGAGAGAACTTCGGGACGCAGTGATGATGCGTCAATCAATGCGTTATAAACTTTTGCAGGCCGAATGTTAGAAAATAATCCGAGTGATTTTCTAATCTTCAATAAAGCAGCTTCCGGTTTTAAATGATGCGGTAGCGATTCCCATTTAACACCTCCGACAGCACCAAGAAAGACTGCATCCGAGTCATAACATGCATTAAGTGTCGCATCAGTTAGCGGCGTTTCATTTGCATCATAAGAACAGCCGCCCATCAAATGATAGCTAAATGAAAGTTCAAGTCCAATTTTTTCAGCAACAAATTGCAGCACTTTAACTGCGGCATCGGTTACCTCGGGACCAATCCCATCACCAGGCAAAAGAACTATTTTATATTTCAATTTAATTCCTAATTTCTAATTCCTAATTCCTAATTCGTAATTCCTAACCTGGACAAGCCAGAACCAATTTATCACATTAGAATGATTGAATGGCTGTATAGTTGAATGAAAAACATCCATCCATTCATTTTCATTCAGTCATTCTTTCGCTTTATCTCTCTTATTAATATTCTGCCAATTATTACACGAACTTCAGTGTA
>MNVA01000094.1:0-3268 GCA_001871325.1 Ignavibacteria bacterium CG1_02_37_35
TTTGATATTGATCCTCGCGTGTACTACAACTATTTAGTAAAATAACAACTAAAAAAACTGAAGAAATATAGATTTTCATTTTATAAAACTTTCTTTAGAGACTATCTTAAATTACTCAAGATTTGTTCCAATGATATATTACTCATGATTTACGTTTGGAAACGAGATATGTCGCAATTCCTTCAACATCCCCGTTTCAAAAATTGCAACATTTGTGGTAAAAGGGGGGGTTATTTTATTCCGTGCTTTTGGAGTTTTTTGAAAAGATTTGTGCGGTCTATTCCGAGAGCTTCGGCGGTTTCATTAATTTTCCCGTTAAATTCGGAGAGCGCTTTTTGAAGGTATTCTTTTTCAAATTCATCTTTCGCTTCGTGAAGCGCAATTATTCCGTCCGGCTTTATTTCTTCGTTATAGCTAAGTTTGTTTATCGAGGCAATAATATCTTCAAGGTCTATCCGGTCTTTTCTTGAAAACAAAACAATGTTCTCTACAACATTTCTTAACTCGCGTATATTACCCTCCCATTTATGGTTTGTAAGCATAGTTACTGCGCGTGTGGTTAAAGATTTTATCTGCTTATTATACTCGTTGTTAAATTTTTCAATAAAATAATATGCAATCGGAATTATATCCTCTTTACGCTCGCGCAGCGGCGGTATATGTATACGGCATACATTTAACCTGTGGAATAGATCGTTTCTGAATTTCCCATCTTCAACTTTTTTCATAAGGTTTTGATTTGTAGCAGAGATTATTCTCACATCAATTTTTTGCGGTATCGGATCACCGATTACCTCAATCTCATTTTCCTCAAGTACCCGCAGCAGTTTTGCCTGCAGGGAAATATCCATCTCTCCTATTTCATCAAGTAGTAAAGTACCTCCCTCTGCCGCAGAAAACTTACCCAACTTGGATTGCGATGCGCCTGTAAAAGCGCCTTTCATGTAACCGAATAATTCGCTTTCCAATAAATCATGCGGAATAGCAGCACAATTAATTTTTAAAAATGGTTTTTCTTTTCTGTCGCTTCTGTAATGCAGCGCCCATGCAACTAACTCTTTCCCTGTCCCGCTTTCTCCTGTAAGAAGAACTTTGGTTGATGCGGGGGCTATAATTTCTACTTCATGAAATACTTTATTAAGTTGTGGGCTATCGCCAACCATTCTGTATTTTTCAGCCACTTCACCTATCCACCTGCTGGCGGTTTCCCTCAATTCTTTATTAGCAATCGCGTTTTTTATAATGGCGTTTAATCTTGCTGCATCAACTGGTTTTTCAATAAAATCGTACGCTCCAAGTTTCATTGCTTCAACAGCAATTTTTATAGTGCTCTGTCCCGATATAATTATTACAGGCAAATGAGGGAAACGATAAATTGCTTCTTTCAATATTTCTATACCGCTGAGCCCCGGCATATTAACGTCCAACAATAAAGCATCATAGCTTGTGTTTGCCAGGTTTTTTAAAACATCCGTTGAGGTTAATAAAGTATCGACGTAATAATATTTACCGGTCAATACTTTTTTTAATGATTCAACAAAAGTTAAATCATCATCAACAGCCAGAATTTTGGGAGTTTTCATTTCATCCATTTTTAGTCTGCAATTATTAATTTGAAAACAATAATTGTTCCACGTCCGTCATTAGGTTTTATTTCTATTTTACAGTTGTGGTCTTCTAATATTTTTTTTGCGATAGCCAATCCCATTCCGCTGCCGTGCATTTTTGTAGTTGTATAAGGATCGAAAAGGGAGTTTATTATTTTTTCATCTATACCGGGTCCTTCATCAGAAATATTAAATTGTAAATAATGCTTCTTGTTCACCGCTTCTTTACAACAGTGAATTATTATTTTTCCTTCACCGTTCATTGCATCAATAGCGTTTTCTATAAATACCTGCAGCGCTTCTTCAATTTGAAAAGCATCGCAAAGCACATTTTCTTGTAAATCCCCTGTAAGGTCAATTTTTATATTTCGAGACATATAGGCGGTAAAACGAAGCAGCGCATTATTTATTAACGACTCAGCTTTTATAGGCTGGAAAGTAGGTAAATGTATGCTTGACAATTTTAAAAAGCTGTTGATGAAGTTTCTAATTCTATAAATTTCTTGTCGGGCGGTTTTTATATCCAACAATAAATCTTCACTTCCGGTATTTATATTTTCTTCCGCCGAGTCAAGATTAAGCAGAATTGAAGCGAGGGGTGTTTTAATTTCGTGAGCAACTTTTTGTACCGAGTGTGCTAAAACTTTTTGCCGCTCGTTAATTATTTGTTTGGAAATGTCTTCTAACCTTATATACGCTGCTATATTTAATTTCCAGGGGGCTTTGAGAGGAATTGCAGTGCATTTATATTTCAAATACTTATCATTCTTTTGAACGGATAATATTTCAGTCTTCCTTCGGTTCCCGTTTAATGTTTCTTTAATTAGTTCAAGGAGTTCTTTATCGGTTTCAGCTAAAGTGTTTTTTTTGTTCAGCCAGAAAGAGTATTTAGAATTAAACATCCGGAAGGCAGATTTGTTTGCGAACACTAGATTCAACTTATTCCCAAATATCATTATTGCATCTTGAGATCTGTTGGTTGAACTGAGAAAATACGAGATAATGATAGATGATTTTACTATCAGGTATTTCATCAAGAATATTAAAACTAAACTGCCGAAAAAGAATGAAAAGAGGTAAAGCGGTATCAGGTAATATCGTTCGATGTTTGTTATTTCATATTCCCAGCGGGTGTGATATCCATCCTCCGCAATTTTTACTTTACCGGGGCTAATTTCAGCGGCTGAAAAATTTAAATGTACAACTGCATTGTTCAGTTTCCTATCAACTTTTTTAATTATTTCTAAATCGTCGTCAATAATTAAAAATTTATTCTGGTCTGTATAAAATATCTCATTCTCCGGATCATCATCAAGATTGAAAAAGAAAATTCCTCCGTCATCTAAGTATTTGTTTACAATTATGCCTGTTTGTTTTAATTCAGCATCAAAAACCTTAAGTGTGTCCTTACATATTAGGAGAATTCTATTCGTTGATTTATCGTCGCAATACAACAGATATTGTTTGTTTGGATTTAAATGTAGTGAGTTGAGTATCTTTCCCTGGTAATTGATTTTATTTAATGACTGTTTTAAGGAGGGGGTGTACAACTTACAAAACAAATTCTGATTTGCATCCAAACCAATGTTGATAACAGAATTCGCTCCTTTTGCTTCAATAACTGCAATAGAATCAAGATTCTGGTTTAGAATAAATAACCA
>MNVA01000094.1:3285-3377 GCA_001871325.1 Ignavibacteria bacterium CG1_02_37_35
ACATGGGTCTCGGATTAAGCCGCCAGGTATTCCCGGATGCCGCAGATGCAGCAATTATTTCTTTTCTTCCATTCTTAAATAAATCCATTAAA
>MNVA01000094.1:3391-6783 GCA_001871325.1 Ignavibacteria bacterium CG1_02_37_35
TGCCGCGCCAAATTCAAACTTTTTCACACTTTTACTAACAATATTGTAAGAATAAATTCCGCGGGGGAGTATTGAGTATCCTGCCCAAATTGAAAATACAAGGTTTGCTTCATTGTTGCTGTTAAAAGTTACTCCCCCCGCATAAATTGTCAGATCCCAATCATTTGAGAATATTTTTTGTTTTGGTCTCGTCAGAACCAATTCTTCTTCTATTAGGAATTTTCTTTTTTTATGGTCTATTACAGAAGTAAAAAGAGAATCGTTTCTTTTATATAAAAATAATAATTCTTCAGTCCCATCATTATTTAAGTCCGTAAAGGTGAGTTGTTTTTCATCAAAATCATCCGCAAAAAAATTATATTGTTCCTCTATTACACCATTAAACTTATATACTAAAATTGAATGAAGTTTTGTACTTTCGTGCGCTTCTTGAATTAGGATTTCTTTTAAAGAATCCTTCTCAAGCTCATGATATTGAATTTGATACTTGGTGGCGGATTGAATTTCTTTAAGTTCCACTGCCACGTTTTTATAATCTTGTTTTCTTATAAAAGTAAACATTACAGCTAAAATGAAAGCCAACAGAATAAAAATAATATTTAACTGTTTATTAGTTTTAATCTTTATCATATAAATAAAATGCGTTTATAATTATGTCTTAAAGAGAGTTTGATTTCCAACTAATTGACTATTTCAATTATTTATACATCACCATCTATCATTACCAAAACAAACCGCGTTTGCCTGTTTTTAATTTAAGTAATTTTTAGCATTTATATATCAAGGCGTGGGTAAAAGTTTTAATTGATAAAAAAGTAATTATTACCCGCGGCGGATGCAAACCGTAAATCATCCGCCGCATGTTTTATCAGAGTAATATAAACCTATAGTGCTGTTATCTATGCATGGGTAACAGGGTCTTCACTTCTTCTGCCGAAGTCTATTATCTCCCGTGCGTTTTTATATTCGCTGAAAAATACCGGTTCTGTTTCCTTAAAAGAAAGTGAATGGCTGTCCATAACTTCCAATATACCTTTCCCTTCGGTTAGCAGCTCGGCAATTTGAGCGGTTGTCGCAACACTCTCCGCTTTAGCTGTGCGAGGCTTTTGCTCAATCGTTTTATAATTATCAATAAGAGACTGTAGTTCCGCGCTTTCAGATGCGCCCAACCGTAATCAGTTAAGTCAACCGAAAGCCCGCTTATCCTGTCGCGTATCGATTGCGTTGTTTGCGCCAATCCGGTGTCGTTTAGATTTATTAAATCCGACTTTGAATAATCAACCGCCGTTTTTAGCTCGTTGTTTTTTGTAATAAGCGCAAAAGCTTTTGCCGCGCCTATTGCCTTTACGGTTTTACTTACAAGCTTTAACGCACTCTGCTTCTTGTACTCGGTTATACCGGTAATATCGGTTTCCTGCTTTCCGCGCGTCATATTTACACGCGCAATTAAATCTTGTGGTAGTGAGTGTTGTTGGGAAAAGATTGGGAGAGATTTAACAATGGGAGCGTTGTTTGTGCATAAGGTATCTACCGTTATGTACATACTTAACTCATTCTCTTGAGCCTGGTTCATAAGAGCCTCCTTGAATTTGGTGGAATTTGTTTTCGAACAATTAAAATGTAATAACCCATTCTAAATAATGCAAGAAAAAAATGCATTTTGGCTATTTTTTTTTGACCCGTTAAGAACTAAAATATTTATAGATTAAACAACCAGCCCGGATTGACGAACCCTTTGTATGGGACGCAAAATAGAGTTAGTTATTGGCTCTAATAGAACAATAACAATAAAATTGTTTTAACTTTATTTACACATCCATTTTTTATTTTTAAAACCAATGCTTTTGAGTATTAATTAAGTTCCTTATTTTCATAATAATAAAATTCAGCGTATAGTTAAAACTATTAAAGCAACACATTACGAGCTATTAAAGGGAATATTAAAAATAATATTTATAGAGAAATAAATGGAAATAAAATCACTTTCCGAACGCGACATTTGTACTAAATTTATAACACCTGCTATTAAGCAAGCCGGGTGGGATATTGATAAACAAGTCCGTGAAGAATTTTCCTTTACCGCCGGAAGGATCTATGTTAAAGGAAATCTTTGGTCGCGGGGAACACAAAAAAGAGCCGATTACATTCTCTATTACAAACCAAACATTCCCATTGCGATTATAGAAGCCAAAGACAATAACCATTCTATAAGCTCAGGTATTCAGCAAGCTTTAGACTACGCTTCCATCTTAGATATTCCCATTGCGTTCAGCAGTAACGGCAACGGTTTTGTTATGCACGACAGGACTGCCGGAAATGGGAAAGTTGAAACCTATCTTTCTATGAATGAATTCCCTTCACCTGAAGAATTATGGAAAAAATATAAAATCTATAAGGACATTACCGAACCTTCTGAAGAAATTATTGTTCAACAAGAATATGATTACAAATCACCCAAGCAGTTAAGATATTTTCAGCAAATTGCCGTTAACCGTTCTGTTGAAGCAATCGCAAAGGGACAAAACCGGATTCTGCTTACCATGGCAACAGGAACGGGTAAAACATTAGTTGCTTATCATATTATTTATCGTCTTTGGAAAGCCGGAGTTAAAAAAAGAATTCTCTTTCTTGCAGATAGAAACGCTTTGATAGAGCAAGCCAAACGGAACGACTTTCAATACTTCGGCGATAAGATGACGGTGATCAGAAAAAAAACGATTGATAAATCTTTTGAAATTTTCATTCCCCTTTAAAAGTAAAGTTACCTCACTTTGTAGTTCTTCAATCTGGAATTCTGGTAGTTGATAATCCCTTTCTTCCTCTCCACAAAGAGCCAAATAAGTTGTACCAAACCGCTGGAATTTATAGACACTATTTTCTTTTTTCACAATTAGTTTAATATTTCTTATAATTTTACCCAGAACCGGATCTCGTTCATTGTATATTCGGTAAATTCTGTCGTTCAATTTTGAGAATACTAAAGTTCTAAAACTTGAAATGATTTCTTCATCATATAACTCTGCAATATTTTTATTTTGGAAATATTGAATCAATTCAATAAAATTATTCTTTTCATCCCTCTCAAACATTTCTGCTATACAGTCTAAAGCAATAGTATTCAAGTTGTGCGGATAAATATCAAGGTAAACTTTTCTATTCGTCACTAACTGAGATAATCTGGTAACGGCAAATTGGTGGGCAAACTTGATAACTAAATTTATTTCTAATTGTGTTGCTTTCCCATTGAGCATGGCTTTTAAAGACGGGACAAGATAAAACTTGATCGTTTGCATAAACGAAACTAAATAAATTTTTTATAATATTCAGAAAATATTTATTGATTTTGATTCACATTCTTAACTTCATTGGAGTTAAATGTGACAACAAAAAAA
>MNVA01000104.1 GCA_001871325.1 Ignavibacteria bacterium CG1_02_37_35
GTTACGGTGTCGCCAACTTTTGTATCGTTCACATCTTTAATTCCCGTGATCATGTAACCAACATTCCCGGCGGAAAGTTCTCCGGTTCTGATCTTCTTCATTCCCAAAATGCCGATATCTTCAGTATCGTATTCCTTATCGTGCGCAAAGAATTTTATCTTCTGTTTTTCCTTCAGTGTTCCATTAAAAACACGTATGTAAGCAATTGCTCCTCTATACTGATCGAAAACAGAATCGAAGATAAGCGCTTGTAGCGGTTTTGTTTCATTCCCTGTCGGTGCTGGAATTCGTTTGATGACCGCTTCGAGAATTTCTTCTATTCCGATTCTTGCTTTTGCGCTGGCAAGAATAATGTCGCTATCGTTACAACCGATAAGATCAATAACCTGCCCTTTTACTTTCTCAACTTCCGCGCTTGGGAGATCGATTTTGTTTAAGACCGGTATTATCTCAAGTCCGGCATCAAGTGCAAGATAAAGATTGCTGATGGTCTGCGCTTCAACGCCTTGAGCCGCATCAACAATTAAAACTGCTCCTTCGCAAGCGGCTAACGAGCGGGAAACTTCGTAGGAAAAGTCAACGTGTCCAGGCGTATCAATTAAATTTAATTTATAATCTGTACCGTTTTTAGCTTTATAATTCATCTGGATTGCGTGAGATTTTATCGTAATTCCCCTTTCGCGTTCCAAATCCATGTCGTCAAGTAATTGCGCTTTTGCTTCACGCTGGCTAACCGTACCCGTAAATTCCAGCAGAGCGTCCGCAATTGTGGACTTTCCGTGGTCGATATGAGCGATAATGCAAAAGTTCCGAATGTTTTCCATATGTTCCTTTAAATTGAATGCAAATATAAAGATAAAGCGCGCGGGATAAAATACCGGGAGTTGGTTGGTGGTTAGTTGTTGGTGGAGGGTGGTCAGTCGCAGTTGGCAATCGGCAGTCAGCAGTCGGCAGTTCGCAGTTGGCAGGTGGTTCGGATGTTTAGAGTGATTTTTGGACTTTTGACTTCCCCCCCTTTTCTGATCGGTGAGATAGTACTGCATTAAATAAGGCAAAAGATGGGTTGACAATAGGCATCCATTTTTATTAACTTATGAACAAAAATTAACAGGAAATGAAATATTTAAAAATGAACGAAGAAAAGGAATTACTTGAATCCTACGAAAATGATGAATGGGTACCGGTTAAAGATTTAGACAAAAAGAAGGTTGAATATCAACTGATTGCAAGGAACACAGCGTTAAAAACAGAAGAATTAATGTCCGGCTATCAGAAAAAGATTTATCAAATTTGAAGGCTAAATCGTTAGAAGAAGGATTACCCTATCAAACGTTGGTGGCAAGTATCATTCATAAATATGTTGCAGGTAAGTTCAAAGAAGTTTAATAAATTCAAAAGTGGATCAACCCCGTTCACAAATATACAATCCACCGTTGTCGCATAAGGGATTAGATGTTTGAACCGAAAGTTTTTATTTGTTACTGAAATGAATTCTTTTTAAGTTTTCTTTAGCGATTAATTAGCAATCCGTGAGGTTCTATTTCTTTGTTCGTGTTGAAGATAGTTGTGGTTATTTGTCACTCTAATTGGGGGGGCATCACAGCAACAATTTCTATTAATGACATACTAATAAAAAACATATGTACCGAAATATTTTACTTTTCCTTTTCTTTCCAATAACAATTTTTGCTCAGGCACAAGGCGATACGCTTGAAATCGGAAAGAATCAAATTGTTTTTTTCTCTATTTCTCAAACGGAATACGATTCACTCGCCAAATATGAAGACGCTCATGAATTAGATGAATTCATTGCGGATTTTAATTATTACAGTTCTCAATCAGTAGAGAGCTATAAAGACAGCCTTACGATCGATGCAAAATTTTCTGACGCACACTTTTTTCATATTATAACGGACAATGAGGACACCTTAATAGTTAGAAATGAATTGTCTCAAATTGTAGGAGTTATTGCAAATAATGGAGAACAATTCATTCTCCAAGAAGGGGTTTTTGCCGGATATGATTTTGAAGATTTTATGAATTGAAAAATCAAAATCAACAAAAAATAGATTTTGCAACAATCAGAAGCTAACTATACCAGAAACAATAGAAAGGAGTACCAATGAGCAAACTAATCAAATTTGGAGAGGATGTTGAAGGTTACAACATCCCGGTATTAAACGAGAGAGAAATACGGGCTGCCGCCGGAATATTATTTTTAATGATGTTCCTTACAATCCTGATTGTAATTTTTAGACAGAATTTTGTACCGCTAAAATACGCGGTAGTAATCTTTCTTACGGATATTGTAATACGCGTTTTTATCAGTCCGCGATTTTCTCCGTCATTAATTATCGGGCGGTTGATAGTTAGGAATCAAATTCCGGAATATGTTGGCGCGGCGCAGAAAAAGTTCGCGTGGATAATCGGTGTGGTATTAGCGTTAACAATGTTCATACATCTTGTGGTGATGAACGCTTACAGCCCGATAACGGGAATAATCTGTCTCATCTGCCTCATCTTTTTATTCTTTGAAACTGCGTTCGGAATTTGTATCGGCTGTAAATTTTACTCAATGTTCTTCAAAGAAAAAGCGCAATACTGCCCCGGCGAAGTTTGCGATGTAAAATCAAAACAGGATATTCAGAAAACATCGTGGGCACAACTGCTAATTGTTTGCGGATTTATCGGATACATTTTCTTCACCGTTTCCATGTTCAACGATAATTTTAGTAAAAAACCATATGACTTGTTCGGACTTGAAACGCCGGAACAAGCGAAGTTGGAAAAACCTTGATTGAAATAAGAAGAGAGACAAAGAACGATCTTGATGCGGTTCGTCATGTAAGTCATAGAGGTTTTCTCGCGCTGTTCTATGATGAATCAGTTGTAAAAGAAATTATCGGTGCAGTTAAATATGGAGATAGTCTTAATTAGGTTGAGTTTTGTCGAAACAGAGTTTCGATTTACAACAGTAGCATAAAAAAGCCGGTAAGTGAGTTTACCGGCTTTTTAGATTTTCATTAATTCATAACCCGGCAGAGTCGGAACCCAAAAACTAAAAGCCGGTTGTCTCAGAAGGCAATAGTCAGAGGAAATTTCATTCTAAATTCTGAATTCTGAATTCTCACTTCTGATTTCTATTTCAATCTTTTTTTCTACAAACGATAACCGTAATTTAGCGCCATGAAAAAACAACTTTATCTTGTCTCAACTCCCATCGGCAACTATGATGATATAACTCTTCGAGCGTTAAAGATATTAGCCGAAGTCGATTTTATAATCTGCGAAGAATATAAAGAAGCACGTAGACTTCTTTCACATTTCAAAATTGAGAAACCGCTTGTCTCCATTAATGAACATAATGAAAAAGAATTTGCAGATGAGATAGCGCTCCGGATTGTTCAAGGAGAAACCGCCGCGTTAATTTCCGATTGCGGCACTCCCCTTTTTTCCGATCCCGGACATAAGTTGGTTGATCTCTGCATCAGCTACAGCATTGAAATTATACCGGTTCCAGGCGCTAATTCATTGCTTCCGGCGTTAACAGGTTCCGGTTTGGACTTTGAAAAATTTTATTATTATGGATGGCTTTCTCCAAAGAAAGAAATCCGGCAGAAGGAATTATTCAACTTAAAAAATAGAAAAGAGTTGATCGTGCTGCTTGATACTCCATATCGTTTAAAAGCACTGTTAAGTGATATTGTAAGAGTTTTCGGGAAATATTGTAGAGTGGTAATTGCATTCGATCTCACACTCCCAACCGAAAGGTTTTTCCGCGATTCCGCACAGGAAATTCTAAAAGAAGTTGAAGCAAAAAATCTGAAAGGGGAATTTGTTCTCTTGCTCGATAACCGACGAAATAGGATATAGACCCAATAATATTTTATACGACTGATCAGGTCTAAAAAAAGAGAAACAATAAATGTAGGGAGATCCGTGAACCAACTATTTACAATACTGTTTTAAGAGATCGTTGGCTTTCGAATAACCAAGCGCAGCTGCTTTTCTCCAATCAAAACAGGCTCCGGTTTTGTCGCCAAAGAAATATTTAGCTACACCGCGTTCGGCATAAGCCCCTGCAAGATCAGGGTTAATTTCAATAGCTTTTGTATAATCCTGGATGGCGCCGGGAAAATCTTTTAAATTACCTTTAGCCGCAGCTCGATTTGAATAAGCCTCCGTAAACGTAGGATTTATTTCTATAGCTTTGGTAAAATCCTGAATTGCTCCGATATAGTTCGTTAGTTTACTTTTTGCGCTGCCGCGTCTGGTATAAGCCACTTCATCGTTTGGATTAATTTGAATTGCTTTATCAATATCTTGAATGGCTCCGGCAAAGTCATTTAATTTGATTTTTGCACCGGCACAATTATTATAAGCTTGAGCATCCTGAGGGTTTAATTCAACTACTTTGGTATAGTCTTGAACCGCTCCTTTGAAGTCTAAGAGTTTTGCTTTATCATTTCCCCGATTATAATAAGCCGCAGCAAACTTCGGGTTAATATCTATTGCTTTAGTATAATCTTGAACCGCTCCCTTGTAATCCGAGAGTTTTGTTTTCCCATTACCACGGTTGTAATAAGCCGCAGCATCGTAAGGATTGATCTCGATTGATTTGTTAAAGTCTTGAACAGCTCCTCTAAAGTCTAAGAGTTGTGTCTTAACATTACCGCGATTATGGTATGCCTTTGCATACTCCGGATTTGTCGCTATTGCTGTGTCAAAATCTTGAATTGCCCCTCTGAAGTCTCCCAAATTAGCTTTAGCGATGCCGCGGGCATAATAGGCATCTGTAAATTTCTGGTTAATCTCCACAGCCTTCGTAAAATCGTTGATAGCTGCTCTATAGTTTGAGAGTTCTGTTTCAATATTTCCACGAGAATGATAAGCTTCGGCATCATCTGGATTAATTTCAATCGCTTTGTTGCAATCTTTAATGGCTCCCTTAAAATCCGAAAGTTTCGCTTTAGCATTCCCACGATTATGATAAGCTTCAGCATCGTTGGGATTAATCATTATTGCCGTGGAGTAATCTATTATCGCACCGCTGTAATCTAATAATTCTTCTTTAACGCAGCCACGTTTATTGTATGCCTCACCGTCACCGGGATTAATTTTTATAGCTTTATTTAAATCTTGTATAGCGGCGCTATAATCAGAAAGGTTATACTTAGCAAGACCACGACCAATATAGGCTTCAACGTAAGTAGGGCTGATCTCAATTGCCCGGTTAAAGTCTTGAATTGCTAAAGTGTAGGCTGAGAGGTTAGCGTTAGCAATGCCCCGATTATTATAAGCCTCGGCATATTCATGGTCAAGTTCGATTGCTTTGGTGTAATCCAAAATAGCACCGGAATAATCTGAAAGTTTAATTCTGACATTCCCGCGAAAATAATAAGCCTTAGCGTAATCAGGCTTGATTTCTAATACTCTGGTAAAATCTTGAATGGCTCCGGTGTAATCTGAATTTTTGCTTTTAGCAAAACCATTTTTTAGAAATTCTTCAATTTTGTTTTGAATTTTCGCTTTCATACAACCACTTGTTAGGATTTTTCCATAAGGATTACGTTCTCTATGTGGTAAGTCTGCGGAAACATATCTGCCGGTTTAGCTTTGATCAATTTATATCCCGCTTCACAGAAAAGTTTTAAATCGCGGACTTGAGTTGTAGGATTGCAGCTTACATACACAATTTTCTGCGGGGAAAGTTTTATAATATCGGCGACGGTGTTTTTGTGCATTCCGTTTCGCGGAGGATCGGCAATGATTACATCGGGCTGAGGAATATTCTGACTTTCAATTACATTTAAGAAAGAATCATACAGATCGGCGAGAAAGAATTTTACATTTTCCGTGTGATTAAGTTTCTTGTTCACTTCCGCATCGTTTATCGCTGATTGCACAACTTCAAAGCCATAAATTTCTTTAGCAAACTTTGAAACAAAAATTGAGATCGTTCCGGCGCCGCAATATAGATCATACACAACTTCGTTACCGGAAAGACAGGCGTAATCTAAAGCAGTTTGGTAGAGATTTACCGCTTGCAAAGTGTTTGTCTGGAAAAATGAGTTGGCGCTTATTCTAAATTTATAGTCACCGATTGAGTCGTGAATAATTCCATTCCCGTAAAAAACTTTTTCATATTCGCCTATCGCGACAAGCGCCTTCTTCGTACTGATATTGTTGATGATCGTGGTTACGGCGGGAATTGCTTTCTTTAAGCTGTGTGTGTATTCATCCATCAGTTCATCATTTTCTTCAAGGGTAACAAGATTCACCATTAGTTCCGGGAAATGCTTCGATTCTTTGATTACCAAATTCCGCAAATAACCGGTATGTGTTTTGGTTGTGTAGATCGATGTGTTTTTATCTTTAAAAAACTTCCGTGTGAAGTTGAGAATTTTATTACTGGTTTCCGATTGCAAAAAGCATTCGTCAAGGTCTAAAACTTTGTCGAATATATTGGGGATGTGGAGTCCGAGCGCAAAATTTCTATCTATCTCTTCGTTGGAATTAATTTCTTCCAACGTAAGCCAGCGCTGTTCCGCAAAAGAAAACTCCATTTTGTTCCTGTAGTAAAAGTTCTGTTCCGCAGAGATGATCTCTTCAAGCGCAAAATCAGTAAAACCTCCCAGCCGGTTAAAAATATCTTTTACTTGTTCTTGTTTGTAGCGCGCTTGTGCGGGATACAAAAGGTCTTGCTGTTTGCAGCCGCCGCACGTTCCAAAAAAATTGCAACGCGCTTTTATCCGCTCTGCCGATGGAGTAATTACTTCAACAAGTTTGGCTTCGGCGTAGGACTTTTTAATTTTTCTAATTTCCGCTTTAACCGTATCGCCCGGATACGCATGCTGCACGAAGATGACAAAATCTTTTGTCACTCCATCCTTTTCAACCGGAATTTTTGCAACTCCCAAACCTTCATAGGCGTAACTTTGAATCGTTAATTCAAGAATTTCATTTCGTTTCATTTAGTTTCCTTTTCAAAAAGCATTGCAGAAAATCCGATATTTTTGTAACCGCCGTGTCTTAAAAAAACATTCGCTTCATGGCTTATTTTGTGAATGAATTTCTTGTGGAGTTTCTTTTCTCCTTCCGGAACGTTGGGAAGATTTCTCGCGGCTTTCTTTTCAAATTGGATGTAGAAAACATCGAGCGTTTCAGAAAGATCTTTTGATTCTTTATGTTTCCAGTGCACCGATTCATAAAACGGAACAAGCTCATCAACAAAGAGCGGGGAAAGCGTAGAGCGGTTCCAAACGTCGGTTATAACTTGCGGAACTTCTTTTTTCAAGTTGCACATTTCGCCTACACATAAAACTCCCCCCGGTTTTGTAATGCGGAAAAATTCTTTTGCGATCTTTCTTCTTTCTTTAACCGTTACCGATGCCTGCGCATATACTGCATCAAAAAAGTCATTCTTAAAATCGGTATTGGAAAATTCCATCAGCCGGACGGAAATATTTTTATTCGCGCCGAGTTTCAAACGGCTTCGGAATAGCGCATCTTCGTCATGCACAATGAAATAAACTTTCGCTTGAAAATTCTCTTCGATAAACTTTGCCAGTTCGTCGGAGCTTTCTCCAACCACCAAAACGGTCTTTCCCGTAACGTCATATAAATTGTTAAACCAAAGGAATTGATCATCCATCCCCGGCAATAATAGTGAAAGCTTCACAGTGCGCCTTTATTGTTTAATTTTTTCACTACAAATTTA
>MNVA01000197.1:0-6936 GCA_001871325.1 Ignavibacteria bacterium CG1_02_37_35
TTTATTTCAATCCGATTTATAGTTTCCATGGAAGATTCTATTCCTCTTTCAATCCTGATCAAAGAACAAATATCAATGATAGATCACAGTCTTATAGATTACCTGACTATTATATTTTGGACTTACATGCAGGGTTTGATTTCCTCTTTACGGAAATGTTCTTCAAAAAGTTAAATGTTGGTTTACACATGTTCAATGCTTTCAACAATTTAGATTATATTGTTGACGGACAAGATGGCTCTGACCATTCAAAGAATACCGCACGGGTATTTATGGGAAGAAGTCGCTGGTATAATTTTAGTCTAACATTTGACTTTTAGTCTATTTCTTCACTCAAAGGCGAGGTTAACTCGCCTTTTTTTTTGAGCTATAAATGAAAATTCTCTCGCTCGATTACGAAAAATATTCACTGCAAAACGGTTTGGAAGTGATTCTTTATCAGGATGCTTCACTCCCGATCGCTGTAGTAAATCTATGGTATAACGTCGGTTCAAGTAGAGACCCGCAAAACAAAACCGGACTTGCGCATCTCTTTGAACACATGATGTTTCAAGGCTCGAAGCATGTTAAGAAGGGAGAGCATTTTAAATTTGTGCAAGACAGCGGCGGAACGTTAAATGCTTCAACAAGTTTTGACGTTACAAATTATTTTGAAAAAATTCCTTCTGATTATCTTGAAACCGCTTTGTGGCTGGAATCGGACAGGATGGGATTTTTTCTTGAAGCGTTGACTGACGAAACGCTCGCCAATCAAATTGAAGTAGTGAAAAATGAAAGGCTCGAACGTTATGATAATCAGCCATACGGTTTAACTTGGGAAAAAATATTTGGATTATTGTATGATGAGAAACATCCATATCACGCTCCAACTATTGGTTATATGAACCATATTTTATCGTACAACCAAAAAGATGTGGGCGAATTTTTCAACACCTATTATCAGCCGCGAAACACTTCAATTGTTGTGGCGGGAGATTTTGAAGCTGAAGAAGCAAAAGACCTGATTGAAAAATATTTCGGCGAAATCAATTCGACAAAAGAAGTATCTCAATTGTTTAGTCAAGATAAGGAACTGTCCGAATCAAAAAACGAAATTGTTTATGATGCAGTAAGTTTAGAAAAAATTCTTCTCGTTTGGAAAACCGAAAAAATATTTCATGAAAATAATTTCGCATTAGATATTTTGTCAGATATTTTAACCGGCTCAAAAAACGGGAGACTTCACAATATTTTAGTGCTTCGGCGTGAACTTGCCTTGCAAGTATCTGCTTTCCAATTTTCCGGAAAATATGGAGGCTTTTTTTGTGTAACCGCAACTGCAAAACCGGGCAAATCGTTAGATGAAATTAAAAAAATAATTCTCACAGAATTAGATAATCTTTTTAAACATGACATTACAACTGAAGAACTAACACGATCGAAGAACGGAATTAAAGCCAATTTTATATATGGAATGCAGAGTTTGGACTCGGTAGCAAATCAGTTAAACCATTACAATTTTTATTTGGGTGAGCCAAATTCATTTTCAAATGAGTTGAGTCTTTATGAAAAAGTAGAAAAAGAATCTGTGAAAAAATGTGAAGCATATTTCGACAAACCTCACGTTGACCTCCGCTTTGTGCCGAAAGATCAGGAAGGTAAATTATGATAATTGATAGAGCAACTCCTCCTCAAAGTAAAGAGCAAGCAGTCTTTCATCTTCCTCAAATTCAACAGATAACTTTGCCAAGCGGCTTGAGTGGGTTGTTTATTGAAAAAGCAAAACTGCCAATGGTTCAATTCATGTTTGTTGTTTCCACCGGAAGTGCAATGGATGCAGTAGGCAAAAGCGGACTGGCAAATCTGACCGCAATATTAATTGATGAGGGAGCGGGAGGTTTGAGCGCCCTTGAATTAAATAATCAATTTGAAATGCTTGGCTCTTCTATTCAGATTTCGATTAATCATGAGTTTATGTATTTCACTATTCTCTCGCTTGAAGAAAAATTTAGTGAAACGCTTTCATTATTGGGCAAAATTATCTCTCAGCCCCATTTTGAGCAAAATGAATTTCTGCGTGAAAAAAGTAAAGTGCAGGCACAACTTCTTAATCTTAAAAATGAACCGGACTCAATTGCGGATAGGATTTTTGAAGAAGAAGTTTTTGGTGCCAGCAGCAAACTCGGGCATCTAAATTTAGGGAAGGAGAAGGATGTTGAGTCTCTTTCTAATGACGACGTTAAAAACTTTTACCACTCGTTTATTGAAACGGGAATGGCTGGTTTTGTTTGTGCAGGTTCTTTAAAAGTGGATGAATTGAAAAATTTGATACAAAAGCATTTAGACAATCGTCAGGTAGGAAATAATTCTGATTCTCCGAAACTTCCTATCCCAGAAAAAAAACGTCGTCTTTATTTCGTTCATAAAAATAACGCACAGCAAACGGAAATAAGAATTGGGAATCTTTCCGGCAGACGCCGTGATACTGATTTTTATGCAAAGACAGTGATGAACACCATTTTGGGAGGACAATTCAACTCACGTATCAATTTTAAACTCCGTGAAAAGAAAGGGTTTACCTACGGTGCAACATCTTACTTTGCCTTTCGAAAAGAGTGCGGCTATTTTTTACTTACCACATCTGTTCAGTCGGAACATACTTTTGAGGCGCTTAAAGATATATTTTATGAATTAAAGCAGATTAAAAATGTGATAAGTACTGAAGAACTTGAAGCGGCAAAACTCTCAATTATCAGAAAATTTCCAAGTAATTTTGAAACATATTATCAGCTCGTATCAGGCTTAAACACTCTCTATACTTATGATTTACCCGCATCATATTTTAATGACTATCCCTCAAACATTAAAGCTATTACCATTGAGGATGCGTTAACTGCTGCAGGAGACAATATTAATGAGGAAGAGATGGTTGCTGTGCTTGTGGGGGATAAAACGGCGTTTAGAGACCTGGTTGGGGAATTTGGATTTGATGAAATTATAGAAATGAATGAGGAGGGGGAAAGACTTATTTCACTTTAAGATGCATTACCGCCGTGGAAGCGGCTATAAAGCGGATTCCTCTTTTCCTTACGATTTTTATTTTATCAATGGAAGCTAAGAAATAATCTGCCGGAAGGATCAATAATTTTATTTTCCCTTCCCCTAATTTTTCTATTTCTCCATAAAAACGTTTATCCATTTCATCCTCCTTCACATCTGCAAGATTTGTAAATGAATTTGAAGAATAGAGCATGTATTTCCGTTTCGTAAATTCATTCCTGATTTTATCAT
Source organism: Ignavibacteria bacterium CG1_02_37_35 (assembly GCA_001871325.1). Lineage (GTDB taxonomy): Bacteria > Bacteroidota > Ignavibacteria > Ignavibacteriales > Ignavibacteriaceae > UBA1563. Next base: position 3,271 of record MNVA01000197.1, read on the forward strand.
ATACGGTTGAACTTAAAAGAGTTGACAGCGGATGCACGAAGAAAAAACTATTTCCCGGGTAATATCTTGATAAAGAATTTAATGCAAGTCTGTTTCTGATAAACGGAAACCTCTCAGCAAAAGTAAATTCCGAATTCGGACTTGAAGCTGTCAATTCAACTATATATTCCTTGCGCGCATTAAGAATAACTTTTGTGAATTCCACACTTTCTTTTTGTGGATGCAAAATGAGAGCAAAATTTTCCGGTATTCGCAATAATTTATTTATCTCTTCTTCCGTTAGTTGTTCATAATCAGTTAATGCAAATGCGAGTGAGCCATTATCCCGATGTAATGAAGTGTCCTGTATTATTTCTGAATAAAACTTTCTCTTTGCACCAGATGAAATTTCTAAAACGGATCTCCGATTTAATGCCGTCTCAATTGAAGAGATGGAAACATTTTTACCTTTGAAATTTCCGAAGACACTATGTAGAAAAACCGGAACCGGGACATCGTAGGGAAGTGTTAAGCGATAAATGGCAGTCAACGAATCTTCTTTTTTCTTTGGGGATTTTATTTTTTTCAAGTAGCCATCTCTTAAATAAAACTCTTCAGTACTTTTCAGAAAAAGAGAATGTATCTCTTTTGCAGATATTTCCATGTCGTCAGTTTTGATCTCCTTAGGAGTAAAAAAAGAAAGAAAAATATTAAAGACTAATAATAAAATTGCTAAACCGAATAAGAGAAAAAAAACTATGCGATATTTCCCAGTTCCAATTTTAGAGGAGAGTGAAGAAGTAGTAGAAATCATTTATGAGTAAACTCTGGTTTCCGTTTTTGCAAAAAAGCTGAAGTCCCTTCTATGAAATCTTCAGTTCCGGTAGTTAAGGCAAAGAGAGAAGCTTCATAACTTTCGCCCTGGCTTTGGGGCAATTCTTTTACTGCCTGCATGGCTTTTAGTGCAAGCCTTACGGCTTGAGCAGGTTTACTTGCAATCTTTTGAGCAAGTTCTTTTGCCTTCGTTAAAAGTTCGTTTACCGGGTAAACATTATTTACTAAACCAAGTTTTAGAGCAGTTTGCGCATCAATAAAATCAGCGGTAAGAATATATTCAAGCGCCTTAGAAAAATTTATCAATCGTGTCAAACGCTGCGTACCGCCGTACCCGGGAATGAGTCCTAAATTTATTTCCGGCTGCCCGAACATAGCATTTTCGGAAGCCAACCTGACATGGCAGGCTAAAGAAAGTTCACAACCGCCGCCGAGTGCAAAGCCGTTTACAGCAGCGATTACCGGCTTCGAAAGATGTTCGATGAATGAAAATATTTTTTGCCCTTTTTCGGCAAAATCTTTTGCAGCTAAAGGAGAGAGCTGATTTAATTCTGATATATCAGCTCCTGCAACAAATGCTTTTTCTCCGCTTCCTGTTAATATTACAGCGCGAACTTCCGCATTGTGTTCAATGAAAAGAAACGCTTCGTAGAGTTCATTCAATGTTTCTTTGTTTAATGCGTTCAGTTTTTCCGGGCGGTTTATGGTTACTGTTGCAACATTGTTCTCAAGTTCAACTAAAAGATTTTTGTAATTCATAATTTCACCTAAAAACTCACATATAATGGTAATCGTACTTTCATATCAAGCGAAAGATATTGATTATTTTGCAGATAATTATAAGAGGCAAGCATCTCAACTAAAAACATTGAAGCTCCTACACCGATACTGAAACCGAGTTTTGAACCTTCTTCTAAAAAATTGTTTTTCCCTGAAGAAACTTTAAACTGATGAAGTTTTTGAAAGACTGTCAGGTTTGCAGAAATTTCAATGTTCGGGAGAATGAGCACGATATTCTGCAAAATAGGTGAAAAATAATAACGAGCCCCGAAAGAAAGCGGTAATAAACTTGTAGAAAAATGTGAATAGGTTGAAGTTTGATAAAAACTTTGCGCTCCGGGGAATTGTTCGAAACCGACTTTGCCAAATAGAAAAATGGGGAGGTATTCATTGTTGGTATAAGCAATTTCTACGTTAAATCCATAGCCTAACATTGTTGTGCTATTGAAATCAAATGCCGGAAGCCGGGGACCAACGCCAACTGCAAGAAAAGTTCCCCTTGCTTTGTCCGATGCATGCTCTGTCGGTGCGAAAGTTAAAAGACTAATGGTTAGTATGATAAAATATTTTTTCATTGCTTAGAAATTTTTCTTGGTCAAATATAAGAAAAGAATTAATCTTTTGGTTTTTCCTTTTTAAAAAATAACACTAAGAGTCCGGATAACAGAAAATATACAGGAAAGACAAATGGGAGCATTTTTTTATTAATCTCGAAGAACCCATCCCACCCCGTGTACGTTTTAGCTAAAAATATGTGGAGTAAAGTTTGGGAATGACTTCCAAATAAAAGCAATCCCAGCCAAATTATTGTAAAAAAATAAAAACTGAAAGCCAGTACATTAGTTGGTTTTTTATAGATGAAGAGTGTTATGGCTAAAAGAACAACTAGATAACTTATAACGGGAAAAATATCAAAATTAATTTTCGGTAAAGCAAAGAATTCCGCTGAAAAGAAAAAAAAGAGTAAGATGAAATTAGGTATGATTTTCATTTTGAAAGAGAGCTCAACCATTTGAAGTAATGCGTAGAGAATTAAAAATTGCGGAAAATTCCAAATTAAATAAAGAGGGTAATCAACGATTGATGTCAATCCCAATTCGTAGAAATAATCAGGATCGCCTAAATCAATCTTACGTAAGATGAACAGTACGCCTACGATAACGATGGCTGGAATTGCAACTAAGAAAAGGTATTTATAAAATTTCACAAATGAAAAGGGGAGAAGATAATTCTTTAATGTTCCCACTTCATGAAAGAGAAGAAGAAAAATTCCGGAAATAAAAATAATTCCGTAGAACCTAAATCCGATTAGGAAAAAATAATTCGGAAGATCAAAATATCGCAGAGCAAAATTCGATCCGGAAAGGAGTAATAATAAAAGGAGATATAGTGAAACCGGAAGTTTTTTCAAGTTGAATTAGTCCCCGTGCTCAACCTGGTTTTGTTGTGCCTGTTTTTCTATTGAGACCCCCGCACCATGTTTGTAAACCATTTCACCTCCATGTTCACCGGTTTCGTAAACAAAAAAGCATCCAGTGAGAGCAAGAATAACGAAAGCGATCTTCATCTTAGTTGCGTGTACAACAAACTTATTTTTAATCTCAATATTGATTACAAAAAGAGTTCGGAGAATAAGTACACCAAAAAAATACCAGAGTGTGATAGATGCAAAAGTTTCATGTTCTTCTAAAAGATTTTTCCCGGCGCTGCTCCAATTTTTCCAGGTTTCTTCCGCCTGGTTTCCTGTTAGTACTGCGGCTAATGCTCCAAGTACTCCGAATATTAAAATAATGAAAGCTGCTTTAGTAAAAATGTCCTTCTTAAAAACTACACCGACTCCCTCTAAGAGAGTGTAAACAATTAAGAGAGCGATCGGGAAGTGAACTATCTTTGGATGCAAACTTGCAAAAAATTCCATGACTAATCCTTTTCTGAAGGTATAAGATAAATTTTATTGATGCTAAAATAAGAAAAAAAAATATGAGTAACTCACGTTACGCAAAAGTGAGAAATTATATTGTAAATCGAAGCGAAGCTTCGATAAAATGCTTGTTTTTTACGAAGCTACCGCTT
>MNVA01000197.1:6953-7769 GCA_001871325.1 Ignavibacteria bacterium CG1_02_37_35
TTCGTATTACAAATTCTGCGTAAGGTGACTGAGTAAGCTACCTCAGCGCCTGCTAAGGTAAATTCGACCAAATCATACTCGTGATCTTTTTGTTGTCCATTTGTAGATAGAAATCGGAGGGCAAGATAAAGATTATGAGCGAGTTCAAAGCATTTCTTATTTATTTTACGTAAGGTGACTTATTGATTAAAAGTCCAAATCCACAAAAAAAAGTATGAGCAGCTCCATTCAACAAACAACTTATCCGCAGAGAATGCTGCCTCCGTTCACATTTAGAATTTCTCCATTTATATGCCGTGCTAAATCCGAAGCAAGAAAAAGAACCGGACCGGCAATGTCTTCAGCAGTTGCAATTCGTTGAACCGGGATTGCTTTTCGTTCTTTTTCTTTATAGGCTTCATCTGAAAAGACAGATGAAACCATTTCGGTATCAACCCAGCCGGGAGCCACACAATTTGTGTTGATGTTAAATTTCCCGAGTTCGGAAGCAAGTGATTTGGTGTAGGAAATTATTCCCCCTTTTGAAGCCGCGTAATGAGAATAATAGGCTTCGCCGCGCTGTCCGGCGGTTGATGAAATGTTGATGATTCTGCCGAATTTATTTTTCTTCATCGAAGGAAGAACTTCTTTTGTAACTAAAAAAGTTGAGGTCAAATTTATTTGAATGGTAGCATTCCAATCTCCCAATGATATCTTATCCGCTTCGCCATATTTCCAGACGCCGGCATTGTTTACTAAAATATCAATTCTTCCGAAATGGGTTAGAATAAAAACCACCTTTTTGACAATGTCATTCTCAGAATTGAAATCAATTTG
>MNVA01000106.1 GCA_001871325.1 Ignavibacteria bacterium CG1_02_37_35
CGTTTTTCCCAAGACCATGCTTGGGAAAAAAGCTGAAGGAAATAATGAATATCGAAAAAGGAATTTCGAATGATGAAGTTGAACTGCTTATTGCTTTAACTTCGAAATTCATTATTTCTTGTTCATTATTCGTTATTCAATTATCGTTAACATGTTAGCGCTAACAAGAATCTAAGAGCCTAATTCCTAATTCCTAATTCTTTTAACTATGCCTAATGTTTAAAATATCACCATCTTTAACAACATATTCTTTTCCTTCTAAGCGCCATGCACCGGCTTCTTTGCACTTTGGAAATGAACCGTGTACAAGATAGTCTTCGTATTGGACTACTTCCGCACGGATAAACCGGTCATAAAAATCTGTGTGAATTACTCCGGCAGCATCTTGCGCTGTCATATTTTTTTTAATTGTCCAGGCTCTACATTCATCTACGCCGACGGTAAAGAATGATTGCAAACCGAGCAGTTCGTAACTTGTTCGAAGAATACGGGTGAATGCCGATTCATGAATCCCAAAATCATTCTTGAAAATTTCAGCTTCTTCTTCTGAAAGCTGCGTTAATTCATATTCAAACTGGGCAAAAAACGGAATTGCGATCAAAGGATATTTTGAAAATTTCCGCTGAATATTTTTAATAAAATCTTCAACTTCATCTTTTGAGTTTTCATCAAAGTTAATTCCGATAATGAGCGGTTTTATCGTCAAAAACTGATACCCGGAGAGAAGTTTTCTTTCATTCTCATCTAACACCAATTCCCGTAACGGAAGTTCCTTTTCAACATGAATTTGCATTTTCTTGAAAAGTGTCATCTCCTTTTGCAGCTGATCGTTTCTGAGCTTTAAAATGTCTTTAGCCAATTTTTCAAGACGATTTTCAATCAACGCCATATCTGCAAGAAGAAATTCTGTCTCAAGAAACTCAATATCGCGGGCAGTATTGATACTCACTTCGGGATGCGGAACGGAATCATTTTCAAATTGCCGTACTACATGCAAAAGAGCATTGTTATTTTTGACTCTATTCAGAAAATCGGAAGTGATTTTTACTTTATTATCGTCGGAAACCTGCAAACCGGGAATATCAATCACTTCAAGCGTTGCAAATACTTTGCTCTTCGGCTTGAACAATTCCGTAAGTTTATCTAATCTAATATCCGGAACTTTAACAACAGCCCTCGAAACTTCAGATTTTTGCTGATGTTGCGCTTCAGAAGTTTTCTCCGATAAGGCATTAAAGAGGGTGGTTTTACCAGAATTTTGTAGACCGATCAACCCTATTTGCATGGAACCTCAAATACTCTATTAAAAATGACTTGCAAATATACCGATTCTGCCTAAGGGAAACAAAAAAGGGGGAGGGAATTCGCAACATCAGTATCAGGCGAAAAAAAAATGGAGAATGACCCGCAAATGCTTTATTTATTATAGTAAGTTTTTTATATTGAGACCGCATAAGTAAAACAATGTTGGAGCGAGAAATGCAGTATCAAGGTTCATCAATTTCGAGGGATACAATCACGATGGTTCTTGCCGGTGGACAAGGTGAACGTCTCTATCCATTAACAGCATACCGGAGTAAACCTTCCGTACCGTTTGGAGGGAAATATAGAATCATTGATTTCACCCTCAATAATTGCCTTAACTCGGGGTTAAGACGAATTTATGTGCTCATACAATATAAATCTGATTCCCTAAATCAGCATCTTTTTGAAGGATGGAGTATATTTAATCCTGAGCTGGGAGAATTCATTTACACACTTCCCCCGCAGAGAAAAATGAGCAATGATTGGTACTTAGGCACTGCCAATGCAATCCATCAAAATTTAAATTTGATCAGCACAGATAGAAAATGTAAATGGGTGCTCATACTTAGCGGCGATCATATTTATAAAATGGATTATATGCGAATGTTGCAAAATCATGTAGATAACAAAATTGATCTTTCGCTTTCTTGTATTGAAGTCCCGGTTGATGAAGCACATCGCTTTGGTATTGTTGAAACCGATGAGAGTGGAAATGTAACTAAATTCATGGAAAAACCGGAAAAACCCCCCGAAATTCCGGGGAAAAAAGGCTTATCTTATGTGAATATGGCAAGTTATGTTTTTAACGCAAAAGCATTGAAAGATGTCCTGCTCGAAATGCAGGAGAAAAAAATTCGAAATAATGATTTTGGACAAGATGTCATTCCTTACATGGTTAAAACTGGTTATAAAGTAGTTGCATATCCCTTCGTGGATGAAAATAAAAAGAACAAACCCTACTGGAAAGACATCGGAACAATTGACAGTTATTACGATGCAAGCATGGATTTGATCAGTGTTATTCCGGAATTTAACCTTTACGACTTTGATTGGCCTCTGAGAACTTATCAGTATCAATTCCCGCCTGCAAAGACTCTATCGCATGAAGGAGAAAGAATTGGGAGAACCCTTAACTCCATGATATGTGACGGTACTATCGTTTCCGGAGGTTTGGTAGAGCGCTCAATCATCGGCAACAATGTTCGCGTCAATAGTTATGCTTACGTTACTGACTCAATCATAATGAATAACTGCAAGGTCGGAAGGCGGGCAAGAATTCGCCGCGCCATTATTGATAAGAATGTTCAAATCCCCGAAAGTTATGAAATTGGGTTTGATTCTACTCAAGATAAAAAGAAATTTTTTGTTACAGAGTCCGGAATTGTGGTTATTCCTAAAAACTATGTTTTTAAAGCTTAGGGGGAAGAAATTTTTTAGCATCAATGAATGAAGCCCTTTCAACAAAATTGAATAATTTACCCGGGCAAGCCGGCGTTTATCAATTTTTAAATGATAAGGGAATAGTAATTTATGTTGGTAAAGCAAAAAATTTAAAAAACCGTGTCCGGTCCTATTTTCATTCATCCATTACTTCCCCGAAAACAGTCGCCCTTGTTACTAAAATAAGTGACTTTGAGCTTATTGTAACTGCTTCAGAAGTTGAGGCGCTAATTCTTGAAAACAACCTCATCAAAAAATTTAAACCGCGTTACAACGTTAATCTAAAAGACGACAAAACCTATCCGTTTATTAAAGTTACCAATGAACCTTTCCCCCGCATTTTTCCTACGCGGCAGATTATCCGAGACGGTTCAAAATATTTCGGACCTTACACTGATGTCCGGAATATGAAAGTGTCTCTCAGAGCGATCAATCAAATATTTAGAATTCGGAGCTGCAAATATGCGATTACAAAAGACGCTGTTGAAAAAAAGAAATTCAAGATTTGCCTTGATTATCATATAAAAAAATGTGACGGTCCCTGCGAAGGATTTATATCTCAATCAGCTTACAACGAAATGGTTGCGGAAGTGATTAAAATGTTGAAAGGAAAAACCGGCGCTCTGTTAAAAGAGCAGAGGGAAAAAATGGAGCAGTTCGTTAAAGAACTTTTTTTCGAAAAAGCCGCTGAAGTGAGAGATAAAATCAGACAGCTTGAATCTCTTGCAGACAAGCAAAAAGTTGTTAGCGATGATGTGCTCGATCGGGATGTTATCGCCATTGCCTATGAGGGGAAAGAGGCTGCTTCCTCAATTCTTAATATTAGGGAAGGGAAAATAACCGGCAAAAAGGAATTCAGATTATCTGTTGAAAGAGAAACAGATTCTGCGGAAATATATTCAGCATTAATTAAACAATATTATGCTAATGAATTTGTTGATATCCCCAATGAAATTGTTCTCGAAACCGAGCCGGATGATCTTGAAAGCATCACCGAATGGCTTTCAACTAAAATCGAGCACAAATTAAAAATAACCATACCGCAGAGAGAAAGTAAACTTAAATCAATCTTGAAAATGAGTTCTGAAAATGCGCTGCTTCAATTAAAAGAATGGCAGCTTCAGAAAATGAAAAAAGAGGGAAACGTTCCCTACACGCTTTCAGCATTGCAAAGAGATTTGCGTCTAAAACATTTGCCGAAAAAGATCGTTTGTTTTGACAACTCAAATCTGCAAGGAAGCGATGCCGTTGCAAGTATGGTTACTTTTGAAAACGGTAAATCTAAAAAAAGTGAATACAAAAAATTTATCATTAAAACCGTAGTTGGACCGGATGATTTCGCAAGCATGCGTGAAGTAATTACCCGTCATTTTTCCAAATTAATTGAAGCGGCACAACCACTGCCGGATTTAATAATGGTTGATGGAGGAAAAGGGCAGCTTTCAAGCGCTGTTGACGCGCTTAATGAATTAGGCATCACTTCTTATCAAATTATCGGATTGGCAAAACGGCTTGAAGAAGTTTTTCTGCCGAATGAGAGTGAAGCAATAGCGATACCCAAAACATCTTCTTCCTTAAAATTATTACAGCAGTTGCGGGATGAAGCGCATCGTTTTGCAATCACCTTCCATCGTCTTCGGAGAAACAAACGGACAATAACTACCGAGCTTTTAGAAATTAAAGGAATAGGCAAATCATTAGCCGATAAATTGCTTTTGAGTTTCGGCAGTGTCTCAATTATTAAAAAAGTCCCGCTTGAAGAATTGGAAAAAGTCATCGGAAAGAAAAAAGCAGACTTAGTTTTTGCTTATTTTTCTTCCACAAAAGGAAAATCTAATTGAGATTTTTCACTATTAACTTGGAAATAATCTCCAACAATAAAAAGATATAGTTATGAAATTATTAATCTCAATCTTATTTATCAGTTTCGCATTAGCCGGGTGTGCTAAAAAAGGGAAAGTTTATCAATTCAGCAGTAAAGGGATGGAGTATCTTGTGTCTGAAGCGGCGAGCGGAAACAAAATTGCAAACGACAGCCTTTCTCATCTGTTTGATCTTAATCTTCCGGCACAATCTGTCATAAATAAAATTGCGATTGACAGTATAAAAAATAATTCGGGGAAAACATTCTTTGGAGTGTTAATCGAATTTCCAAATCCTTTTTTTAACCGGTTCGCTGTGTATGATTCTGCCATGCAATGCTACCTCATTGATAAGTCGTTGAACGGTTATCTTTCCCTTACTTCAATCAATTCCGAGAAGAAAAAATATTTCCAGGTTTTTGAACAGTTCATTTCAAAAGATGTACTCTCTTTTAAAAGGAAAAATCTTTACCTCGTTAAAGGAGATACCGTAATTCCCGCACTTCGTTTTTACACACAATTCTATTCACCCACCGACCAACTGATTCAAGAAGTGGAAACTTTTACTGATGATCTTATCGGAACAAAAATATTAAGCGGCAAAGGATTGTCGCCTCAACAGAACTGGGATACTTTTTCATTCGATGAGCGGTCATTAAAGTTTAGCAGCGTTAATAATTATTTTGAAAAGATTATTCTTCAATTGGTAAACCAGTTCACAATAAAGCCCGGGATGCCATTCTTTTATGATCAATCTTCTGCGTTGAAGGAATTGGGAATAAAACTTTCGATTGACTCGGCACAAGCGTACAATAATTACAAAAATAAAAAAGAGAAATATTCTCTTTATTTGCCTGAAGGATGGAAAGCGATTCCTGGTGTTTCTTATAAAAAAATAATCAACGCTCATCCTGAAGGAACAAAATTTTTTAGCGTCAGTTTGGGGACATCCTTCGGCATTATGAAATTAAAAGCGAATAGTAGTGCGGAAGATTACAGCTCTTTTCCATTTAAGAATAAAGTCAATGGAAATTACACCGTGCGTTTTACCGAAAAACAATTGATTGACAGGAAGTTTTACTTTTGCTTTGAAATAAGCTGTTACACTTTGAAATACTTAATTGTTTTTGAATGTCCCGAGATTCTGTACGAAGAGAATAAGTCAACCTTTGAGGCGATCATTAATTCCTTTTGGATGGATTGTTAGAACTTTATTGCATCACAAGAATTCCAACGGTTGAGGAGTGCAACAGAGATAAAAAAACCGGATAATAAATTACACAAACTGAATACTAACCGCTGCTTCCTTTCGGACCTGACGGAGTTGGGCAACAATCTGTTAACTATTATCCGGAATAATTTCATCTCCAAAATCCATAATAAAATTTTGATTTCCAATTTTCTTTTGGGCTTGTAAAGAATTTCTTTCCCAAAAAACTCCATCTGAAAATCCTTGAATTGTTTTGTCCTTCTCAGCAAGCGAGAGTCTTTTCTCTGCTAAACAACAGAAGAATTCATCTGCTTCTATTCCCACGAAATTTCTCTTCAACTTCTTTGCGACAACCGAAGTTGTTCCCGAGCCAAGGAATGGGTCGAAAACAATATCAGCTTCATTTGAGCTGGCTAAAATAATTTTTGCCAGGAGCTTTTCCGGTTTCTGTGTCGGGTGATCGGTATTTTCCGGCATAGACCAAAAAGGAATGGTTATATCTGTCCAAATATTTGAAGGTGATGTTAGCCTGAAATTTCCGGCTTTACTTTCAGACCAATCTTTTGGTTTCCCCGCTTCTTTATAAGGCGCCAATACTTTCCTCTTTGTCTTTACAGTATCCAGATTGAAAACATAGTTTGAAGATTTAGTACAAAACCAAATATCTTCCGAACAGTTCTTCCAATTAGCTTTCGCGCCTCTCCCCTTTTCCCTCTCCCAGGTGATTCTGTTCTGGATCAAAAAATATTTTTTCGCGACGTTGTAAAGTCCAGGAGAAGATTTCCAATCACCGCATAAATAAATTGAAGCATTTTCTTTCATTAAGCGGGGAAGTTTTGAGACCCAGCTATCAAGCCAGACTTCGTATTCTTCATCTTCCATTTGAGCGAATTTTAGTTTGTTAAACTTTTTATGAAGATTATAAGGAGGATCAACAAAAATCAAATTGCAGAATGCATCTGGTAAAAAATCCAATGCAGTAAACATATCTTGATGAATAGTTTTATTAAAAATCTGATCCAATGAAACATTTGCTTCTAATTGAAGCAATCGTGTTGAGTAATATATTTCTTCATCTTTACTCAAATCAAGTGTCCTATTATAAGGTGCTTTTTCTTTTTTCATTTAAGTTTTTTTGAAATGATACTAATGCTTTAGACTTTTCCCGCAGATTCCTAATTCCTAATTCCTAATTCCTAATTCCTAATTCCTAACATGGCAGAGCCAGAACCAAAAAGGAATAATGAATATCAAACAAGAAATGTAGAATATCGAAGGGCAAAAACTTCATCATTCACTATTCCTTATTCAATGTTCGATATT
>MNVA01000071.1 GCA_001871325.1 Ignavibacteria bacterium CG1_02_37_35
AGAGACACAATTGGCAACAGATAATCCGACAAAGACATCAGCGCCAATCAAGGCTTCTGCGAGTGTTCTCATTTTTGTATCCATAGCATACACTTCTTTAAATTCGTTCATCCCTTCTTTTCGACCTTTAAAAATTACCCCTTTACTGTCGCACATTATAATATTTTCTTTTTTCGCCCCGAGTTTCACATAAAGATTGGCACAAGCGTTAGCCGCAGCTCCGGCACCGTTGAAAACAATTTTTATTTTTGCTAAATCTTTTTTTGCCATTTCGCATGCGTTAAGAAGTGCCGCTCCGCTTATGATCGCGGTACCGTGCTGATCATCGTGAAAAACCGGGATCTTCATGGTTTTCTTTAATTCTTCCTCGATATAAAAACATTCCGGTGCTTTGATATCTTCAAGATTAATGCCGCCGAAAGTTGGTTCAAGCAATTGAACCGTACGGATTACTTCTTTCGGATCCAGGGTATCTAATTCGATATCAAAGACATCTATATCTGCAAAACGTTTAAAGAGAACGCCTTTCCCTTCCATCACGGGTTTTCCGGCTAAAGCGCCAATGTTGCCTAAACCAAGTACCGCTGTGCCGTTACTAATTACAGCAACTAAATTTCCTTTTGCTGTGTACTCGTAAGCAAGTTCTGGATTTTTTTCAATTTCTAAACATGGGTCTGCAACTCCCGGTGTGTAGGCTAAAGAGAGATCGCGCTGCGTTTGACAGGGCTTTGAAGCGATGACTTCAATCTTTCCTTTTCTACCGGTGCTGTGATAATCAAGAGCATCTTGTTTGGTAATTTTCATGGTGAGTCCTTAAAGATTTGTTTGAGTTGTGAACGTGTAAAAGTTCTTTTTTCATAGAAGAAAATTACAAAAATCTTCGCGAAGGAAGAAAAATAATTTGTTTGTTGGTTGTTGTTAGTAGATAGTTGAATGTTGAAGCAAGCTCTTTTGTTCATATTTTAAGATTAATTTTATCCATAGTCCCTCTACTTCTCATTACAAGAATGAACGGCAGGATTAAAAAATTTCAAAACTGTAATTCTCAAACAGTATGCGCTACAGATAGCTTAGAAGATTCATTTTTTCTTTAAGACGATTGTATGGAGGTTAAATAAAAAACCTCTTTTCGATAAGATGACTTCACCTATTTTAAATTCTTCCATCTTTTTAATCGTTTCTAAAAATTCATTCAAACCAAACTGATGAGGATGAAGAATATCTAATTGGAGTGTTTTGAAAAGCGGACGTAAAAATAGCATTGAGTGTGTATCAACACTTATTACAAGAAAACCTTCCGGCGCCAAAAGATGTGCGAGGATTTGCAGAGAATTTTCAACATCAATAAAATGGTTTATAGCATTCAGACAAAAAATTAGATCGTATTTTTGGGGAGTGCTAAACCCTTCAATCGGTGTCGTATAAAAGGTTACATTTTTATAGAGTTTTTTTGTAAAATGAGGGATATGCGTTTCATATTTATCAAAGAGCGGATCAATTGCATCAATTTTATTTTTGTCCCATAGAATAAATATCCCGGCAGGACCAGCACCCACATCAAGTATTTTTGTCTTTTCGTTGATTTCGATTTCAGTAGACAATTGCCCAAGAAAAGAACTCCAGTATTTCTTCTTCGACAAAAGATACTCCTCCGGATTTTTATGCTGAAGGTATTTTCTCCACCACCTAATTTCAAAATATTGTGCAACCTTCCATCTTTTTGTCAACTTCATTATTAACCTTGAATGAATATTAATTAAACTTTAGACCAGACTGACCCGAATCGTAAGGTGCTCGAGCGTATGCTTTCCATTTTCAATTTTAATTTCTTTCACTATACGAAGAGCATCCACAACACGTAATCAAGGACAAGGATTGAAGCGGCTGAAAGAACAAATGCGCGTATGGTTGAAAGTCCAACTCCTTCCGCACCCCCTTCCGTGCGTAACCCGATGTGGCATCCAAGCAAGGCTGTTGCACCGCCGAAGAAAATAGTTTTTATTAACCCGTAGATAAAATCCGACATGAGAAAGTATCGTTTAACCGAGCCGAAAAAAACTGCCGACGATACGTTCATAAAAAAATTAGAGACAAAATAAGCTCCGATAACCGCAATAAAATTTGCGAAGATAACAATAAGAGGCATCATAATAATTGAGGCAAGAAACCGCGGCATTGCTAAATACCGCACCGGACTTATTGCCATACTTTCGAGCGCATCAATCTGTTCGGTAACTTTCATCGTTCCCAATTCAGCAGCAATTGACGCCCCGACTCTTCCTGCTATGATGATACCTGTAAGCACCGGACCGAGTTCCGTAATAATTGCCCGGCTCGTTGCGGCGCCGAGAAACGAGAGTGGCGCAATTCCTTTTAATTGATACGCAGCCTGCCACGCAGCAACCGCACCGGTAAAAACCGCTACGATTGAAACTAACGGGAGTGAATTCACCCCGATGTGTTCCATCTGAAAAAGGATAAGTTTTCGGCTTTTTATCAGTTTAGAAAAACTTTTTATAATACCGATAAAAAGTTTCGATATTTCACCAACTTCTTGTAAAACATTACTTGTTTTATTTCCAATTTTTCCAACAAAGGTAACCGGGAACGTGTTTTCCATTTATTTCACTTCGTGATTTCTTTTTTCAATTGCAATATAAACAATTTCAAAAAGCGAATAAATTTTTCTTTCTTTTGGATACAGCACTCCGATTCTCTATTTTTTCAGAGAAACTTTTAATAATTAGGAATCGAGAATTAGGAATTAGGAAAAAAGTTGACCAAAACAACTATGTTTGATATCCCAAGGCAAACTACCGAACGGGCAATTTTAATTGGATTGCGAACGAAAGAGGTAACACGGGAAATTTTAATTGAACAGCTTCAGGAATTGGAAGAACTTGCTTCTACTGCCGGAGCTGATACAATACTGAAAGTTTCGCAGGATCGCATCACACCCGACAGGGCGCTTTATCTTGGAAAAGGAAAAGTTGAAGAATTAGCTCAGCTTGCCGATTTGAACGATATAGATATTATTATCTTTAACGATGATCTGTCCCCAATGCAGGTGCGAAACCTAGAAAAAATGCTCTCAAAAAAAATTGTTGACCGGAGCGGGTTGATCCTGGATATTTTCGCTTCGCATGCAAAAACAAAAGAAGCGAAAACGCAGGTTGAACTTGCTCAACTGCAATATTTACTTCCACGACTAACACGCGCATGGACGCATCTTTCAAAACAGTTCGGCGGTATTGGAACGAAAGGTCCCGGTGAAACACAAATTGAAACCGATCGTAGAATTATCCGTACACGAATCAGTACATTAAAAGAGAAACTGCTTAAAATTGAATCGCAGAAACAAACGCAAACACATCAACGAAAAGATTTTTTCCGCGTCTCGCTTGTGGGTTATACTAATGCCGGGAAATCAACCTTATTTAATTTGATTACGAATGCGGAAGTTAAAGCAGAAGATAAACTTTTTGCCACGCTTGATTCAACAACCAAGTCATTTGAAGTTGATAAAACAAATAAAATCCTTCTCAGCGATACGGTTGGATTTATCCGTAAACTCCCCGCTCACCTGATTGCTTCATTTAAAAGCACGTTAAATGAAGTTGCCCAGGCTGACCTCATTCTGCACGTTATTGATCTCTCGCATCCCTATTTTAAAGACCATATCCAGGTTGTTGATCAGACTTTAAAAGAACTGCATTGTGAGACCAAACCGCAAATTAAAGTTTTCAACAAAGTTGACCTGGTACAAGACCGGTCAAGCTTGACTGAATTGAAAAATGTTTATGTACATTCGGTTGTCATTTCGGCTGAGCGGGGAATAAATATTTCTTCACTCCTGGAAATGATTAAAGGAAGTATCACCGAGCTACACGTTGAAGAATCTATCAGACTAAAAATATCGGAAGCAAGAGTAATTTCGATGATCCATTCACTTTCCGAAGTTCTTTCTATAAAATATGCTCAGAAGTTTGTAAGCATCACGTATCGAGCTACAAAAGAAAATTCAAATAAAATCAGGAAAATGATCAATGGCTGAAAAAATTCTCGCTCTTGACGGAAATTCACTTTCAATAAATGATATCGAAAAATTTGTTGAACAAAATCTTAAAGTGAAAGTGAAAGCTTCCGCGCTAAAGAAAATGATTCAATCAAGAAAACTTGTTGAGGAATGGATTTCAAAAGATGCTATTATTTACGGCGTAACAACCGGTTTCGGTGAGTTCAGCAATGTGAATATTTCTCATAACGATCTGGAACAACTGCAGGAAAATTTGATTGTTAGTCATGCCGTCGGATGTGGCGATCCTCTTCCTCCGTTCATCGTTAAAATAATGATGCTGCTTCGCATCAATGCGCTTGCAAAAGGGAACTCCGGCATTCGCCCGGAAACGGTTCAATTGTTAGTTGAAATGATGAATAATAATATTATTCCCGTTGTACCCTCGCAAGGTTCGGTTGGTTCAAGCGGAGATTTAGTTCAGCTTTCACATCTCGTTCTTGCAATGATCGGCAAAGGGAAAGTGCAACTTATAAAAAATGTGTTTGATGAATATGCCGGACAAACAAAAATAATTTCATCTAAACTTGCACTGAAAAATTTTGGACTGCAGCCTGTAAAACTTCAGGCAAAAGAAGGCTTGGCTTTAATTAACGGAACGCAGATGATGACCTCGTTCGCCGCATTTCTTTCTGCCCGTTCGATCAAACTAAAAAAAATTGCAGACATCGCCGCAGCTTTATCACACGAAGCACTACGCGCAACCGACAAAGCTTTCGATAAAAGGCTCCATCAATTACGACCGTATAAAGGACAGATTGAGACCGCGGAAAATATTCTTTCACTAATCGAAGGAAGTGAAATAAGATCCTCGCATTTAAAGAATGATACACGAGTTCAGGATGCTTATTCCATCCGCTGTGTTCCGCAAATACACGGCGCTTCAAAAGATGCAATTGATTACGTTGCATCTCGTGTTGCCATTGAGATAAATTCTGCCAATGATAATCCCTTGATCTTCCCTGAAACAAAAGAGCATATTGAAGGAGGAAATTTTCACGGGCAGCCAATGGCGCTGGCAATGGACTTTTTAGCGATCGCTCTTTCCGAACTTGCAAATGTTTCAGAAAGAAGAACTGAAAGATTAGTCAATGGGGCGTTAAGTCAAGGACTGCCTCGCTTTCTTACAAAACACGGTGGTATTAATTCGGGAATGATGATCGCACAATACACGGCTGCGAGTTTGGTCTCGGAAAATAAAGTCCTGGCACATCCGGCAAGTGTGGACTCAATTCCAACATCTGCAAATCAAGAAGACCATAATTCGATGGGTTCAATTGCAGCACAAAAATGTTACCGGATTATGTTGAATCTTGAGAATGTATTGGCGATAGAGTTAATGGCTTCGGCGCAGGGATTGGAATTTCTTAAACCATTAAAACCGGGAAGAGGAACATCAGTGGCATACAATGAAATTAGAAAAGCAGTTCAGCCGTTGAAGAATGACAGATTCCTCTATGATGATATTAAAAAAATTAATGTGCTGATCAAAAAGGATGTGCTGTTGAATGCAGTTGAAAAAATTGTGAAGTTATCCTAATTCGTAATTCCTCATTCCTAATTATTTAAAAGTCATCCCGGATCAACAGCAAAATTGCGGTTTGAGAAACGATAAAATATTTTTCATGGTCGTACTCAATTTCGTAGGCATCCTTTTTAAGAAAGATCGCC
Source organism: Ignavibacteria bacterium CG1_02_37_35 (assembly GCA_001871325.1). Taxonomy (GTDB): domain Bacteria; phylum Bacteroidota; class Ignavibacteria; order Ignavibacteriales; family Ignavibacteriaceae; genus UBA1563. The sequence continues at coordinate 5,747 of MNVA01000071.1, forward strand.
AAATCCCCTTCCTTAACTTGCAGAGGAATGTACTTTACTTTTTCTTTTTGTTCTTTCCATGGTTCGTCGTCTGCAGGCATTCCGATCGCATATCCCGGTCCAATTTTTATCACATATCCGCTCTGGATATTTTCTTTTTCTTTTACACCAGGCGGAAGATATAATCCGGAAGTGGTTTTCCCAGATTCTTCTTCCGGTTTAATTAAAAGTTTATCGCCGATAACTATCAGCTTGTTGATATTTCTCAAGAGTAGTTCCTTGTTTAAAAGAATTCATCAATTTTACTTCACAAAATTAGTGAATTATGAGGTAATTTTGCATTTTAAAGAAAACCGTTGAAAATATTTTGAATCTCGACAGAGAGTTTTTCATCACATTAAACAAAATCAAAAACAATAGGTGAATCTCATGAAAAAAAATGTTGGCTCAGTGGATCGTGTTCTTAGGATTGTTCTCGGAGTTGTAATAGTAGCTCTCGGTCTATATTATCAAAGTTGGTGGGGAGTATTGGGAATTATCCCTTTGTTCACCGCTTCCATCAGCAGCTGCCCGTTATATATGCCATTTGGTATTTCTACTTGCAAAACAAAAGAAACCGAAAAATAAATTTCACCCAAAAATTTTCGTGAGGCTGTAGTTCAATGATTTTAGTTGTGACATTACACAACAAAAGCACTACAGCCCCTTTTGTATTAAACTTTTCTTGCTATTCACCCAATCTTCTTATAATTTCAAAACAGAAGATTTTTCTATTCCTATTAAAATTAATAAATACTTCTATTATTAAACGGGGAAACCATGATTACTTTTTCCCGGCAAACCTATTTTGTTAAAATTTGGGTTTTCGCTTTTATCTCTGTTTTCACTTTTTCATCTCTTTCCATTCTTGCGCAGAATGGAAGCTTAGCCAAATATTAACGCTTTGAAAAAGAGACCGTATTCATCAATAAACTAGATAAGAACGGTGCCGTTTATTGTGAAGAAGTGAAAAGTACTAATTCACTGCTGAGCACTAGGGCTACTATAACAAAGCTACATCTTCTTCCTTCATTAAATGATCAAAAATCTTTGCGAGGGTTGAAGATCATTTTACGCGCAACAGATCAGCTGATGAAAAACCCGGATGCTGTTTTAGCATTCAGAAGAGCCGCGGCACGCTGGGAACGCGTTATTACCACTCCGATCACTACAGTGATCGATGTTGATTACGGCATACAAGGATTTGGTGTCTTCTTTCCTCCTGAAGTACTCGGGTCATCTTGGCCAACAGGGTATTATGCTCAACTCGACGATCTTGGGTATGCTCTTGTTCCCGATATTGTTCAACACTTAAAAGATGTAAAACCATCTGACCCGCAGCTAAACGCTCTTTATGATGCTATTCCATTTCCGACTCATTCAACTTTACAGACTGATTTTGGAATAGCAGTCGGCACATTAACTAATTTACAAGCGCTCGGATTTATTGAGGCCGAGGTTAGCGCCAATCCAAATGTTAATCCTTTTGGAAGTGTTCCGGCAATCGCGTTTAATTCTCTGTTCCCGTTTGATTTGGACCCTTCTGATGGCATTGCTTCCACTCAATATGATTTCGACGCAGTTTGTACCCATGAAATTGGTCATGCTTTAGGTTTTTTTATGGCAACCACTTTTGTAACCCATCTCTTTATGGAAGAATTTTATTCCCCTTGGGATCTGTTCCGCGTTCGTCCCGACGCAGTTGAACCGGGAAGTTTGACTGGTTTTGCAACCGCTACCAGAGTTAACACTGCAGGTCCCGCAAATACTGCTGTTTGGACTACTGAAAACGGGATTCCTTACTATTACAGCACTCACGTTTTTTTTGATGGGATTTCAGAAGTTGAACTTTCAACTGCAAATGGAGAGAGAACTGATGGGGACGGACAGCAAGCATGCCATTGGCGGGATGACCAATTACGCCCGCCTTCTTTAGGGGCAACCCGCTGGATCGGGATTATGGACCCAACCTTATCCCCCGGGACTAGATTACAAATTAAGGATCAAGATTTAAGAATGCTCGAAGTTATTGGCTATGGAGTAAATTATAACTTCAAATATGCAAACATGCATATTTTATATGGGCAAGACTCCTTAGACTTAAGTAACAGAACCGACACTTTAAAATTTATAAATGTTGACCTCAACACCCAAAAACTAATTCCCCTACAGATAACTAATTTAAGTTTAGATAATCCGTTACTCTACGAGTTCGAGTTTATTTTAAATGATATTCAACCATCAACCGCTAAAATAACGTTTGATGGAAAAGCAGGAAGTATACCGGCAGGGCAGTCGGGGGCAGTTACCCTTTCTATCTTAACAAGCGGTAGTCCTGCTACATTTTTAGGGACAATAAGAATCCATACAAACGATGCGAACAAATTAGTTGTTGATATTCCTTTTGAACTTACTATCGGTGGTGCCACGGCTCCAAAGATTAATTCTTCACTGTCTGACTTGGGGAATTTTTCCTTTGATACTAAAGAGGATCTTGGGTCCAAGACAAAAACTTTTACGGTAAGTAATCTTGGGAATCTTCCTCTTAACGTTGAAGTGCTTATCACTCTTTCAGCAAAAAGTACTACACCAAAAGGGTTATTGAAATCATCCGCTCAAAAATTGAATCTTGACCAATTTTATGGAAATGCTGCTTCAGTCCAAACTTATACTCTTTATTCAACTGATTTTGAAACCCCAAATAACCTCGGCGGATTTAAACAAGTTTACACTCCACATGATGAGTGGCAGCAAACCACACTTGGGCCCGCAACTGCTGGTGGACACTCCAAACCAACAGCCGTCCATTTTGGGAAAGAAGTTGATGGAGAGCTAAGCTATGATAATAACGTAAACGGATTTTTCTATAGCCCTGACTTCTCTTACGACATTTGGCGTAATACTTCACCAGACGACATTCTTTGCGTTTCATTTAAGTACTTTAACAAATCCGAACCAGGAGGGGACATTGTCTCTTTCATGAGTTCGAAAGATGCAAGAAGGACATGGAATGAGATAGGATCTTCAAGAACTAAAGGGATACTTAAATCTCAATCTATCGAATGGGAGACTCTTGTGCTACAACTTCCTGATATTACCAATCCTCTACTCAATAATCGATATTGGAGTAGTTTTGGTTTCCGATTTAGTAGCGATATTTCGATTGTTGACCAGGGATTTTTCCTTGATGATTTTGAAGTAACAATTCTGAAAGGATTAAATCCAGTTTATCTTCAAGAAGATTATGCAATATTACCAACGGTGAACTCATCAAAGGAGATTTTTTTAACCGTTAACGGGGCGTTATTAGCGCCGGGGTTTTACAATGGAAATCTTTCTATAGTCTCAAATGATTACAAAAATTCAAATTTAACAATCCCTTTTACGATTAATAATAACTTGTTAAATAAAGCTACGAAAGGAACATTGTACGCCTCAACTGTCAGCGGAGGTTCGGGTAGCGTACTAAAAATAGATCCACTAACCGGTAAAGGTACTGATGTCGGTCGGTCAGGCTACTCAACACTCAAAAGCATTTCGCTTAATCTTAATACCGGTGAGCTTTTTGGCTTTACTTATTCATCCGGCTCAACCAATGTGGTAAAAATTGATGGTCTTAAAGGGTGGGGATTATATCAGTTTAAGACTCCGGTTCCTCTTGCCGCTATGACATTTACTCCAGCCGGTGATCTTCTTGGAATAGTCTCGCCACTACCACTTGGTAAATTTGATGTTCCTCCGCAACGATTATATAAATTGGACCTTAAGACCGGAGATATTACATATCTTGCCACACTAAAAACTAAAGCCGCTGCAATGGCAATTGAGCCAGCTACCGGAGATATTTGGGTTACTGTTGACTCCACTTCGGACAAAGACAGAATTTATAAAATTGATAAAGCGAACGGCGATACTACACTGGTTGGCAGAGCAGGCATTGGAAATAACGTAATAAGGGCATTGGCATTTGACAATAGCGGAAATCTTTGGGGCGCTTACGGTGAAGAAAATGTTGTCAGTACTTTAATTAAGATTGACAAATCCTCCGGTGCTGCCTCTACAGTTGGAACAACTAATTATAGAGGTGTTTTCGGTTTAACTTTTTCACCGGATTCAATCACCGCAGTACAGCCGGAACCAATGAAATCAAGTTCTT
>MNVA01000016.1 GCA_001871325.1 Ignavibacteria bacterium CG1_02_37_35
TATAAGTCCGTGGAATTATCCTTTCGCAATTCCCTTCCATGAAGTTGCGATGGCATTAATTTCCGGCAATTCCGTTATTCTGAAAACAGCAACTCAAACACTTGAAGTTGGTAAAGCGTTAAAAGCTTGTATTGATGCGGGTGAACTCCCGCAAGGACTTTTCCATTTTCTAAACATTCCGGGAAATATTGCAGGTGATGCTTTTATTGATTCGGGAATCGATAAATTATTTTTCACCGGTTCAGTCCCCGTTGGCAAACAATTGATGAAAAAAGCGAGTGAAAAGCTTTTTCCTCTTTCGCTGGAACTTGGCGGCAACGATGCGATGATCGTTTGTGACGACGCAAATCTTTACCGCGCGGTTAGCGGCGCTATTTGGGCTGGCTATTCAAATGCGGGGCAATCATGCGCCGGAGTGGAACGCATTTATGTTGACGAAAAAATTTATGTTTCTTTCGTCACTTTGCTTAAAAAGAAATTAAATGAAATGAATGTCGGCGCTGATAAAAACTTTAACGTTACCGTTGGATCTTTAACGACTGAGAAGCAATTGGATACAGTTAAGAAACACGTTGCCGATGCGCGCGAAAAAGGAGCTTCAATATTTACGGTAGATAACATTGAAAAAGAAAAACAAGGATTGTTCCATCCGTTAACCGTAATTGAAAATGCAAACAACGAGATGCTCGTTCAGAATGAAGAAACATTTGGACCGGTTGTAACGGTAACTAAATTCAAATCAGTTGAAGAAGCAATTACAATGGCGAATGATTCTTCACTTGGTTTAACAGCATCTGTCTGGACAAAAGATAAAACGAAGGCGCACAAAATTGCGGCGCAACTTGAGGTTGGTTCGGTGATGATCAACGATCATTTGATGAGTCATGGACTTGCGGAAACTCCTTGGGGCGGCTGGAAAGAGTCCGGCTATGGAAGGACTCATGGTTATCTTGGTTTGGAAGCTATGACACAACCCCGTGTAGTGATTGATGATATTATGCCGGGACTACAAAAAAATATGTGGTGGCATCCGCATTCAAAACAAGTGTATGACGGATTAAAAGGGGGCATGAATTTTCTTTATTCAAAAAATTTATCTCTTCGTTTTTCGGGAGTGTTGAATCTTGTTAAAGTTTTTCTGAGGAGTTTTAGAAAAGATTGACTGAGAAATAGGACACAGATCAGCTAGGATTTGTTTCTCACATATTTCACTTTTGGTTCTCTAATTTGAAATCCAATTGGGTTTTTAGGTTTTTCTTCCTCTTTCATCAATTGTCTGATAGCTTCAAAGACCATTTGAAAATTTTCGTCATACTTTGCTTCAAGTTCGGCGATTTTATGAGCTAAGTGCTTATTCGTTTCAAGTAGAGTTCTCAATTGAACAAAAGTTCGCATAATAACTATATTTACTTCGATTGCCTTTTCACTTTTAAGAACAGAAGAAAGCATTGCAACACCTTGTTCTGTAAATGCAAAAGGTGGAACAGGACTATTTTTATAACGAGCGAACTTATCACAATTTGTGATAAGTTCTTTCCACTCTTCTCTTGATAATTTGAAAACAAAATCTGGTGGAAATCTTTTCTTATTTCTTTTTACAGTTTGTTTCAAAACCCGATTTTCGGTCTGATAGAGCAAAGCAAGATCGAAATCAAGGATTACCTTTTTGCCACGAAGAAAAATGATAATACTTGAAATAAATATCTGATTTGCCAAAGCTTTAGTTTTGGTAATTTTTCCCATAAGATCAACTCACTCTCTTTTCCATTCTTTGAAAAAACTCAAAAGCTTTTCCCTGCTGTAAGATTTTTCAGCCTCTAACTCACCAGTGTTTTTTGAAAGCAGCAGTTTTCCATCTTTTTCTAAAATAAAAAAGTGAGGATATCCTTCAACTTTCGGATACTTTGAAAGAAGAGCTTCGTTCTTATTCTCTTTACTGTAATTAACTTTTACAACAATAAAATTTGCGTGTAACGTTGAATCAATTTCTTTGTCCGCTAGAATAAATTCATCCAAACGATGGCACCAAATGCACCACTCACCGCCGACATCAAGCAGAATTCTCTTATTTTCTTTTGTTGCCTGTACAACTGCATTTTTAATATCTTTAGCAGCATCGTGCAAAGGATCAAATTTTTCACGTTCTTTTTTCTGTGCAGTTATTGAGAAGGACAAAATGAGTATTACAACTAGTGCAAGTTCAACTATACGTTTCATATTATCTCCAATTACTTTTCTGAAAAAATATTTTTCACAAAATTGAATTCATCATTGGTCAACGGTTTGTTCATTGCCGATAAATTCACTTTTACTTGATGCAAATTTCTGAATCCCGGGATGACTGTTCCGACAACATTATATTTTAAAAGATATTGCAGAGCAACCCGTGCAAGGTCTTCAACTGATGAACCGAAATGCTCTTTTAGTCTTGCAATTTTAGATTCGATATTCTCCAAATTTTCTCTTGAAAATTTTTGCGAACCTCTCCGGTGATCTCCTTCAGCAAATTGAGGCGGATTGTTTTTATCATACTTTCCTAACAAAAGTCCCTGTGCAAGCGGACTGAAAGCAACGAACGACATTTTATATTCTTCAAGTAATTTTCGCGTCGGAGTTCCGTCGGCAATAAAATTATCATCCATCGCGTGAGCCCAGCTTTGAAGCACATCCGGTTTTACTTTCGGAACGAGTTTCATAAAATCTTCGTGCGAGTAAGCCGACTGCCCGATGAAACGAATTTTCCCTTCCTCTTTTAAACGATAGATCATTTCAACTGCATCATCAAGATATTCATCTTGATCGCCGAAATAGCCGTGATGGAAATAATATAAATCAATGTATTCGCGTTTCAAATTAACAAGCGATTGTTCGCACTGATGACGAATATGCTGAGGCTCGTATGCATTGGCAGCGGTTCCGGGAAACCAACCAATTTTTGTCGCGATCGATACATCTTTTGTTCTGCTTCCGAGAATTCGTGCAAGCATTCTTTCCGCTTTACCGTTGCCGTAAACATCGGCATTGTCAAAATGATTAACACCGTTTTCAATCGCATAATTAATTGCTTGCGCGGCTTCACCTTCATCAACATTCGCCCAGCCGTTTGGTTGTCCATTCACCCAGTTAAGTCCGCCAAGCGTCCAGCAGCCAAGTGAGATTTCCGAAACATGTAAATCTGTTTTCCCAAGTTTTCTGTATTGCATTGTGATTCTCTTTTTTATTTCAAAATTAAGAAAAGATTAGACGAAAAAGTAATTGAAGCCGGGGCATGAATGAATGATTGATTGAATGGTTGAATGCAAAGCCGTTGAATGTTTCAAAAGTATTTCTTTCTCTACGGATTCAGTTTCCCATCATTCAACCATGCATCCATTCAATCATTCCAAAGATTCATCTTAATTAACTTTTCTGTCGCGTTTTTTATTCAAACGGCATACTTAAATCCACTGGAATTTGTTAAATTTAAAACAAAAACTTTATGAAAATATTATATATCGTACGACATGCAAAATCAAGTTGGGAAAGCGGGGTTACAAAGGACTTTGACCGCCCCTTAAATAACCGCGGAAACCGCAGCGCAGATGTGATGTCTAAATTTGTTTCTGAAAAGGATATTAAGATCGAAAAGATTGTTTCCAGCCCGGCGAAAAGAGCGATAACCACCGCAAAAATCTTTGCAAAAGCATTGAAGATAAATGAATCAGAAATTCAGCTGGAAGAAAAAATTTATGAAGCTTCGTTAAAAACACTTCTTGAAGTAGTTCATGAATTGGATGATTCTGTTTCGTCGGTAATGTTGTTCGGACATAATCCGGGATTAACTTCACTGGCAAATTATTTTGGAGCAACGATAGACAATTTGCCAACGTGTGCAATCGCAGCGTTTGAATTTGAGACCGGGCATTGGGATGAAGTTAAAAAAGGGAAATTGCTTTTTTATGAGTACCCGAAAAAACATATTAATGAAGAATAAGTAATTATCTACAACCTCGAAGGTTAGGATACTATTCTGTTTCTTAACCTTCGAGGTTAAAAACAATATGACTTTACTTCATCAGTAACATTTTATTGTTTAATGTTTTGCCTTTAAAAGTAATGCTGCAAAAGTAAACGCCAGAGGAATAACTACTTCCATCCCATTTTACAGAATGCAGACCTGAACCGGAAAATTCATTTACCAAAGTTTTCAACTCACGTCCAAGCACGTCAAAGATTTTTAATTGAATAATTCCACTTTCGGGTAAAGTGTAGTTTATTGTTGTTTCCGGGTTGAATGGGTTAGGATAATTTTGTTGGAGTGAGAATTCCACTGGTATGGTTTCATTTTTATTGTCTATTGCTGTTATGTTTCCATCTTTGTCTAGCTTAAGTAATATAATATCTGTCTGGTCATTGTAATACATAATCGAACCGGTTATTGCATAACCATCATCGTTTGTTTGAATAATATCGTGACCTTCCGATCTGTAAATACCGGTATCAATAAATGTTTTTGTCCATACTGTATCACCAAATTCAGTAGTTTTTACCATAAATAAATGTGTATTTGTGGAACCAGTAATAACATAACCTCCATCTTTAGTTGGTTTGCCGGTACTACTGAGTTCCCACCTACCTAAGTTCATTTTTTTTGTCCAAAGTGTATCACCGTTTTGGTCTAATTTTAATAACCAGGTATGTAAAAGCAAATCACAATATTCGCAGGGTTGTAGAGTATATTCCCCGGTTATAAAATAATTTCCATCTTTTGTTTCAGTTATCTTATTCCCGCTATCTTGGCGATCATATCCGTATGTTTTTGTCCATAACGTGTCCCCCTTTTTATCTGTCTTTATAACAATAAGATCAACACCACTAGTTTTTTGAGTAGAAATATAACCTGTAATAACATATCCACTGTCAGAGGTTGCTTGAAGACTCTTTGGTGTAACGAAAGATTTTATCCCAAGTGTATTCATCCAAAGACTATCGCCGGAATTATCTACTTTCATAAGAAATACTTTAAGGTTAAAGTCGTTGGTAATATCCTTGTAACCTGTAAAGACATATCCGCCATCAAAAGTTTTATCGACAGAAAAAATAGTAGTTCTATCGTAACTTTTATTCCATTGTATATTCCCGAGGTCATCTGTCTTTATTAATTTATTTCCAAAACCCAGAAGATATCCTCCATCAGGTGTATTTGTTAGAGAATATGAAAGATAAATTTCACCGCTTCCATATACTTTTGTCCATAAACTATCGCCAGATTTATTAGTTTTTATAAGGGAAATTTTATATCCATCCGTATAACCAAAAAGAGCATAACCACTATCTGCTGTTTGAATAAGTGAAAAACCTTGGTTAGTTCCTGCTCCACCGTATGTTTTTAGAAAAGTGTTCTGCGCATAACTGTAATTATACATGAGCAATAATATTAGTAATGTCTTAACAAAGATTTGAAATATATTTTTTTTCATTTTTCCCTCATATTTAATTTTTATTTTATTAATGACATCTTCTTTGTAGCGTTAAAGTTTTCTTTTTCATTAGAAGTAATAGTTTTAATACTATAGAAATAGACTCCTGAAGAAAGATTTTCTCCATCGAAAATAACAGTGTAATATCCGGCTTCTTTAGTTCCTTCGAAGTATTCTTTTACTATTTGTCCAAGTGTATTATAAACAGTGATGTTCACATTACTTGCATATGGCAAAGCATATTTTATTACTGTTACCGGATTAAAAGGATTGGGATAGTTGACAAACAAATTGTATTCTGTCGGTAAAGGAGAGGCAACAATATTTTGTTTTTGTTCCTGATCCGTTTTTGCAAATGAATATTCTTTTTGTAAATAATCCTTATCACCAAGATGTTGGTGTGCATCAATATTACTCACAGAATTGGGAAATAACTTATCCAATTCATTCGATACCAAACGGGCGTTTTCCTTATCTTGAATATCGTTGTAATAATAGAGAAACTTTGCGAACAAGGCGTCCTCTATAATTGCATCATCTTTATGCTTACTTATTACTTCATCAATATTTTTCAGTTTGTTTTCTTTATCAAGTTCGGCTAATATTAATCCCGCAACTGCATTTAATTTTTTCTTGTCCTTATTAAATAATGTTTTGAATTTTAGTTTAGTTGTTTCTTTTTCGCTTAAATCAAATGTCCGTGTTAATAAACTTAGTGCGTTAAATGCAGCGTATGAATCGGAATAATTGTCTATTATATCCAAACAAATCTCTCTTGCTGCAAGTAAGTCATTCTGTTCTATCAAGTTCATTGCTTTTTTAAGTAACACAAGTTCAGCATCTTCAGCAAGAGGAGCAACTTTACTTAGACCCGTGGGATCATATGTTAGATATGGGTATGAAACAATAGCTCCATTACTTATATATGTTTTAATTGGTGTTGGAGCGCCCCAATAATTATTCACAGCAAATATAACTCCGTTTGTAATAGCATAAATATTATAAAGCGTATTCTCACCTAATGTATTATAACCACCGTCTAAAGGTGAATTATTCCCCAGCATTGGTAACGAATTGCTAAAAGCGCAAACACCAACGGAGTTGCCTGTAATTTTATTTTTGCCTTGAGACCAGCTTGCGCCAAATTTAGGAATTGATGTAACGCCTGAACTTGAAACAGCATAGTTGGTGTTACCGGTGAATTTATTTAATGTAAGAGTTGGGGATGAATTGTAGAGAGCAATGCCCATCCAATTATCATGAATATAATTATTTGAAATTCCAATCGGGGTATTTGAAAAATATATCCCT
>MNVA01000166.1 GCA_001871325.1 Ignavibacteria bacterium CG1_02_37_35
GTAAATTTTTAAATTGAAATTTACAGTACTAGAACGTACATTTTGCATATTGAAAAATTCGTCGGGACGTAGTTCAGATGGCTAGAACGTACGCTTTGGGAGCGTAAGGTCGCGAGTTCAAGTCTCGCCGTCCCGACAGATTTTTCAAGTGTAAAGGAGCGTAAGGTCCCGAGTTCAAGTCCCGGCACTCCGACATTAGAGTCGCTTTCCGAAGAATGAGGAATTAGCGACTCTTATGTCCTTCGAAGTGAAGTTTCGTCTGCGTGGCTGTAAGCCTCGAGACGAACCTGAACGTAGGAGGATAAAATACCAATAAAATTTTCGGGTTCTCCATCTAACGCACAGAAAAGTAAAAAATATGAAAAGAAATAATCAAAACTCATTGACAATTTTTGAAACCTATAAGATTCGTCGTATCTATGATGAACGAAAAGAAATATGGTATTTTTCTGTAATTGATATTATTGCTGCTTTGACGGAACAGAAGAATTTTCAACTGGCCAGAAACTACTGGAAAGTGCTTAAAAATCGCTTGAAAAAAGAAGGAAGCGAAACAGTTACAAAATGTAACCGGTTGAAAATGATCGCGGGAGATGGTAAATTGCGGTTAACTGACGCCGCTGATGTAGAAACACTTTTGCGCCTTATTCAATCTGTGCCAAGTAAGAAAGCCGAACCGATTAAATTATGGTTAGCAAGAGTCGGTTATGAAAGAATGCAAGAAATGACCGATCCGGAAAAAGCACTCAATCGCAGTCGTGATTATTGGCAGAAAATGGGCAGGAGTCAAAAATGGATTCAACAAAGAATGATGGGTCAGGAAACAAGAAATAAACTCACTGATTATTGGAAAAACCACGAAGTAAATAAACAGGATGAATACACAATTTTGACAAACATTATTCATCAAGAATGGAGTGATCTATCCGTTAAAGAACATAAGGGTCTAAAGAAACTCAAGACAGAAAACTTACGCGATCATATGACCGATGCGGAACTCATCTTTACTGCTTTGGCTGAACTTTCTACTCGTCAAATTTCCGAAATGATGCAAACAAAAGGTTTGGAGGAAAATAAAGTTCCGGCCAAAAAAGGCGGACGAATTGCTAAAAATGCTCGCTTAGAATTAGAACAAAAAACAGGTAAAAAAATTGTGAGCGGTGAAAATTTCAAATTACCTGTTCAGAAAAGATTTTATTTATGAAAATTTTAGTTTTTTTACAAGGAACACTGTTAATGCCCAAAAGTGCTATCGGTAAAACTCGTGAACAAATTATCAAACAAGTTAAAGACCAGGGAGAATCAGTTCGTGATTTTAGTGCATATGTTCCAATCGGTAATACCGTAGAAAAGTTAAAAAAGTGGGCTGAACAAGGCGCAGTAATTTTTTATCTAAGTGCTTTAACTGAAGATAAAAACGCAAGAGGTGATGAGGTTGTTGGTAAAGAGAACATAACAGTTGACCAAGAAGTTTTAGATAAAAACAAATTCCCTAAAGGAGAGATATACCACCGTTTAAAAGGAGAAAGTTATGCCCAAATAGCCGAACGAATTGTGCCAGATATTTTAATTGAAGATGACTGTGAAAGTATCGGCGGAAAAAAAGAAATGACTATTACTTTTATTAAGCCAAAAATTAAACAAAAAATAAGATCAGTTATCATCAAAGAATTTAGCGGAATTAATGACTTGCCCGATAATTTACATGAGTTGCTTAAATATGCAAACTAAAATCTTGAAAAACAAAAAAGAATTTTTTATTTCCCCAACTTCGCCGTTCCATTTTGACGGCACTTTTCATAAACCCTCTCATTTCCCCGATAAGCTGGACGATTGGGAAACCGGCAAGTATTGGCAAGCTATCAGAATTGATAAAAAAATATTTGGCCTCAAAATTGAAAATAAGGGCGAAGCGCAAAATCCAAAAATAAAAGTGTCAGTTTTTTACGATAAGAACATTACTGACAAAAAAATTGAGAATATTAAACAAGAAATTATCTGGCGTTTTGATTTGAACGCCGATTTGAAAAAATTTAACAATCTTGCCAAAAGCGATAAACGCTTTTATCCAATTTTCAAAAAGTGGCTGGGAATGCGAAATTCTAGCTCAGAAGACTTGTATGGATTGCTTATTGTTGCAGTGGTTTTACAAAATGCCACAGTTAGACGAACAGTACAAATGATGAACGTTTTGCTGGATAATTACGGTACAAAATTGAAGTTTGATTGTAAGGAAATTTTTGCGATTTGGCTTCCTGAAAATTTAGGAAATGTTTCCGAACAAGATTTAAGAAATTTAAAAATTGGATATCGAGCAAAATTTATAAAACGTTTATCGCAAAATTTTGCCGAAGGCAAAATTGATGAGCAGAAACTTCGATTACTTGATCAAGAGAACGCGAAAAAAGAATTGATGAAGTTGTACGGCGTAGGACCAGAAACCGCTCGCATACTTCTTTTTGAAGTTTATCATCAATATAACACTTTTGACCATATTGCGCCTTGGCAACAAAAAATATATTCCCAATTATTTTATAAAAAACCTTTTGTTTCCGCCGAAAAAATCCGAGATGATATTAAAAAACAATACGGTAAATATTCTATGCTCGCGGTTCATTACATTTGGGAAGATATCTTTTGGAGAAGAAAAAACGAAAAAATCGATTGGTTGGAGAAAGAAATTAGACTTTGATTTTGAGCGATAATTTAATAAATTAAAGATGTAAAGGTAACGCGCCAGTTTTATTGGCAGAATAAATATCTATTTTTTCTTCGGCATGCTGACCAAGGCTGCGTTTAAGACATCGTCAGCATGATGGGCATAGATAAATTTTAGATCATCAAGGACATACTTCGGCAACTCTTCCAGATCTTTTTTATTTTCCTTTGGCATGATCACGGTTTTAATACCAGCTCGATGGGCTGCGATAGTTTTTTCTTTGATTCCTCCAATTTCCAAAACGCGGCCGCGAAGGGTAATTTCGCCTGTCATTCCAACATCACGCCGTACCGGAGTTTTTGTCAATGCGGAAACCATGGCAACTGCAATTGTCACACCAGCAGACGGTCCGTCTTTTGGGACAGCGCCTTCCGGAACATGAACATGAATATCAATATTGCTGAAAAAGTTTTTCTCTAATCCGAACTGTTGCCAACGGGGACGAATATATGACAAAGCTGCTTGACAAGACTCTTTCATCACGTCTCCCAAATGTCCAGTTAAAGTTAATCCACCTTTACCCGGCATAATCGCCACCTCAATAAACAAAACATCACCACCGGCTTGAGTCCAAGCAAGACCTGTGGCAATTCCAATTGTATCTTTTTCCTCAATCATCTGTGAAGAATATTTATAAGGACCTAGATATTTTGATAAATCTTTTGGAGCAACTGCGATTTGAGTAAACTTATTTTCTACCACTTCACGTGCAACTTTTCTAGAGATTGTTGCAATTTGTCGTTCAAGTTCACGCACTCCCGCCTCACGGGTATAACGACGGATAATCAACCGTAATGCCTTATCGGAAATTTGCACATTTTCAGTTGATAAACTATGAGCTTTTATTTGCTTTGATTCTAAATAATTATTAGCGATATTAAATTTTTCCTCTTCTGTGTAACCTGGAAAATGAATTACTTCCAAACGGTCAAGCAAAGCATCAGGAATGGTATCTAGAATATTCGCGGTAGTAATAAAAAATACATCAGATAGATCAAAGTCCAGTTCTAAATAGTGATCAGAGAAAGCATTGTTTTGTTCTGGGTCCAGCGCTTCCAACAAAGCTGATGATGGATCTCCACGATAATCACGTCCAACTTTATCGATTTCGTCTAACATAAAAACCGGATTATTTGTTCCCGCCTGTTTAATTCCTTGAATAATCCGACCGGGAAGTGCACCAACATAGGTTCTTCTATGACCACGGATTTCCGCCTCATCACGTATTCCTCCAAGTGACATCTTGACAAATTTTCTTTCCAATGCTCTTGCTATTGATTTTCCCAACGATGTTTTCCCAACTCCTGGTGGTCCAACAAAACAAAGAATTGTTGGCTGCTGTTCTTTTTTCTTGGTAACTTTTTCAAAAGGTTGTTTTTCATCTTTAGACACAATAGATGGTTCTGTTGTAGGAGCGACGACTTCATTTTTTCTTTTTAATTCTATCACGGCAAGATATTCTAAAATTCTTTCCTTGATTTTCTTTAATCCAAAATGATCTGCGTCAAGAATTTTTTGCGCTTCCTTTAAGTCAATATTATTTTCTGACGAAAGACTCCAAGGTAATTCTACCAACCAGTCTAAATATGTACGGACATATGATGCTTCAGGATTAAACTGCGACATTTGTTGCAATCGCTTCAACTCTTTAACTGCTTTTTCCTGAACTTCTTTTGGCATTTTTGCTTTTATTATTTTTTCCTGATACTCATCTAAGTCTTTTTTATCGCTTTTAGAACCAAGCTCTTCTTCGATTGTTTTCATTTTTTCCCGTAAAAAATTCTCCTTCATTCCTTTTTCAAATTTTTTTTGCGTCTTTGATGATATGTTCTGTTCAATTTCCAAAATCTTAACTTCACGATTGACATACTCTACTTCTCTAATTAAGCGGGGCTTTAGTACAGTCTCTTCTAATAATGCCTGCCTTTCTACTTCCTTTATTTCCAGCACCATTGCAATTTGATAGGAAAAATCGTTTGCAGAATTTAAATTAAGGATGTTCATTAAAAAAACTAAATCTACTGACTTACCAAAATTAATTGCTCTCTTTATCTGACCGGATATGTGTTTGATCATTGCTTGAGTTTCTTCGTCTTCACGAACATCATCTATTACTTCAATCACGCGTGCTTCCAAATAACTATCCTTTTCGGTTTTTGTAAACTGAATAACTCGTATTTTTTTTACACCCTTGATTAATGCATTTACTTCCCCCTTTCCGCCAGGAACAATTTTTTGAATTTCAGCCACTATTCCAATTTGATGCAAGTTTTCTGGTTTAGGATCTTCACTTGCTGTATTCTTTTGCATTAGTAAAACCACGCGTTTATCTTTTTTCATCGCAATATCAACTGCTATTATGCTCTTATTTCGACCGAACACCAAGACGTTTTCGGTGTTTGGAAAAACTATGCCATCACGCACAGCGATGATTGGATAAATGGGTTGTTCTGTTGCTCCTGGCATTAATATCATGGTAATTAGCAGTATAACAAATTGATTGCTAACTGTCAATTAATAATAGGTTTGAGTTGTTTATATTCTCCAATTATATATATCCGTTCAATTAACTTGTTTAAAATCTATATAAAATCTTTTTCCAATAATTTAAAATCACTAAATCGTTTGCGTTTTATTAAAGAATTATTCATTAATTGTGGTAATTGTTCGTGATATGAAGATTGTTGATTTTGATAAATAATTCCTAAAGGATATTTTTCTTTTTCAACCTCACGAATAATTCTCATCGTTTCATCTTTATCGTCAATTTTATTGTCAGTTAGTTTATACACCCGTTCACGATAATATTGATAACCATTTATTTTATTAAAAGTTACACATGGCTGTAAAATATTAACTAAAGAGAATCCTTTATGAGCAACTGCTCTTTTAATCATTGAGATCATATGAGGGGCATCCCCTGCAAAACTTTGAGCAATGAAGGTGGCTCCTTGTGTTAAGGCTAATGCAAGTGGGTTAAACGGTGTTTCAATCAATCCATAAGGCGTTGACTTTGACAACGCACCTTTCATTGCGGTTGGCGCAACTTGTCCTGTTGTTAAGCCATAAACTCTATTATCATGAACAATAACCGTTATATCATGATTACCTCGGCATGCGTGTAGGAAATGATTTCCTCCCTCGCCATAACAATCACCATCTCCCGTAACAACAATTATCGGTATTTTATGATTTGCAAGTTTATATCCAATTGCTGTTGGTATTGCACGACCATGTAAACCATGAATGGCATATGCGTTGAGAAAATCATTCATATTTCCTGAACAGCCTATTCCAAAAACAACTCCAATACCTGACGGTGTTAAACCCAACTGTACCAATGCTGATTTAATTGCAATTCCAATTCCCCAATCACCACAACCAGGACACCAGGTGGGAGCATAACCGGAAAAGTCTTTTATTGATGACATAAAGCAATTAATAATTAATAAGTAATAATGAATAATTATTCATTGTAATTATTATTTATTCATTATTCGTTATTCATGATTCATGTTTATTTATTTTTTCAGTAATACACTGAACAGTCAAAGGCCGTCCATCATAACGTAAAACTTTTTCTTTTAATTCCACCCCTGTTTCTGTTTGTAACAACTTCCTAAATTGACCCGTGCTATTGTTCTCAATTAAAACATATCTCTTATTTTCATTAAATAATTTTATAACTTTTTCTTTATCTAAAGGATAGATGTGATTGAAATGAATTACTGCACAATCTGATATTTGTTTTTGGGCTTCCAATAAAATTCCTTTGACACTCCCCCATCCAACTAGAACCGTTTTAGCTTTGTCCAAATCGTCATAAATCAAAGGAGCAGAAAAGTCGTTTTTAAAATAAGTATTTATTTTTGCGGCTCTTTTTTTAACCTGATTAATTCTCTCGTCTCCATTTTCGG
>MNVA01000092.1 GCA_001871325.1 Ignavibacteria bacterium CG1_02_37_35
TAACTTATTTTGAACCGCAGTCAAAATCAAAAACATTCGCAATTTTTGCGCTCATCTCGTTTAGTTTGTACGGACTGTTTTTAGTTCCGGTGAAACGGTTATTTGAACTCGGGGCGGTTAATCAAGCTCCGCCGCAAATGTTGGAAATGTTTTCTTTGCCTGATCTAATTTTTGCATTTATCTGGCTGGTGGTATCGGTCGGAATGTTTAACTCAAAAAGTAAAATCTGGAATGCAGCCGGCGCGGTTGCAACGGTTGTTGTCTATCTTCTTATTCGCTAAAAATTGTTTGAAGTAAAAGTAATAGAATTGTCTTATGATCTGTGGGTGTTGATTTTACCGCAACATCACTTTCAAACAACACTCTGCTTATCTCCAACAGTTTAGCATCGCTAAAATATTTTCTCGCCGCGATAAAGTTCTTCAAGTAGTAAGGATGTGTACCAACAACCCGCGCTATCATTTGTTCGGGGAGTTTCTGTTCAAGCATCTCGGGAATTTGCATCAGGGACGTGAAGTATTTATTCAGCATTGCAAGCAAAAGAATGATCCCCTCTTTCTCTAATAATTGAAACGCTATCTTCACCGCTTCGGTTTTCTTCTGCGCACCTATCGCATCCTGCAAATTAAAGATCGTGTATTCTTTTGTCGAGACAACATTCGCTTCAATCTGTTTAAACGAAATTTCGTTATTCTCACCGAGCGATGAAATTATTTTCTCCAGCTGCATCTCAAGCATTCCGCGGTTTTCTCCAACAAGACTTAGAAGAAACTCCGCATCAACTTTGGCGATCTGCTTTTTATGCAGATCAGTATATTGCATGATCCAATTTACAAGCGCAACTTCTTTCAGAACTTTAGCTTCAAAAATGAAATTATGTTCTGCAAAAACTTTTAGGAAACCTTTTTCAGAACTTTTAAGGGAAGCGTTATAAAGTAAAACGAGCACGGAAAATTCGGGCGGATCTTTCGCGTAGCGTTCAAGCAGAGACGACTGCTTCTCTTCTTTCATTTTTTCAAACTCTTTTACAAGAATGAATTTCTTTCCATCGCCAAAAGGAAATGACTGAGCGAAATCAACAACTTCATTTATAGAAGTCGAACTTCCATAATAAATCTGTTTGTCAAATTCACTTGCAAGAAGAGGAGTGATCGCTTTCTCAAGAGCTTCGGCAGCTTCGTTAAGGCTAAACGAATCCTCCCCCGCTAAAAAATAAACGGGGAAAAATTTCTTCAACTTACAATGCTTCTGAATTTCAGAAATATCTTGAAAAGATTGTTTAGCCATTGATCAATTATCTTTTTTGAAACTATTTTCCATTCGATTTTTTGTTCGCTCGTTTTTCAATTGTTACGGTTTCCATAACAACATCGTTAAGCGGTTTATTGAATGGCTGTGAAGTTGCAACTTTGCCGATCGCTTCAACCACTTCCATTCCTTTTAAAACATGACCAAAGATGCTGTGTTTGCCATCCAACCATGGTGTCGGAAAAAGCGTAATAAAAAACTGGCTTCCGTTCGTGTTTGGTCCGGCGTTTGCCATTGATAAAACACCCGGAGTTTCATGTTTCAAATCCATATTAAATTCATCTGCAAAAGCTTTACCCCAAAAACTTTCACCGCCTCGTCCGGTTCCGGTTGGATCGCCGCCCTGGATCATAAAATTCTCAATCACTCTGTGAAAAATAATTCCGTTGTAGTACCCTTTTTCAGCAAGTCCTACAAAATTTTCTACAGTTTTCGGAACAAGTTCATCGAAAAGTAAAATTTCAATTGTTCCCATCGTTGTTTTGATTACGGCAACCGTTACCGAATCTTTTCCGTTCATATATTGTGTCACGATATCACCTTTTTGTTGTTTTGTTGATGCACTTTTACAGCCCAAAGTTAAAGCCAAAATAGCGAGTAAAATTAAAGACTTCATAGATTCCTCTTCTGGTTTTGTTAAGAAAGCTCTTTGTATTGAAAATATTTTCCCATCCTCTATTAAAAATCAACCATGCGGTTTGCCGCGTTATAGTATTTTCGTTTAACTTTTTGTTCTCCGTGTCAAAATATTTTTTATCTTTTTTACTTTTAACTTTATACTTTCAACTTTTTCCTTGCAGTTTGCTGCGCTAGGGTTTTAGAATGTTTAACGAAATGAGAATTAAAATTAAACCGCCAAGTGCAATCCGGTAATAGATAAAAACAAAAGTCGTGTTTTTGCGTAAATATTTCAAAAGGAAATCTATTGCGACGTACCCGCTTATTCCCGAGACAATTGTTGCGACGATGAGATTAACCATTCCGGAATGATCAATAAATTTTATTTGTTCGTAAAGCTCCAGCAGTCCGCTTGCAAAGACGGAAGGAATGCTGAGCAGAAAAGAAAATCTTGCAGCAGATTCACGCGTTAAGCCCATAAACAAACCGCCGGTTATCGTTGTGCCGGAGCGGGATGAACCAGGAATTAACGCCATCGCCTGCGCTATCCCGACTACAATTGAATCAAAAATAGTGATGTCTTTCATCTCTTTATTGAATTTTGCTTTTCGTTCAGCGTAAGCAAGAATAACGGCAAGGACAATTAAACTACAAGCAATAACAACAAGATTCTTTGTCAACGTTCCTTCGATGATTTTTTTGAAACTCAAGCCAAGCGCAACAATCGGAATCGTTCCAAGAACGATAAACCAACCCATTTTTGCATCTAACGATTGCGTGGAAAACTTTTGTCTTGTTCCAAAATTTTCTTTCAGAAAAGCGGAAACGATATGTAAAATATCTTTCCAAAAATAAACAAGTACAGCGACGAGCGTTCCAAGTTGAATTACCGCTATGAATGAAGTCCACGCCTGTGGATTTTCTTCCGAGATAAGATGGAACATCCTTCCGAAAATAGTAAGATGCCCGGTGCTGCTGATCGGTAAAAATTCTGAAAAACCCTGAATAAAACCGAGAATGATCGCTTCAAATATTGACATGAAATTTCCTTAAAATGTTACGGCAACGCCGACCTTTAACCCCGCTGAAACCGAGTTAAGTGAAAGTACCGTATTTGTTACATTATTTATTTTTTCTTTCCCGTTTGCGTCAGAAAGATTTCCGTTGTTATTATATCGTAAATCAACACCAATGTATGCGAAATAATTCCCGCCAAGAGAAGTGATGCCATCAATTTTCCCTACAAGTCCGTACCCTGTGCTTGTATATTTAAGTAGAGCAGTGGTATAAATTGAAGGCTCGGAAGCAAAGATAAATCTTGGTCCGATACCGCCGCCGAATTTAAATTGATATCCTTTTCCGTTAACCGTGTAATACCCAAGCAGTGAGGGTTGAAGTAAATTGTACGCAAACGAAGAGTTGATGACCGGATAGGAAAAAGAATTGTATTCGTAAGACAATTCACATGCAACTTGAAAATGTTCCTCTAATTGATAACCGACTTCGATTCCGGTTTCTACAGCAGGAGTAAAGTCGCTGAGTCTATCGTTCCCTATAAAAAAATTTGTATTTAGATAATCTTTTAAGTCGGGCATGCTTACAATATTCAACCCCATGCTGCCGCGAACTTCCCATTGAGCTTGCAGACTAATTACTGACACCAATACCATAAAAAAAATTTTCTTCATTTAATTTTTCTCCTCCAAATCAAAAAGAGAAGTTTGTTTTAATGCCGCATATTTTTTTCTGAAATAGAAAAAATACACCAGAGCGAAAATGGAATGAATAAGGTACGAAATTGCATGCGTTAGTGTTGCATAAGCTATACTCATATCAGGCCTAAATGCATATAGAGAAATTAAAACTGATTTAGTAATCGTGTGATATGAACCGATCCCGCCGGGAGTTGGGATCATTACACCGATCGAACTTATGCTCATCACCACCCAGCCGGAGGCTAAATTAATGTTTGCAGAATTGTGCATATCAAAAATTATAAATCCGACATACGAGTTTAAACCATACACAAGCATAATTAATATGCTATAGAAAATAGTGATGGAATAATTTCTCCATCCGGAAAGACTGGCAAATCCGAATGTAAGTTTTTCAAATATTGAGGCGACCTTTTCTGCAAATGCTTTAGAAATTTTTCCGGTAAGAGAAAGAATGATTGAATAAAATTTTTCTTTGTATTTGATGCTCAATACCAAAATAATAATTACAGCTGCAATTATAACCGAGCCGAAATAGATCGTTAATCTTAACCAAGGAAATTGCGCATAAAGATTGCCACTGTAAAGAAATGCTGAAAGAATAACCGCAAGTCCGAAAAAAATAATATCTATTACACGTTCAACAACAATGGTTCCGAAAATGGAAGAGCGCGAAATGTTTTCTAACTGTCCGACAGAAACAGCGCGGGAAATTTCTCCCAGCCGCGGAACAACATTATTCACTCCGTACCCGATAAGCAGCGAACCAAAAAGGTGACTGACTTCAACATCTTTTTTAATTGAAGATAAAATCACTTTCCAACGCAAAGCGCGGAAATAATGCCCTGCAAGCGTAAGCAGCGCAAAAACAAAAATCCACCACAACGACGCGCCGGAAATAATTTCTAATAACCGTGAAATATCAACGCCTGCAAATGCAAAATATAAGAAGAGAATACTCAGCAAAATGGAAACTACAAAGCCGAGAAATTCTCTTTGCGTAATTTTTTGTTTTGAATTAGCGGAGGTCAATAACTTTTGTCCCTTGTGGAATTTGGAAGGAAAATTTTTCTCGATCGAAATTCTGATTGCCCCGAAAATTTGAAAAATGAAAAATAAGTACGCCGCCGTCATTACCTGTAACAATAATTTTCTGTAATGTTTGGTCGCCGGTTGGATAAACTTTCGCCTGCTTAAAATCGCTCGACGATGAAGACGGGATTAATAAGAGATAGGTTTTATCGCTATCTTTTACTTCTTTCACTTTGCATTGATTTGGATAATCGAAAACAAATTTCTTTGGAGAAAAAAGCGAGACATCCTCTTCATTATAAATACTAATAATAACTTTCTTCTCTTTTTTATTGTAATTCCAATTCGTAACGCCGTCTGAAATTATCATCAAATTTTTCAGCTCAAGACGGAGCAAGTTTTCTTTTTTAAAAGAAAGTTTTCCCGTCATCAAAATTTTTCCGTTTACTTCTTGCGAGAAATCAACGGAAAAATCATGCAAAGAAGAAAATTTGTTTTGCATCACTTTTAAAAGAGGAACATCTTTCCCTTGCGGAAAGATATTTGCTAAAATCAAAAAGGAAAGAATGATAATTCTTTTCATCTTCAAATATTCCGTACCCCCTTCGGGGGTTAGGGGGCTTTTCATTTAAATATTTCTAAGGATAGTTTCAAGTTGTTCTTCATTTTCAATAATTACTTCGCGCGCCTTACTGCCGTCGTTAGGACCAACAATACCGGCTTCTTCAAGCTGATCAACAATACGAGCGGCTCTTGAATACCCGAGCTTTAATCTTCTCTGCAGCAGTGATACAGAACCCTGCTGATACCGGACAACCACACGTGCTGCATCCTGGAATAGCGGATCAACATCATCCATAAACTTTGCAGCCGCATCTTTTTTCTTATCATACAAAGAAGGAAGATTATAAGGTTTAGAGTACCCTTCCTGCTTTGAAATAAATTCAGTCAAACGTTCAACTTCTTCTGTGGAGATAAAAGCGTTTTGCATACGGATCGGTTTCGGCAATCCCGGTGGAAGGAAAAGCATATCGCCGCGTCCGAGTAATTGTTCGGCGCCGTTCATATCGAGAATGGTTCTCGAATCAATTTTTGTTGCTACCTGATAAGCCATACGCGCGCTGAAATTTGCTTTGATGACGCCCGTGATAACATTTACCGAGGGTCTTTGCGTTGCAAGGACAAGATGAATGCCAACTGCTCTTGCTAATTGCGCCAACCGTGCAATCGGTTCTTCAACTTCTTTTCCCGCAGTGATCATTAAATCTGCAAGCTCATCAATAATAACAACGATGTAAGGAAGATGATAATGTTTCATCGTCTCGGAATCTTTTGGTTTTCTCTTTGGGTCTTCAATCTTTAAATTATAATCAACAATATTTCTAACTCCGGCTTTCGCAAGTTTGTCGTAACGTTTTTCCATTTCGTACTCAACAGATTTTAGAAGAAGAACTGCATTGGTGGGTACGGTCACGATGTCTTCATCAAAATCAGGTGATACCGCAAGATAATGTTTGCGTAAACAATTATAAAATGAAAGCTCGATTTTTTTGGGATCAATGATTGCAAGCTTAACTTCGGAAGGATGCTTCGAGTAAAGCAAACTTGCAATAATCATATTGATGCCGACGCTTTTGCCTGACCCGGTTGAACCGGCAATTAATAAGTGGGGCATTTTGGCTAAATCCGAAATTAAGACTTCACCGACAATATCTTTGCCTAATGCGAGCGGAAGTTCCGCTTTGGTGTTGGCGAGTTTGCTTAAGACGGATCTCGCTACAACCAGCGATGGTTCCGAGTTTGGAATTTCAACACCGATTGCACTTTTACCCGGTATGGGAGCAATGATTCTTATTCCCCGTGCGGCAAGCGCTAAAGCAATATCGTGTTCAAGGCTAACAATCTTGCTGATCTTTACACCCGGCGCAGGAACAATTTCGTACAGCGTTACCACGGGTCCCGGCGTTACGGAAATATCCT
>MNVA01000187.1 GCA_001871325.1 Ignavibacteria bacterium CG1_02_37_35
CCCCGTTTCAATCAACTCAATCAATCCGCTAAAGAATTATTATCTGACTTTAAAGAAGTTGAAGACAACTTTAAAGAAATTACTAAAGGAATTTATCAAAAACACGCTGACGGAAGTCTATCCAAAAGTGATATACTGGAATTCACTTTTGATGCACTTGAGTCATTGAAAGAAAGCCAACAAGGAAAAAGCTTTTACGCCTTTTGGTCATTCATATTAAATCCAGATTTACAGCACAAATGGGAAAGTCTGACCAAAGATTTATACACGACTCTAGAACAAAAATCAATTCCTATAAGTGACACATTCCTAATAGGAATGAAAAGGCATCTCCATAGTTCAGGACAAAAGGTTTACAAAGCCAATGATAAAATGGCTGAAAAACTAAGCCGTATAATTCGTGAGACTGAAAGTTCTAAATCAGAAGCAACGAAAAAAATAATTCAAGACATCAAGAAACAACTTGTAGAAATCAGTAAATCAAAGGACAAACCGGATATTTCATTTGAATTAGAAACAGCAATGGAAATAAATATTCCATTTGAACGCAAACTCACGAAAGAGCAATCCGAAGAAGTTACATACACTAACAGACCTAAAATTGCCAACGAAGACATTACATCATCTAATCAATTAGGTAGATTGTTTTCACAATCTAACATCGATAAAGAATTGTTGAGAAAAAGGATAAAAGATATGCTCAGAGAAAAATCGCAGACTACACTTTTAGATGTTGTAGAATATTATGGTGGTCTTGAAAAAGGATTGCCTGAGTTGTTCGGTTATATAGGCATTGTGAAAGAATTCAAACACATTATCAATCCTGATAAAACTCAAAGTATCATTTTTGATGCGGACAACCGCAAACAAATTAAAATCCCTGAAATTATTTTGACCAAATGAGCAGTTTAGAAAAACATATTACTCCTTATAGCAAAGCCATTGTAAGGTTGTTGAAATCAACCGTTGAGCGTAACTCAAATGTATGGGATGATATAATTAACTATCAAATCGAAATACAAGATTACCTTGGTCCTGACTTGTACATTTTAGTGCGGCATCAGTTTTAATCGATCCAACAATTTTGAAACTTCCTCCGATAAAGGAACTCGCTTAATAATAATTTTATTGTTAATCTTATTTAAGAGTTTAGCGTCAGTTATTGTTTTACATTCGGAAAGAAAAGCCTGTATTGACAGATTTGTTTTTATTTCGACATACTTTGAAACAGCTAAAGCCATAAAGCAAATTAGTATGTGAACTTTAATAGGGTCTTTCTTAAAATGAAAAATGGGCCGAGTCTTTAAATCGTGTTTAGATATTCTAAATGCTTGTTCGATTTTATAAAGTTGATGGTAGCGTTCAATAACCAGTTGGTTGCTGATCGTTTTTTCATCAAGATTAGTATAGTAACCCTTAATGCCAAGTAAGATGTTTGTTTTGTCAATGAGTTCAGAGTTTAGTTGATTTTTTGCTTCAGTTGTTTTTACAAATTTTACTCTCTTTGTTTTTCCGGGATGCTGAAGTATTTCTTTAGCTTTAGTAATCTGTTTGTCCATTTCAAATTTATCTTTATCAAAACGTTTTTTAGAAAATTCACAAATTAAGTAACCAAGATCAGTGCTCAGTCTAATGTCGGCTAAATCAGTTCTCGGTAGTTGTTTGTCAATAGCACTCAATAGATCGGCTTGCAGACAGCTCAAACGAGCGCCAACTATATAATCGATTTTAGCTGTTTTTAAGTTTTCAATATTATCAGCGCTAATCATTGCAGCATCAGCCACAACTGTTAAACTTTTTATGTCGTGTTTTTTCTTAAAGTCCTTGATAATTGGAACGAGCGTATGTCCTTCAAATGTGTTACCTGGAAAAAGATCATAAGCTACGGGGAATCCATCTTTGTTGACGACCAAGCCAACGACAATCTGTGGTTGATTAGATTTATTGTCTTTGGAAAATCCGGTTTTACGAAAATCATCTGATTTGAATGTTTCAAAATATAATGTGGTTACATCATAAAAGACTATTGCAAAGTCAAACTCAAATTCCTTGACGGCAAAATTAATAGTTAGCTCTTCTATTTTATTTTTCAGTTTTAGTAGTGCCGGAAGTATATCGTAAAGAGTTTGTCTTCGGTGTTTTATGTTAAAATAGGTTTCTAAAAGCTCAAGCGAGCGTAATTTTGAAGCGGGTTCAATAATGCGGATAGTAACTAAATCATTAAGCAACTTGCTGCCAAAACAAGTGTAACCTAATCGTGCTTGTAATTTGTATAATATCTCGTATAAAAAAGTGTGCTGAAATCCAAGATATTCGCATTGCTCAAGTGAAATGAAACCTTCTTCTTGCGGAAACAGAGGAATTTGTTTTGTTTGTTCGGCAATCCAATTGGCGGCGTTATCCCAAAGTAAAATTACTTCATCTTTGTTACGGGCGGAGCCAATGTGTTTTACAATTACTCGTCTACGGTTTTCGTATTTGATCACTTGCACAGCAATACTATCCGAACCAGTTCTGACTTTACGAATGTGATACTTCATAGTTTTTTAGGGGGGGTAAGCCCCTTAGTGCGACAAATTACTATTTCTAAAACCGTAACTTATTTAAAAACAACGACTTATTTTTTAAAAAATTTCCCCCGGACAAGTCAGGAGTAAAGTTGCAAGCGGTACTTATATTTACCGTGTAACCGCTGGCGCATATTCCAAAGCGTTAAAGTTAATGCTATTAAAATAGTTTTATCAAAAACTAACTCAATAAAAGCCATGCATACTGCATGGCTTTTTTTTTAACTTTAAACGACTCTGCAGTTCACAATTAAAAAATTTGTTTCTCACAAATAATATTGTTTGCTTTGCATGAGAGATTTTTTAATCATTTAAAAAGGATTTACAATGCCATCAACAAAAGAAAATTTACAGGATGCGTTTGCAGGTGAAAGCCAGGCAAACCAAAAATACAGAGCATTTGCAAAAAAAGCAGATGCCGAAGGTTTTAAAAACATCGCTAAACTTTTTAGACTTACTGCAGAAGCAGAAAAAATTCATGCAGAAGGACATTTAAAAGCGATGGATAAAATAGGCACTACAGTCGAAAATCTAAGTGAAGCAATTTCTGGCGAAACTTATGAATTTGAACAAATGTATCCGCCAATGCTTAAACAGGCAGAAGCGGAAAACCACAAAGCTGCGCGCATGTTTAAATATGCAGTTGGCGCTGAAGCTGTTCATGCAAAACTTTACGGCTTAGCCCTTGAAGCAGTCAAAGAGGGGAAGGATCTTGATGTTGAAGATTTTTATCTCTGTCCTGTTTGCGGACATATTGAATTCGGCAAGCCAGAAAAAAATTGCCCTATATGTGGTACACTCGCCGCAAAGTATATACAATTAAATTAAAAAATTTATGAAGGGCTGTGAAAATAATAGAAGCTGTACAGGAAGAGTTTAAGCGGAAAAAAGAGAAGGAGGTTATGAACTTCAGAAAGACTTGTGAGTTTTTGGAATTTCTTCTTCGGCATTGAATTAGTGAAATGCGGAAAATAGGATACTAAATAGTAGGATGGGGAAAAGAGTTTTTTTTAAGAAGGCGGAGCTGATGGCAGCGTTAAAGGAATCGAATTATAGAAAACTGAGGGAGTTGCGGTATGGAATGCCATGAAATTAAATAAAGGAGTAATTTAATTTAGACAAAAAAATGTAAATTTTTATTTTAATAAAAACATTGATTGTCAAAAGGGAAAATACTATTTTTGCCAACAGTTGCTGTAGCTGAAATATAATACATTTGTCGTCAAAAAACCGGATGTATATTTCCCACGTAACAGAGTGATACATTTGGGAAAATTGCGAATACTTTTTCTCCTCTATTAAGCAATTGATACCTTCTTTTGCGTGCTTAATATGCAGTGCTGACGAATTTGTGTGAATTCAGAATTTCAGCGACTCTGCGAAATTAAGTGTCAGTAAACCGAGGACAAAAATGGAATATCTAACAAATCTAAAAACGTTCACGGTAATTGTATTATTCATTTTTCTGTCAATACAAATACCGCTCCTGTCTCAAACCGGATTGCCGCCGGGACCGCACCCCAGAATTTATCTAAACAATAACGTAATCAATACACTAAAAAGTAGGATAACTGCAAACACTCCTGAATGGCAGTCTTTTCAGGGATACCTGGATTATTATTCCATAAATACTCCATGGGGTTCTGAAATTATTGATGGGATTTCAAGTTTTGCATTGGCTTATCTTTTAACTGATAACACTTCTTACGCAGACCGGGCTATTTATTTTATGGATGAATGGAGAAATGCAATTAACGCTACAAATCCATTCTATGTTAGCGAAAACGAATATGCTCAACTTTTTGGCGCAGTTGGACTTGGGTTCGATTGGCTCTACAACTATCCCGGTTTTACACAACAAAAAAAAGACAGCCTTATTTTGACGATGCAGAAAATTTATACTTACGGGCAATTACCCTGGGATCAGGGTGGCGGAGATTTTGAAGTCAACTCAAGAGATTCAGATCAACTAATTGGCGGTGCAAACACAGCTTTGAACTGGGGAACTGCTACTTACGGAGATAATGACAGCGCAGTAACTATGATCAACCGGGGCAGAGAAATTTGGAATGAACATGTACAGCAGTGGATAACTAATTCGATTGGCGGCGTATGGCCCGAGGGTTCACAATATTCATATAATACTCTCCCATTTCTACTCTACTTTACAGAAGCTGAAAGAACTGCAAATGGAATAGATTACTGGAATGATAACCCGGTCATTAAAAATTTTATCCCGAATAGTATTACTGCATTAACCTGGCTTACTCCGCCTTCGAACGATCATATTCTAACATATAACGATCAGGAAGACGAAAACTCTAATTACTGGAACCGCAGAAACCACTTTGCAGCATTGGCAACATCAATTGCGGAAAATCTTGGGTTTACAGCAGAAGCTGCAAAAGGAAGATTTTGGATTAGGGAAATATGCCCGGATAATATTGACCCGAATATCTGGAAACTTTTTTTGTGGTATGCTAGAGAAAAGCCCCATACGGATTATTTTAATCAAAGCACTCCCGCTGCATATTTTAACGAAGGACTTGATTGGATGTTCTTAAGAACGAACTGGACTAATCAAACCGGTTACAGTACATTTAATGCCTCATGGACGGATGTAGATCATCAATTTAGCGATGGAGGACATTTTAATATTTGGAGAAATGGAGATTATTTAACGCGCGGTGTTCGCCATTATGATTTTCTTTTTCAAATAAACGGAAAATATTCATCCTATGACGGTGAAGCGAGTAATATCCTTTTAATCGAAAGCGATTTTGAAAATGACGAACGGATAAATGCAATGGGCTCTCCCGAGCTATTTGAAAGTCTTGGAGAACCTCAAATTACTAAACACAGAATTAACGAATCTCCACTTTTTGCCTATTCGTTCGCTGATTTGGGAAGTTCATATAATCGTCCTTACGATCCCTGGGGTGGAAATTCCTCAAGAGTAATTTCCTACACAAGGCAGTTCGTTCAAGTCTCACCAGATTTCTATTTCATTTATGATCGCGGGCGCACGAATGATCCCGGTTGGGTGAAGTACATCCTGCATTCCAGAATTGAACCTACAGTTGCCGGCAATTTAGTTACTCAAACAAGCGAAAATGGAAGTCAGAAATTATTTCAAAAAACTCTTTACCCGGAAACGGTAACTATTTCCAAAATTAACGAAGCAAATGTTTGGAACATTGCTAATGGACTGCTGCAGGATTGGATGATTCCGGAATCGGAAAGAAAGTGGCACGTTGCAATCCAACCGGCAATTTCAGATTCATTTAATATCTTGAACGTAATAGAAACATCATCCGGCGCCGGCGCTAATATTAACAGCGCACAGTTAATAAATAGTTCGGATAGGCTTGGCGCCAAACTTGGTGATTGGGTTGTTGTATTTACAAAAAATGATTCGGTAATTACAAATACATTTACATATCAGTTTAACACGGAAAACATTCCAATTAAAAATTTAGTTTGCGATTTAGAAACAAACAAAATCTATAATATTAATCTCAATAACAATTTCTTAACATCTCAAAACACCGGCGCAGATGGGACTATTTTATTTACAATCAATACGCCGCCGCCAACTTGCAACATTAGCTTTGAAAAAATTGGTACTTCGGTTAATACAGATGCTAATATTATTAATGAATTCAAACTGTTTCAGAATTATCCCAATCCTTTTAATCCAACAACGAAAATTCGTTATAGTATTCCCATTGTCGAGACGAACAGCGGAGCGTCTGTACAAAGCGTTTTATTAAAAGTTTATGACGTTCTTGGTAACGAAGTTGCAACGTTGGTGGATGAAGAAAAACCGGCGGGAAATTATGAAGTTGAGTTCAAGTCATCAGCCGGCAGTCTTCAGTTGGCAAGCGG
>MNVA01000224.1 GCA_001871325.1 Ignavibacteria bacterium CG1_02_37_35
ACTGACAACTATTTTACCTTGGTATTGCCAGTTATTAGTACGAGAAAAACTGCATATTTGTTTAACGGAAGAAATATTCTAGATCATTCTAAAATACAAGAGATTGGGTTTGATGTACACGCTATTGGGATGAGGTAAAAAGTTAAAAGGCAAAAGGAAAAAGTTAGAACATAAAATAGGAGTGGAAATTGAAAGATCTTGAGGATCGTTTATTTAATTTTCATGTGAATACACTTTCACTTCTAAAAAAGATAAAATTTTCAGATGTTAACAAAGTTTTTGTTAATCAATCAGCGAAATCTTCGGCTTCTATTGTCTAAAATTTTTCTGCGTGCCCGGCAGTAAACATACCCCTGTTGCACTGCGTTGAAATTTTTGAATTGTACATTGCAATGAATGCGGTTTTTATTCCGGTGAAAATGGTTTTTGTCTTAAAGAAAATAATTTTGAAGCGGGTTGAAACGGTTTTCTTCTGAATTAAAATGGTTTTTAAGTTTAGGAAAATACTTTTAAATCAAAGGAAAATGGTTTTTGTGTTAGTTAAAATGCTTTTGAAGCAGCGGAAAATGGTTTTAATGCCGGGGAAAATGTTCTTTAACTTGATGAAAATACTTTTATGTTCGGTTTGACCTTTTTTGAGGATATTATTAAATTTATAGCGGGAAAGGTGAAAATATTGAGCCCCGTTCAAAACTGAAATTCTCTTAATGTTGTTATGTTTATGAACGTATGTTTAGAAAGTAACGCGGCGCAGCCGCAATATTTAATAAATAATACTGGAGTAATAACATGAAAAATGCCGAAAAGAACAAACTGAACATGTACGGCGAAGCGCTTGCCGTGATGGATGCCAATTCTGCTGTTTATGCAGATACCCCGATTGTGGGTGAAACGCTTGAATCTTTTAGGGGAAAAACAACGGAGATTAAGCAGATCGATTCCGATTTTTTTAGTCGTACAAAAGCCGAAACCCTGCGTAAAGAAATTGCCGAGGAGAAACTTACCGCCGGCATTGTTAAATTAGCGAGCGCACTTTTT
The DNA here is from genome assembly GCA_001871325.1 of Ignavibacteria bacterium CG1_02_37_35. GTDB lineage: Bacteria > Bacteroidota > Ignavibacteria > Ignavibacteriales > Ignavibacteriaceae > UBA1563. The sequence goes on from MNVA01000224.1 coordinate 1,039, forward strand.
GTGCTTGGCAATAAAACGGGTAATACCGATTTAATGATAAACGCAAAGGTTACACGGACTATTCTGCAGAACATGCGGGATATTGAACTCGTTGACAAATCCGAGGATATACTTGCTTTCGGTAATCAGCATAAAGCAGAACTTGTTCCTTACGGTATTAACGATGAGTTTCTTACTTCGGTGCAGGGACATTATACCGAGTTCAATTCCGCATTAAACAACAGATCGGATGAAAGGGCTGAAAGTATTGCCGCACGTGAAAAGCTTACAAGGCTGTTTGACGAAGCAGACCGGATGCTGAAGAATGAGCTTGATCCGCTGCTTGAAATTTACTGCGATATTAACCCGGATTTTTGCAATGCATATAAAGCCGCAAGAGTAATAAAGGATTTGGCCGCGAGCCATAAAAGTGCTGCGGTTACGCCGGAATGATTTATGATTTATGATTTATGATTTATGAATTATGATTTATGATTTATGAATTATGAATCATAAATTAAAAAGTGTGGCAGGTTTTAAACGCAAAGCGCGCAAAGGAAGCGCAAACTGCGCAAAGTAATCTTTTAATTAACTCTGCGTTCTCAGCGCTTCATTGTGTTCTTAGAGCCTGCCCAACCTCTGACGCAGCCTGTATGACTCTTGACGGGTTAAGTTGTTTTACTTAAACCGCAAAGTGTTAGTTGTGGTAGTAAGCGGTTAGAATTTTGAAGTAAGAATCATTTTAACCCATTAAAGACGGCTTCTAACTTTAGACTTCTAAACGGATGGAATAAATAACGATTCATTTGAGGAATTTTATGAAGAATGAAATAATTTTTATTGTAGAAGATTCTATTGACGGCGGATTTGAGGCGGCTGCAGTTGGATACTCGATTTTTACTCAAGCCGAAAACATGGACGAGTTGAAGAGAAATGTTGTTGAAGCAGTAAACTGTCATTTTGAAGAAAATGAAAAACCTTCAATTATCCGGCTTCATTATATTAAAGAAGAAACTATTGCCGCTTGAAAATACCCCGGGATGTAGCCGCAGAAGAACTAATAAAGGGGTTAGTCTCATTTGGCTATGAGGTTTCGAGACAAAAAGGAAGCCACATTAGGCTGACATACACAAAAGGTGATTCTACACACCATATTACAATTCCAAACCATAATCCGATAAAGGTTGGCACATTGAGCGGTATACTGAATGATCTATCTTTATTTCATAAAAGGGAAAAGGAAGAGATAATCAAAATGGTTTTGGGTTAATATATAAGAATTTATAAGTTAGTATTATTTTAACCAGATTGCCCGACAAAAGCAGTTGTTGTAATTTTACACTTCGGCTGGCTCAGTGCAAGCTTTTTACTTTTTAATTTATACTTGTCTTCGTGTAACAGAAGCCCACAAAGTCTCGCAAAGTAGGAACACGAAGTCTCACAAAGTAATCTTTTAATTAACTCTGAGTTCTCAGCGTATTCTTTGGGCGCCCGGCGGTTAGGTTTTTTCTTGTAAAGACGCAAAGTTAATTATGATTTGCGATTTATGATTTTTGATTTGCGATTTATGATTTTTGATCTGTGGGTGGTAAGTAGTGAGTTGAGAGAAGACTGAATTTAGAAGTTGGCATTTTAGACTGATTATCCGGTAAAACCAATTTTAATAGTAACTGCTTTTTTTGATAGAAGGCTGAAAGATGTTAAATAATGAAACTACATTATGATCAAAATGTTGATGCATTATATATTCGTTTGGACGATTCCGATATTATTGAATCGGAAGAAGTAAAAGGAGGGGTTGTTATGGATTACACTAAAGATGATCAGGTAGTTGGTATAAAAATACTAAACGTTAGTAAAAGAATACCACTGCCCGACTTAAAAAAAATGCAATTCGAATTTGCTGATATGAGAAGTCAGTCCGTAGTGGCGGATCAGTTTAATGTTCCTAACTGATCCGTTACGTGAGACTATTTCTCCCTTTTTCAGCAAAAGGCTGATCCGCCTCTGGCGTGGTTGATTTTTAATCTTGATACATGTGCCTGCCCGCCCAGTGGCGTGGTCTTGCTACTTGATACTAAAAATTAAAACGAGGTTCCAATGCAAGTAAATTTACCGTTGACTGAAATGACACTTAAAGATAAACTAAAAATTATGGAAGATTTGTGGGTTGATTTGACTAAGGACGAAAGTTCTTACCCATCACCCGATTGGCATGAAGATGTCTTAGCTCTGCGAGCAAAAAAAGTGAAAGAAGGCAAAGAAAGTTATAAGGATTGGGCATCCGCTAAAAAGGAACTACGAGATAACCTTTAATGAATATTAAAATTCTTCCCTCGGCGCTCGATGATCTCTCAGCCGGTTATGAATTTTATGAAAGTCAATTAGAAGGATTGGGCAGTTTCTTTCTGGATACTTTGTTTTTTGATATTGATTCATTAAAGCTATATGCAGGTATGCATAACAAGGTATTTGGGCAGTATAGATTACTTTCAAAAAGATTTCCTTACGCTATTTACTACCTGATTGATTCAAAGGATGTATTAATCAATGCAGTTTTAGATTGTAGAAGAAACCCAAATTGGATTAAGAAACGACTTGATATAGAAAGTTAACTTCTAATTTGCTCAATTAACCCAATAATCCGATAACCAAATACATCTTTGTCCTTGATTTTTTGATCTCGATACCCGTATAAGTCGAACAGGCTGATGTATTGATACTTATAACTTAATAACGTATCACAACGAAGAAGAAAAATTTGACTGAAATAGAAAGCAAAAAAAATGGGCGGTATCGTAATCTCTGAAAAAGAATTTTCTTCCGCTGATGAATTTAAAAATCTTCATGATTATGTAGAGCGGATTTTTAGCAGAACCAAACAAGGACTTGCTCCTTTTTTTGATAGAAGGATGAAAGGAGTTTTATAATGAAACTACATTATGATCAAAATGTTGATGCATTGTATATCCGGTTAGACGAATCAAATATTATTGAATCGGAAGAAGTTAGGGAAGGGATTGTGTTGGATTACAATAAAGACGACCAGGTGGTTGGTATAGAAATACTAAACGTTAGTAAAAGAATACCATTACCCGACTTAAAAAAAATGCAATTCGAATTTGCCTAATATTAGTAGTCAGACAGAGGGCTGCAGAGCAGTTTTAGATAATCAGATCATTTGGCGTTTTTTCTTATTCACTATTTAATGTTCACGATGGCTTATTTAATTTTCAGCCAAAGGCTGATCCGCCTCTGGCGGATAATTTATATTGAATTGCTTTCTGCGAAAATCAGACAAAAATCATAAACAGATGCGAAAAAGAAAATCCCTAATAATAACTAATCGGTTTAAAAATTTTTCACCGGAGAAAAAACTTGATTTATCAATGCAGCTTTATTTTTCCGCTAAAGAATTAAAGCGTGCTGCTTTAAAGCAATTTCATCCTGATTGGAACGACAGCAAAATAAACGAAGAAGTTAGAAAGGTTTTTTTGAATGCAAGAACATAGTTTATTTAAGATATTTACGGATAGATTGAATAAATTAGGGGCGTCTTATATGATCACAGGGTCAGTTGCTTCAATTATTTATGGTGAACCAAGGTTAACGCATGATATAGATATAGTCATTACTATGCCCGTTACGTTAATTGAAAATTTCAAATTTTTATTTCCGGCAAATGAATTTTATTTCCCTCCAATCGAGGTTATTAAAAACGAAATATTAAGAAATAGTAGAGGGCATTGTAATATTATTCACCATCAATCCGGATTTAAAGCAGATATTTATTTTTCCGGGAATAATGATTTCCAGCATTGGGCATTATCTCATGTAAGAAGTATTGATTTTGAAGGTGATAAAATACCTATTGCACCCATTGAATATGTAATAATTAAAAAACTTGAATTCTATAGAGAAGGAAATGCTCAAAAACACTTAAATGATATTAGTGCAATGTTACAAAATTCAAAAGATTCGATAGATAACAAATTATTAATGGATTATATACTTGTTTTCGGATTAGAAAAAGAATGGCAGCTCTGTTTATTATTGTAAAAATTCCCGGGGCATTTACCAGTAAGGTAAGAAAATGACTTTTTTTTAATTTAGAATTTTTAATTTATTCTCTTAACCTTCACTCTAATCTGATTGTCTATTGACCTATAATATTAAATTCGACTGAAATTGTTAATTCAAACATAAAGTTCTGAATGATAAAGAAAGTGATTAAAATTCCACTTGATAAAGATTCTCGAATCATTGTAGTTTTTCAGAGAGAAAGAAATGAAATTGCTAACTTTGTTGTTGTACTTGAAACAAAATTAATGGATTTAGAGGTGAAATTGGAAGAATGGAGGCAGGTACTTAGATTTGATAGTGCGCATGGTTATCCGCATATGGATAAGATGGATAAACATGGAAATAAAACCGAGGTAATTAAATTTGATTATCTTACGAATAAAGAGGCGTTAACAATTTCTATTGACCTGATTAAGAATAATTATAAAGATTTTGTAAAAAGTTTTTTACGAAATAACGGAGATTAAAGAGATGAAAAAGAAAAATTTGACTATTATTGAAATAGAAAACAAAATAAAAAAAATGGGCGGTATCGTAATCTCTGATAAAGAATTTTCTTCCGCTGATGAATTTAAAAATCTTCATGATTACGTAGAACGGATTTTTAGGAGAACCAAGCAAGGACTTGCTCCGAAGCGAAGACAGCCACAAAAAAACTAATTCGTTACACAATATAAAGTAAATAGTTAAAAGATCACGGACCAATTCAACAGTATTTCCCTTTCTATATAAAAATCGAATTTTAATTGCAAATATTAACTCTATAGCAACTTAATTAGGGGACTTTGTGAACCACAAACAAGAATTATTAAACAAAATCTCCTCCCACACTGCCAAGATCGGCATCATTGGACTCGGCTACGTCGGCTTGCCTTTAGGACTAACTTTTACCCGCAAAGGATTCAGAGTAATTGGGTTTGATACACACGCGATTGGGATTCAGTAAAAAGGCATTACTAATTTTAGAGACAAAATGAATAAAAAAATATTAGTAACCGGTGCGGCTGGCTTTATAGGATCGCATCTAACAGAGCTATTAGTAGAAGAAGGTTTTGATATTAAAGCCGTTGCCCACTATAATTCTAAAAATAATTGGGGATGGTTAGAAACTCCTGATTACTCTAAATGAAATCAAAATTAGATAAAATATTGTATTGGTTTGAGTTGGCAGTTTACGATATGGAGACCGCCCGTGCAATGCTGAAAACAAGAAGATATTTATACGTAGGTTTTATGTGTCATCAAGTTATTGAGAAAAGTCTAAAAGCTTATTATTGGTATCGAAAAGGGGCGGAACCTCCTTATAGCCATAATCTTTTGTTGCTGGCTGGGAAAAGCGGTATTGATCCGGTGATGACTGATGAACAAAGAAAACTACTTTATACGTTAATGCCTTTAAATATAAAGACCCGTTATCCGGATGATAAAGAAATGCTGCTTAAATCTTTGACGTATAACCGTTGTCGTTCCATTGTTAAAGAAACTGAGGATTTGAAAAAATGGATAAAAAAACAACTACTGCTTTAAATAGATTTTCTAAAAAAGTTAAAGAATTTCTCGATGTTGAAGAGATTATTCTTTTCGGATCTTATGCTAAAGGGGAGCAAAAATATAGTAGTGATATAGATATTGCAGTGGTAGTTTCAGACTTTGAAGGTGATTTTTTGGAGTTGAATGCCAAATTATTTTCAATAGTCAGAAATATCGATCTTCGGATTGAGCCTATTATCTTAGATAGGAAAAATGACAGAAGCGGGTTCTTAGAGAGTATTGAAAAATATGGTATTTTAATTTGATGTTGAAGCAATGGAGAAGAAAGCGGATATTGAGATGATGAGAAGATGAGTAGGCAGTAGGCAATGGGCAGAAGTCAGAAATCAGTAGGCAGTAGGCAGAGGGGGATTAACCCCGGAGGGGTTGTATATTTGTAGAAAAAGATGCTCCCTCCCTGAAACAAAACCCCGTAGGGGTTTAATAAAAGGTATGGATTGCAGATTAATTTACAAGAATATTTCAACCGAAGAGAACGCAGAGAAAATGGTGAGAATTTAAATGGAATTAGATCTTGAGCAAGCGCTTGAAAAAATATAAAGATGCAAAAGCTAAAGTGCAATAGGATAGGGAATTTTGTGAATTATAAAAATGAATTACTAAAAAAACTCTCCTCCCGCACCGCAAAGATCGGCATCATCGGACTCGGCTATGTCGGCTTGCCGTTAGGATTGACCTTTACCCGCAAAAGATTCACTGTAATCGG
>MNVA01000063.1 GCA_001871325.1 Ignavibacteria bacterium CG1_02_37_35
TCCATAGCTCATTGCTTTATGTTTCGATGTGTTTGCTTTGAACTTTGATCCGTCAAGACTTATATGACCAAGACTTACTAATCCGGCTGTCATTGCAAGCATTACGCTTTGCTTAAAACAGTCCTTAAAAAATTCTCTGTTATCTTTTCTGAAATCGCTCAACACTCTAAAGTTTGGCTTTTGCATTTGACCGATATACATAAACCCTATATCTAACTTCAGCTTTTCTGCTATCTGGCGCGAACTAAACAGCCCTTGACTGTATGCATAGATCAAGATGCTTATTAACAACTTCGGGTTGTAGGCATGCTGTCCCAATACACTATAATTTTTATAGAGTCTTGTTACCTCTATTTGCTCTAATATGTCGTTGTAGATTACACATTCGTGGTCTTTCGGCAGAAGTTCAAAAATGTTTGATGGGAAAAATGTCCCTTGAAGATATTGTTCAGGCGCTTGCTTAAATGGGATGACGTTAGTTTTTGATGTCCGTTTCTTCGGTTGTTTTTCTTCCCGATTTGCTCCTTGATCCTTAAACAAGCCGGTCACACATATTGGAAGTTGATTCATATTCGTTCATTTTCTTTTTTATTTTCAACTCCATTATACCGTTTTTTTTGAATGTTTCTACATCCATTTTTAATTATTTCTATAACAAATTATTTTTCCTCTCCATTCTCAATTCTATTCTCGGACACGCTCCTAGACGGTAGTTTAGAATAGTTGGATTTTTTCTAAGAAGTTCTAATAATACTTTAGTCGAACCAGTAGGAGTACGTTTCCCTTGTTCCCATTGTTTGACAGATGATGAACTAACATTTAATACTTTTGCAAATACATTTTGACTTAACTTAATACTTCCTCGTATTGCTTGAATATCTTTTACACTGATTTCTATTTGGGGAATTGCTACTCCAAGTTCTTTTAATTCTTTTTCCGTGAATGAAGTTCTAATACCTCCTTTGATCAAATCTTGTACAGTATTTCCAACTGCTTTTTTTATTGTATCTCTCATGATCATTCCTTTATACTTATGAAATCACCTAATTTTTCCAGTACTCTATATTCTTGTCTATTTATCGATAATAGGTCTTTGGCTAATATTTTAAAATACTTTAATTCTTCCTTTTCTATATTACTTTTTTCATTTTTGGAAAACCCATAAACAAAAATAGCAACATCCGACTCTCTAAAAACTACGATTGTTCTATAACCTCCACTTTTCCCCTGGGCAATTTTCGGTGTGCGAACTTTGAATAGACTTCCACCTAAATCAGTAACTCCAAGATTATTAGATATATTATTTAAAGTATCTAAAAGTTTCTTATCTGTGATATGATTCTTTTTAGACCATTTATTAAACCATTTAGTTTTTAGTTTTATCGTATGTAAATATATCACATTGTGATATATGATGTCAAGTAATTTTTATAAATACATGGTGTTCAGTTTAGATAGAGCCTTATGGTTACTTTTCCAACACTGAATTATCTATTTGGGAATACATTAATGCGTGCAGTTGCATATCAGTATCTCAATTGTTTTGTTTTTCGTTTAAGTTTATCGTAAGGAGAAGCCAAAAGGGAAGAGTGCGAACCTCCGCTTGCTGATTTTGTTCTATGTAACACTAAGTTAGAAATAAAGACTCCGGACTTATTTATATGTGTACACACGAACTTAGAAAGGAATTTGTAAATAACCAAGAAGCAGTCATCGGTCGGCAGTAATGGAAATTTTTCCAATGACTTTTGACCAATGCCTACTGCCTTTCTCCAAACCAATAAACAATTCCTTCTTATTTCAAAGCTGAGATTGTCAACCGGATACGCTCTTTCTGATTTTCGGGAGATTTTTCCAAGGCAATCTTGTAATATTTTACTGCGTTTGCTTTATCTCCTTTATTTGCAAAGGCTTCTGCGAGACTGTCGTTTGCATTCCATGAGTCAGGGTACTTTTCCACTATCATTTTGAATATTTCAAGTGCATTATCAATATCATTTTGTTGCTGCATTAATGAATAACCGTAAGTATTTAATTCTGCTTCAGTTCCAATACTGAATGCCTTTTTTTCTAAAGCATCCGCTTCAACTTTTTTTCCTTGTTTGTTAAGGAGTTGGGCTTTGGTCAATAAATTTGACGCGCTTTCCTGGATTGCGATGGAGTGATCAATCCATTTTGCTGCCTCATCAAGATTAATGTTTTTGGTTATGCAGTAATCCGCCGCCCGCTGATAATTAACAGCATTAAAACCAGCTGCGCCGACTAACGTTTTTCTATATCTGTCAAGGACAATATTATCCATATCGAACGAAGCAGTGAATTTTACTTTAAGATTTTCCCATGCAAGAAAAACATCTGCTGAACTTGCGGTTAAATTATCGAATCCGTATAAAAGCCACTCAGTAAAATTAGATTTCTCCGGTGTTACCCTTATACGCAGAGCGTCATCTTTCGGATCATAAAAGAAACTACCCCAGGCTGTGTTCGTTTTGCTAAAAATGATAGTCCATTCTTTATCTGTCGCAATCATGTGCAGTCCGTAGGTATTTGCCGGCAAAGGTTGACCGTTGATCTTAACATCGTCTGTGAAAGTAATAGTAGTGTTCTCGTTAGCCCCGGCGCGCCAGGGGGATTCTTTTGTTGTTCCAAATCCAAGGTTGGTCATACCGTAAGGAACTAATTTTCCCCAAATTTCTCTTCCCTTAACCGCTGGTCGGTTATAATCTATGGTGATTTCACTTAGTCCTACTTCCTGAATAATTTTTGCGTGGGGGCTAACCATGATTTGTGGAAGATTTTGTGTATGTATTGTTACAGCAAACGATAGAAAAAGTATTATTAAAAAAAGTTTATCGAACTTCATTTGTTCGCTCCATGTTTTATCTTGGTAAATATACTCTTCAGTTAGAAATACAATGTAAATTTATTCTCTAAAAAAGAAATTAAATTGCAGTAAAAAACAATGGGAATATAAGTATTCTCCCCCAAAAATAAAGCGAGAAGTAAATAATAAATCCAAAATTTGTAAGTGACCGATTATGGAATTCGGGATGTCTGTTTTTCAATTAATGAATAATTTAATCTTGCAATTCTTCAACATTCAACCGGAAAACATTTACTGAAGCGGTACTATCCAATACCGAGCCATTCAACATTTTCATCGTTTCCTTCAGCACACCGAGCGAGCGCTGGCTTAACAGATCTATTTTGATCAACCCAATATCCTCAATGGAATACATATCGGGCTGTGTAACGATCAAACCAAGCCCTTTATTCTTAGCATATTCAAGCGCAACGTAATCGGTCATTTTGTTTTTCGTTATTATTATTCCGCTTGGGTGAATGCTGATGTGCCGCGGGAATTCTGCCAGCTTAGAGGCAATGTTAACAATTGTTTTCCACGGCTCGTGTGTAAAATCGAGCGAGCGCGTTTCAGGAAACTTCTCTGCTATGTTCGGCAGACTGTGCGCCGTTGACCAGGGAATAAATTTGCTGTACTTGGAAATTTCTGAATTTGAAATACCGAAAGCTTTTGCAACTTCGCGGAACGCCGACCTTGCCCGGAACGTTACCGTTGTTGAGATCATTGCAACTTTATCATACCCGTATCTTTCAAAAACATATTTGATGATGGAATCGCGCTCCTTCCATGAAAAATCAAGATCAACATCCGGCGGCGAAGTTCTTCCTCTGTTCAAGAACCGCTCGAAGTATAAATTCTGCTCTATCGGATCTACTTCGGTAAACCCAAGACAGAAAGAGACAAGACTATTTGCAGCGGAACCTCTCCCGATATGCATAATGCCTCTCTTCTTCGCTTCTCGGATAATGTCCCACACAATTAAAAAGTAATCGCTAAAACCAAGTTCATCAATCACTTCAAGTTCATATTGAAGCCGTTTAATTGCCTGCTCGGTGATGGGTTGATAGCGGTTTGACAAGCCTTCGAAAGCGATTTTCCATAAATATGAAAAAGCGCTTTCATCTTTTGGTAAAACATAAGTCGGGAATTTATATTCTCCGAACTTTAGATCGACATTACACGATTGCGCAATGCGATCGGCGTTCCAGACCGCTTCAGGCAAGGCTTTCCACGTTCGTGCAAATTCATCGGGAGTAATTAAGTATGCTTCTTCATCGGCGGTAATATCTTCCGGCAAATTTGCAATGCCGGAATTCAACCTTATCGCAGTTACAACTTTGTGAAGAAGAAAATCTTCGCGGGTTAAAAAATATGACGGATGAGATGCAACAATTTTGAGGTTATTCTGTTTGGCAAATTCGTAAAGTTCTCGCGTTTTGCTTTTGGCTTTTCGCGTAACGATCAATTCAACAAAAAGATTTTGCCTTAGCGGAAGATCAATTCGTATTCTTTTTAAAAGATCAAGCGACGAAGTAATAACATAAAGATCGTTAAGCGGTTCATTCAACAGATCAATTAAAGAAAAGTCCTCCTTCAATTTCCGCGAAGTAATAATTCTGCAAAGGTGAGCGTAGCCTTCGTTATTCTTTGCAAGAAAAACGGCAGAAAAATTCTTCTCCTTCGGATCGTCAATAAAACTGCCGAGAACCGGTTTAATATTTTGCTCCGCGCATTTCTTTGCAAATTGAATTAAGCCGTACATGGCGTTCGTATCTGTTAAAGCTGCGTACGGACTCCCATGTTTTTTTGCAAAAGAAACTAACTCCCCAATCCGGATAGTTCCGTTAAGCAAAGAATAATTTGAATGTGCATGTAGTGTAAACATAGTTCAATGGTTTCTTGATTTTCAACTCACCTTGTGCAATTGCCGTCAGAAAAGTCTTAATTATAATCATAATCTTATTCTTAATCGTTCGCCTCTTTATTGGCTTCGCTACTTAAATTTTGTTCTTGACAAAAAATGAAATAAACCTTATACTTGTAGTGCGATTGTAATTACACAGTACACGAAAGAAAAAAATGAATAAGACCGCAACCATACAAGCAAGAATAGACCCAAGCGTAAAGAATAAAGCTCAACGAATTCTTAATAAACTGAACATTTCAATGTCTGAAGCTATTTCCCTATTTTTAACACAAGTTTCTTTAACTAAGGGAATTCCTTTTGAGATAAAAATTCCGAACGAATTAACCGAAGAAACATTGCGCAAATCCGAAAATGGTGAGGAACTCCATGAAGTTTCCGATGTCAATCAACTTCTTGAGGAACTGAAGAGTTGAGACTCGTATACTCTTCTCAATTCAAAAAGGACTTCAAAAAAATCCAGAGCCAGGGGAAAGACATTCATCTCCTCGAAACGGTACTCGAAATACTCCTGACCAACCAACCATTAGAACCAAAATATCGAGACCACAAATTAGCCGGGAAATGGCAAAATCATCGCGATTGCCATGTTGAACCGGACTGGCTCTTAATCTACCGTCTAACAAACGAGGCTCTGTATTTAGAAAGAACAGGCTCTCACTCAGAACTTTTCAAATAGCTTACGCTCACCAAAGTCTTCACAATTAATCAGTTTTTACGCTCATTTTAGCTCTTGATTCTGGTTGAGTTTGTTAATATATTAGTGCGCAAATGTTCACCTATAATATGGCAAATAAAATGGAATCAAGCAAGACAAAACTCATTAGTATGACAGATTACCGCCCGCCCGGTAAACAAGTCTCTAAAATATATGACGCGGTTCAGCGAAAGATAAAAAGCACCGGGTTTGATCTCTTCAATTACAAAAAAGTATTTGCCGATTTAGAAACCCGCAAGTTGATACGCGAAGGAAGAACGATCGGCTGCTTTTATATCGAAAGTCCCGGAATGCGATCACTGCTGCGGAGGACCAACTGCGAAACGTTCGAGATGCTCACAGCGGTCTCGTCCATCATTCGTCCCGGTGTTGCGGAAAGCGGAATGATGAAAGAATTTATTGAGCGCCACAAAGACCCGAAGCGGAGAAAATATCTTATTCCGAAGATGAAAGAAATTCTTGGTGAAACGTACGGCGTGATGATCTATCAGGAGGATGTAATTAAAGTTGCTCATCACATTGTAGGCTTAACGCTTGAAGAAGCCGACCTGCTGAGACGGGCGATGAGCGGGAAGATGCGTTCTCACAAAGCCATGCAGATGCTAAGCGAGCGGTTCTTTAGTTGTTGCAAGGAAAAAAACTATTCGGAGACGGTATCGCAAGCACTGTGGAAACAGATCGAATCGTTTGCGGGATATGCGTTCTGCAAGGCACACAGCGCATCGTTCGCGTTACTTTCGTTCCAGGTTGCTTACTTGAAAGCGCATTATCCGGCGGAGTTTATGGCGGGAGTGTTGAACAACGGCGGCGGTTATTATTCGACAGCAGTTTATATCACAGAAGCGCAGCGGCTTGGATTGAAACTGTTGCTCCCCGATGTTAATCGTAGCCTCTACGGCTATGTGGGAAAGGATCAAGAAATAAGGATCGGCTTTATTGCCATCAAAAATTTTGAAGAAAGCTCGGCGGAAACAATTGTGGATGAAAGAAATGAAAATGGGAAATATGTTTCGCTTATCGATTTTCTTTCCCGCACTCATTTAGGACACGAACGGACGGAGTCACTAATAAAATGCGGTGCGATGGACTGCTTCGGATTAACGCGACCAACGCTGCTTCGCCTGCTTGATCTCTATTTTAAAAATAAAAGAATACTTGATGCCTACAATAATGATCTGTTTGCCAACGAGGCGCTTAAATTAGAGAAGGAAGTAGTGACGCAAACAGATTTTTCTCCGGAAGAAAAAAGTCTCTACGAATATGAGCTTTTCGGCTACATGATCTCGCAGCATCCGCTGCAATTTTTTGATACGGCGGTAAATGCGAAAGAGATTATTCAATCAGCCGACATGTTCAAATACCACAACCGGAAAATAAAAATGATCGGCTGGTACATGACTTCAAAACGGATCAAGACGAGCAAAGGGGAGATCATGAAATTTCTTTCGCTGGAAGACCTTACCGGAACATTTGAAGCGGTGATCTTTCCGAAAGCTTATGCACAGTTTGCGGAACTCACGATGTCAATGGGACCCTACGTAATAGAAGGGAAGGTTGACGCGGAAAGCGGCAATAATATCATTGTTGATAAACTCTCGGTGCTTACCGCTGAAAGAGCAAGATCAATTACGCAGAAAGATCGGAATGACACCGACTTCTTTGGCGAAAATGAAAAACCGGCAAACTATGATGAAGTGCTTCTGGTAAATACTCTGGGCAAAGAAAAATTGATGAGCGCCTATCTTGCGTAAATAAAAAACCGGAGTGATGTACTCCGGCTTCTTTCTAAAAAAGTTTTCTGATATTTTATTAAAATCATTTTCTTCGTTGAAATAAAACTTCCTGCTTGAAGTTTGTAGAAATATATTCCTGACGAAAGTTTTGAAGCATTAAAAGTAACATCATAAACTCCGGCTGGTTTTTCTTCGTTCACTAATGTTGCAACTTCATCTCCAAGTACATCGGAAACTTTAAGATTAATGATTGACGTTAAAAATTTTTAAATTGAACTGTGAACGGATTGAACTAATAATTAGTTTAAATTGATTTGGTGTTCGCGCCAACACAGTTCTAATATAGGAGAACAGGATTCGCGCTTAAGAGAGGAAGTGTAATTTTATCAGAGGAATAAATAGACTAATAAAATTTCTTTGTCTTTTAAAGGAGGTGAATCAATCTTCATGTCAATATTCGTAAATTATTTGCCAAAATGCAAGAGTAAAGCCCCATCAATTAATGACGGGACTTTAATATTAAAAAAACGCAACAGTTTTTTATTTTAAGAGCATCATCTTCCTTGTTTGCACAAAGCTGCCGGCTTGAATCTTGTAAAGATAAATTCCCGACGAAAGTTTTGAAGCGTCAAAATTAGTTTCATAAACTCCGGCAGGTTTTTTTTCATTCACTAACGTTGCAACTTCATTGCCGAGCACATCGTAAACTTTTAATAATACATTCTGTGCAGCCTCACTGCTCTGCGTCTCTACGAGGGGAATGCTGTATCTAATTTTAGTTGCTGGATTAAACGGATTCGGATAATTCTGGTTTAGAGAAAAATCATTTGGAATTTGACTAACCAAAACCTCAATGGTCTCGCTGTATTTAAATGTACCATCATTGTCAATTTGTTTAAGGCGGTAAGCATATAAACCGGAAGTTGTGGTATTATCAGTAAAACGATATTCTTTTGGTGAGTTACTGTTCCCATTACCTTGAACAAATCCGATCTTTTCCCAGGCACTATTGCCTATTGCCTTTTGCCCAATGCCTCTTTCAACTTCAAATCCGTAATTATTAACTTCGGTTGCAGTTATCCAATTTAATTCTACTTTATTATCTGATACAATTGAATTAAAGGAAACTAATTCAACAGGCAAAGCACCAGTACAAAATGTTCCTCCACCACTATAAGTTCCATTTACAGTAATGGTCCCGGCACAAACATCTGCACCGTTACCTACGTCTATGGTAGTTCCAAGATCATACACAATGGAACTCTGGCAGAAGAGCCAGGAAGAAAAAAATATTGTTAGTAAGAAAAATATTTTCGTTTTCATTTTGTTCCCAGACTCACTTTGGTAGTTTCATCATTATTAGCTTTAAGCTTTTCAATTTCAGCTACTAATAAAGTTTGCATCTTCTCAAACTTGGTAAGTCTTTCATTTAACCGAACGGTTGTAGTCTTTAGGTTCTCATTAGCTGCTTGAGCAACTTCGTTTTTTACTTTTAGCTGATCATTTTCTTTTTTCAAATCCTGTATTGCTTTTACAATGATCGGCAGAAGATTACCAGATGTTGCTTCTAATTTATTTGGATTTGATTTCAACACAAGATTAAGCCATTCAGCATTTTCGCTCATCTGCACGGTGTCAAGTTCTTGCGCAATAAAACCTGCAGTTGGAGTTTTCTGCATCTTGCTTCCGTCTGATGAATTGTTATTATACCATTCTCTTCTGTCCCAGTTGAATAGTCTTGGTTTTAATTTCATCAAAAAATCTATTCCAAGTTTTAAGTCTTGAATATTCTTCTTATCTCTTGCATCTGAAAGAGAACTTATAGTTGAGGTATTACAGCGGAGTGAGGTAACATAAAAATCACCCAGTGTAATTTGATTTGTAGCTGTTCCAGAACTTGCCTGGGCATCATATCCAAGTAAAGTTAGATTTGAACCCGTACTAACATTGTTACCAGCTCCTGACCCGAATGCTGAATTCGAGTTACCTGTGCTGCCTATAAGAGTGCCTTCGCCGAACGCTGAATTTCTACTCCCAATAACGTTCGAGTAAAGCGCTTGTGTTCCGAAAGCTGAATTATGGAATCCGGTTGTGTTGCTAACAAGTGTTTGTGGACCAAAAGCCTGGTTTCGGTTGCCGGTTGTAAGACTTATAAGTGATTGTGTCCCAAATCCTGAATTATAACTTCCTTGTTGGCCAGTTCCACTCATCGTAAAATTACCAGCACTTATTCCAATAAAAGTATTGAATCCGTCTGTTCCGGATGCAGTATAATCATGTATAAATCTTTCTGCGCCTTTATATATCACTCCTATCGTTGAGCCGGTAGTGTATGACAAAGACATACTCTTATTTAAGGTTACATACCCCGTTGACTGGGCGAGAGTGAAAAATGTGCTCGCACCGTCTTTAATGATAAAAGAACCTCCTGAGCCCAGTGTGTTATTAATACTTCCGCTCTGGCTGTAGAGAGAAGTACTTAGTATCGCCATCAATAAGATGATGAATAATTTTGTTTTCATTGTTTGTATCCTTTTAGATTGTTTTTTAATTATTGTGAGAATTCATTTTATTTAACATTATATTATCTCACCATTCCTAATCGTTATTGAAGTTTTGTTCTTCAAACTTTTAAGAGATGATCTTAGCTTTTCTATTTTATAAGCGGACACATTCGGGTCATTTTCTAAATCGGCAATTGCTTCTTCAATTGAATTGTATTCCTTTGTGTTAGTGTCGCTCGCTTCCTTCTTTATTATTAAAAGAGGAGCGGCAGCAGGATGTTTTTTGGAAGATAAACTCATCAGCATTTTTAGAATATTCACTTTGTTGTCTTTAATTTTGGTCGAAAGCTATCTACAATGTGATGAAGCATCAAGAGCTAACAAGCTTAAGGTATGTTTCAGTAAGTGAACGGTCGGTAATTGTGAACTAT
>MNVA01000048.1:0-1645 GCA_001871325.1 Ignavibacteria bacterium CG1_02_37_35
GAATCAGTCGTGCATATCGTTAGACCCTTAACCACATTCGCAGATATTCCTTTGTTTGAAGGAGGGAATTACCCGGTTAGCGCTGAAGCGCTTGAAGAATGTTTGACTCTTTTCATTCCCAAAGAAAAATTTCTTGAGTTTATTTTCAAAGAACCTAAAATATCTTTAAAGATGTTAGCAGGGTTTGCAAAAAGGTTAAAATCACTTGTTGCTCAGATTGAAGACCTTTCATCAAAAGAAGTTGTAAATAGACTTGCAAAGTATTTGGTTAAAGAAATAAAGAAAGGCAAAACAGAGAATCTTCCCGAACCCTTCATAAAACTTACCATCCCAAAGTCAACAATTGCAGCATACCTCGGAACAATAACTGAAACGCTCTCGCGTGCCTTTAAAAAACTGCACGATGATGAAATAATAAGAGTCAATGGGGAAAAGATTTTTATAACAAATTTATCGAAACTCAAAAAACTGGCAGAGGATTAGATAGCCCTTTATTCTTCAAAATAATCTTTTATAAAAATAGCACCTTCTGACTTAAGTCAAGGAAATCCTTTTACATAACTACTATGTTTGTTGAGTAACAACAGAAAAAATTTAGGAATTTAAAATGGAATTAAAACAGCTTGATATTCGTCCCGTTCCGCCAAGAGAAAAGCATCCAACAATCTTTGCAACTTTTGATGCATTAAAGAATGGCGAAAGATTTCAGTTAGTAAATGATCATGACCCGATGCCGCTTTATTATCAGTTCAATGCTGAAAGACCAAATCAGTTTGACTGGGAATATGTTGAAAAAGGTCCTGAAGTTTGGCGTGTGAATATTAGCAAGTTATAGTATGGAAGATGCTGCAGTGATTACTAAAGATATGAAAATATCGAAAATGCTTTCTTCGTATCCACAAACTATGGAAGTCTTGATAAAGGCAAGCCCATATTTTAAAAAGCTTGAAAATAAGATTCTTA
The DNA here is from genome assembly GCA_001871325.1 of Ignavibacteria bacterium CG1_02_37_35. Taxonomy (GTDB): domain Bacteria; phylum Bacteroidota; class Ignavibacteria; order Ignavibacteriales; family Ignavibacteriaceae; genus UBA1563. The sequence continues at coordinate 964 of MNVA01000048.1, forward strand.
GAAAGGCATTAGCAGGTAGAGTGACGGTTGAGCAGGCTGCTTCAATTGCTGGAGTGGATATATATTCACTCCTTTACGAATTAAATAAATCAATTAACAATTCAATTGAATGTAAAAATATTATAAGTGAAGAAATGCAAAACGAAGAAACAGTTAAACAAAAACCGGGAATACTTGGCAAAATTAAGTCTGATAAAATTCATCGGCTTGACGTTCGTCCAATATTAAAATCAGGAGTTGATCCTTTTCAAAATATAATGGCTGCGGTTAAGGAAATAAAAGATGATGAAATATTATTGCTCATAAATTCTTTTGAGCCGATTCCGCTTTACTCTGTATTGGGTAAGAAAGGTTTTGAACACTGGACAGAAAAAGAAAACGATCTTTTCAGAATTTATTTTTATAAAAATAAAGAAGTTGTTCAGGATGAAAATCCTTCAAAGGGAAAAACACCATCAAAAGAGATTGATTATGAAAAGGTAATTGAATTAGATGTTCGAGAACTTGTGCCGCCGGAACCAATGATAAAAATCCTTGAAGCTTTATCACAGGTTGATGAGAATACTGTTCTGCTTGTTCATCATCACCGCGAACCGATGATGCTTTATCCAAAACTTGAGGAACGAGGATATGAAGCGGTAACAAACAAAATTGAAGAAAATTATTTTAAGGTTGTTATCAC
>MNVA01000048.1:1657-8594 GCA_001871325.1 Ignavibacteria bacterium CG1_02_37_35
TCACGAAAAAGAGGAATACATAATTATGATTCAATCCGAATCAATAGTTTCTGCTTATGCCCCTCCATTTAAAATAATTTCAAAATATTTTATTGCAGCAATGGCATCATTTGTCATTCTTAATTTTCTTTTATTAATAAATTATTCATCAATTAGCGGACATCATTTCCAACCAAAAATTCTTTCCATCAATCATATTGCTACGCTTGGCTGGATTACAATGATAATCTTCGGCGCTATGTTTCAGCTTGTGCCGGTTGTACTCGAAACGAAATTGTTCAGCGAAAAACTTGCAGAGGTTCAATTCTGGATTTACCTGCCCGGTGTGATCGGTTTGCCATATTGCTTCTGGATATTTGATACCGGAATTAATATGACGTTATCTGCAATACTTCTTAATCTTGCAATGTTCATCTTTTCGTTTAACATAATCCTTACAATGAAAAGCGTTAAGAACTGGAATGTTACAGGCTGGTATCTTGCCGCAGCAATTTTCTATTTGATTGTAACCGCAATTGCCGGATTGTTGCTGGCAATAAATCTTTGGACTCCATACATAAAATTAAGTCATCTTCAATATCTTAATTTACACGCACACATTGCATTTATCGGCTGGATTTCAATGGTGATAATGGGGGTTTCATTCAAATTAATCCCGATGTTCACACTTTCGCACGGTTATACTTTAACGAATGCAAAATGGGCTTTCTGGATTATCAACTTCGGATTATTTGGAATATCAGCCACGATGCTCTTTGAGAATACGGCATTCCCTTACTATATTTTTACAGGATTGATTGTATTGGGAATAATATTCTTCCTACTTCAAATTCATATCATTTTCAAAAATAGAATAAGAAAAAAATTTGATATTGGAATTAAATTTTCTTCTGTTGCATACATAATGCTTGGTTTAACAACGGTGCTCGGTACTTTCATCGCTTTTGTTGATTATGAAAGCATCATCAACTTAACCTTGGTTTATGGTTATATGATAATCTTTGGTTATATCTCGATGTTAATCGTTGGACAAATGTATAAGATAGTTCCATTCCTCGTATGGTATCACAAATACAGCAGTAAAGTCGGGCTTGAGCCGGTGCCGATGTTAAAAGATATGTTCAATGAAAAGTTTGCATATGTTGAATTCTATCTCATGCTCACTGCAGTTTTTGGTTCTCTTTATTCTTTAACGTTTAGAAGTGAAATAGGTTTATTGATCTCATTTTCATTAATGCTCATTAGTTCTATTATCTTCCTTTTCAATATGATAACAATTTTTAGGAAATAAAATCTATGGCAAACAAAGAAGAAATATTAGAAGTGTTAAAAGGTGTTATTGATCCCGAAATAGGAATTAATATTGTTGATCTCGGACTTGTCTATGCAGTTGAATCCAACGACGAAGTAAATATAATCACTATGACACTGACCACACCGGGCTGCCCGATGCACAGCAGCATTACAGCATGGGTAGAAAATGTAATCCAACATTTTGAACCAGCAAAGAAAGTAATTGTGAATCTTGTTTGGGAACCGCAGTGGACTCCGGATAAAATGACACATGAAGCGCGTGAACAACTTGGAATGTAAATGAGGATTTTATGTTTACTACAGTAAGATATTTTATTAAAACCAGTTTAGCTTTTCTTGTGCTTGGAATACTTACAGGACTTTATATGTCTTTTGTTAAGTATGTTTTTCAAACCGGTTATTCGCAAGAAATGATTTCCGCACACACTCATGTTATTCTTGTTGGTTCTGTAATGATGATGATTATGGGTGTTGCGCTGTGGTTTTTTCCGCGCCCAGAAAAAGATGATAAAAAATATGATCCGGATTTGATCCTGGTTACTTACTGGATGATGACGATTGCAACGGCATTGAGGTTTGTTATGCAGGTTTTAGGATCGTATTACTACATCACCTGGGTGAATGTTGCAATTGTAGTTTTTTCAACATTGCAGGTTTTGGCAATGATTTTATTTTTCTATTCGATGTGGGGAAGAATTAGAGCGGTTGGCAGTCAATACCGTGAAGCAAAGGGAGAAAAATTTTAATGACAATGATAATAACAGAAGATTGTATCAACTGCGGAGCTTGCGCAGTTGAATGTCCAACTGAAGCAATTTATGGACCAGGTGAAAGTTGGGTGGAAAATGGAAAGAGCCTAACTCCGCTTTCAAATGAACATTTTTATCTCGTTACAGAAATATGTAATGAATGTTCTGGTTTTAAGAAAATTAAATGTATTAAAATCTGCCCGATGGATGCAATTAAGAAAATATGAAGATTATATTATCTGAGAAGAATTAAAAGATATTGTTTGAATGATGAATCTAACAAAAGAATATATTGAGGATTTTTTAGATGAGTTTATGCTTATCGAATACAAAGGGAGAGATCATATTATTGCCCGTGCACATTTTAGAGAAACATTTAATGAACTTATCCCAAAATTCTTTGAACGTAAAGAAGAAGTTCTACAAACGAACGTAACCGAATTAATTAATGAGAATAATTTGAAAAATATTGTCATCATCGGTGCAGGATACGGCGGACTTACAGCCGCACTTCGCTTGGAAAGATTATTAAAAAAACATTCTTTCTTTAAAGTTCATCTTATTGATAAAAATCCATTTCACACAATTAAAACTCAATTGCACGAAGCGGCTGTTCGTAAAACTGAAGTTTCCATTCCTCTTTATAAAATTTTGAAAAACCGCAATATTCAATTTCAACTTGGTGAAGTAGAGAATATTGATGTGGAAAATAAAACCGTTCAGATAAACGATAAATTGCTGCCGTTTTTATTTTTGATTATTGCAATTGGCAGCAAAGTAAATTACTACAATATTCCGGGAATGGCAGAACATTCATTCGCTTTGCAATCATTGCATGATGCTGATAAAATTTATGAGCACATTTCAAATGTATGTGCAACATCTGCTTCTGAAAAAGATGAAAGTATAAGGAAAAATAATCTTCGCTTTGTAATTGGCGGCGGCGGTTTATCGGGTGTGGAATTTGCCGGAGAGTTAGCTGATCATACTTCAAAGTGCGTCGCTAATTTTAATATTGCTAATAACGATGTTGAGATCATCCTTATTGAAGCTGCCAAACGATTAGTTCCATTTATGGAAGAAAGTTTTTCTTCACGTATTGAGAAAAAACTTATCGAAAAAGGCATTAAAGTTTTAACTGACTTAAAAATTGAACAAAGAACCGACGATGAAATATTTCTTTCAAATAATAGTGTAATTAAATCTAAAAATCTTATTTGGACAGGCGGAATTCGTATTTCGGATTTAATCAAACGCGGCGGTTTAAAAACAAGTACGGTGGGTCGTTTAATTGTTGATGAGTATTTACAATCGGAAAGCAATAAACATATTTACGCAATTGGCGATAGCGCTAATGCAATTAATCCGGTTACTAGGAAACCTGTTCCGGCAGCCGCACAATTTGCATTACAACAAGGTAGATTAGCCGCCGAAAATATTTATGCTGAAATATTTGGCAGAGTTAAGAAGAAGTATTATCCCAAAGTATTGGGCGAAGTTGTTAGTCTTGGAAAGCATTTGGCTATTGGTTGGTTAGCATTGCCATTTTTGAAGAAAATTACTTTTGTCGGATTCCTCGGGAGATTACTTAAAACAGCAATCCGAGAAAAACATATTTTCCTTTTAAGAAAAGAAAGCAGAAATTGGATTACTTATTAATTCACCTTACGCATTATTTGATTTTCCATAGCCACGACTTTTTGAGTTTGTGTTAATCCGTTAGTTAACGGACAATAAAAATCCTGCTTACGCGGGATTCTAATTGTTCGTTTTCGGTTTATTTTCTCATCCCGCTTAGGCGCATAGGCGTCAACTTAAGGGATATGAAAATTAAATTAATTTTTGATTTTGATGCTGTAATTCTAATCAAATAAAACAATATAGCACTCCTACGGAGTGCTGGTATCTTGGGTATTTATGTATTTCTATAAATATTTCGCTCCTCTGGAGCGAAGATAAACAAGTTAAAAACTCCGTAAGGAGTTAAATATTTATAGAACTGGATAACCCAAAACAAACCGCACTCCATTAGGAGTGCCATATAAAAAATAGAAGCATTTAGTAACTATATTCAATTATATTTTAATGATTTACACAAATTATTAATAAAATTAAGTTGACACATATGCGCTTCGGCGGGATGGGTTAAGGATTTTCACACAGTCTTTTTAATACCTGGATTAGCTAACGGATTAGAAAAATTACGAATGCTAAATCTATTTTCCGGAATGATGAAGCCTTAACGAAAATGTTGTTTCTGGCTTATCGGGATATTGCAAGAAAATGTCGAATGCCGGTTAGAAACTGGTCGATTGTTATTAGTCATTTTTCTATTATCTTTTAGAAACAAGTTGAACCTTTTTTATGATTCAGCTTCATCCCATTTACACAAAGTATTTTACACACTTGGACTTTTCGGTGCTGAAACAGAACATAGAAACCACCGATAAAATTCAATCTCTCTTATATTATCATTTCCCTGCTTGTTTATTTGGATTTGTTCATATTTATGTTTAATATCAACAAAAATTCATAATTAACCGCTGCATTGGAATTATCTTTTCGATTTTTCTTTTGTAATATTTTTTCCCTTTAGCATTAATGCTAATAATCAAAAACAACCCGATAGGAATTATGAAATCAATAACTTCGATAGGCGAAATATTATTCGATGTTTATCCTGCCGGTAAAAAACTTGGAGGCGCTCCGTTTAATTTCATTTACCATATTAAAAATTTATCCGGAGACGGCAGCTTTATCAGTCGCATTGGTAAAGATGAAATGGGAAAAGAAATAGTAGACTTTTTTGATAAGCATGAAATAGCAACCGCTTTTCTTCAAATAGATGATACGCTTCTGACCGGAGCGGCTGTTCCCACCTTGAATGAGAAGAGAATACCTGAATGGATAATTGAAGAAAACCGTGCTTACGATGCAATTGAAATTAACGATGGAATTATTTCTCTTGTTGACAAGAGTGATTGTCTATACTTTGGAACTCTAGCCCAAAGAGATATTAGGTCGCGAAGCAGTATACAAGCTCTCTTTGATAGAAAGATAAAATATTTCTGTGATCTCAATATCAGGCAAAATTATTTTTCAAAAGAGATTGTTGAATCGTCTCTTAAAGTTGCGAACGTTTTAAAATTAAATGTGGATGAACTTCAGCTTGTTAATTCATTAATTTATGATAACAAAATAAAATCAGCTGAAATTGCCGAAGCCACACTTAATGATTATAATCTTGAAATGTTATGTGTAACGCATGGAGAAAATGGCGCAATTATTTACAGAGGCGGCGAAACAAATAGCTATAATTATCCTGTAAAAAATGTTGTTGATACGGTTGGCGCCGGTGATGCATATTCAGCAATATTATGTCTGGGATATTTGCATGGTTGGGATATTGAAAGAATAAATATACTGGCTTGCGAATTCGCTTCCGAAATCGTAAAAATAAATGGTGCGTTGCCTAATGATCTTTCATTTTATCAAAAGTATAGGGAAGTAATTTTTAATGAGTAAAAGTAATAAAGGTTTGTTTATTCAGCTTTACAGTATCCATGGTTTAATCCGGGGACATGAACTAGAGCTTGGTCGTGATGCTGATACAGGCGGACAAACGAAATATGTATTTGAACTTGCAAATACTCTGAGCAATTATCCTGAAGTAGAAAAAGTTGAACTTGTTACAAGATGGATTTATGATAATAATCTTTCTAAAGATTATTCTATACCTGTTGAAAAAGTTAATGACAAATTTGATATCGTCAGAATTAGGGCAGGAGGAGGAAAATATATTCGTAAGGAATTATTGTGGAATCATCTGGAAGAGTTTATAGATAAAAGTATTAAATATCTTAAGGGGAAAAAAAGATTGCCCCATTTCATTCACAGCCATTATGCTGATGCCGGATATGTCTGCAGCGAATTAGCTAAATTTTTTGGAATTCCATTTTTACACACATCTCATTCTCTCGGAAAAGAAAAACTTCAAAAATTACTTAACGATGGTGTCTCAGAGGAGATGGCTGAAAAAAGATACAAATTTACCCGACGCATCAAGAGTGAAAATATAATATTGAACTTTGCTGATATGATTGTAACAAGTACAAATCAGGAAATAGAAAATTGTCTTAAGCATTATCAAACTGCCGTCAAATCAAAATTTAAAGTGATCCCTCCGGGATTAAATCTCGTAAAATTTTTCCCATATAATGAAATAAGACAGTATGATGAACAAACAACTGCTTTAATAAAACATATCAATAAAGAATACATGAAATTTTTTGTGATGATAGATAAACCACTTATACTTTCACTCTGCCGCCCGGATAGAAGAAAAAATATTTCAGGATTAATAACAGCTTATGGTGAGGATAAAGAACTTCAAAAAAAAGCAAATCTTGCAATTTATGCAGGCATCAGAGATGATATTGCAACAATGGAGGATAACGAACGCGAAGTACTTACAGAAATATTATTGCTGATGGATAAATATAATCTTTATGGGAAAATGGCTATTCCTAAAAAACACGATCCGGATATTGAAGTTCCTGAACTTTACAGAATGGCTGCAAAGACAGGAGGAATATTTGTAAACGCATCTCTCTCTGAGACTTTCGGTTTAACATTAATCGAAGCTGCTGCATGCGGTCTGCCCGTAGTTACTACGAAAAATGGCGGTCCTCGTGATATTATTGAAAACTGTAAAAACGGAATTACGGTTGATGTTTCAGATTCCAAAAATATTGCTAAAGCACTAAATAAAATTTTATGTGATAAAAATTTGTGGTGTGAATTTTCTGAAAATGGAATTGATAATGTTAAAAAGTTTTATACTTGGAAAACCCATACGGAGAAATATTTAGTCG
>MNVA01000126.1 GCA_001871325.1 Ignavibacteria bacterium CG1_02_37_35
CGTTTACAATACACTCGGAGAAGTTGTAAAAACATTTAACGAGGGTGCGAAACAAACAGGTTCTTATAATGTAAACTTCAACGGAGAAGGACTTTCTTCCGGCATTTATTTGTACAGCATTAACGCCGTTTCCATCGACGGGAAACAAAACTTTCAGGCAACGAAGAAGATGATTTTAATCAAATAAATCTTCGTGTTCCTCTGCCTGAGGCAGACAGGTTCGTGAAAGAATTTGTTACACGAAGCGCTCGAAGAAGACACGAAGTTACTCGAAGAGCATACAGCTAAGATGAAAACTCTTCTCTTCGTACTGTTACCTTTTCTAACATTTTCATATTCACTTCAACCCCAATGCCCGGTTTAGATGGAACGTTCATCGTTCCATCTTTATTTATAATGAATTCCGGTTCAACAATGTCGTTTTTAAAATATCTTTTGCTTGCAGAAATATCTCCGGGTAAGGTAAAGTTAGGAAGTGATGCGAGTGCGACATTTCCCGCTCTGCCGATTCCGCTCTCCAACATACCGCCGTGCCATACCGGAATATTTTGGGAAGTACAGTAATCGTGAATTAATTTCGCTTCGGTAAAACCGCCAACGCGTCCAGGTTTAATGTTAATTATTTTACAGCTTCCCAACTCAATAGCCGCGCGGCTATCATTGAGTGAACGGATACTTTCATCAAGACAAATTGGAGTTTTGATTTCACGTTGAAGTTTGGAGTGTTCATAAATATCTTCATAACCAAGCGGCTGTTCTATCAGCAAAAGGTTGAACTCATCCATCGCTTTGAAGATTTTAACATCATTTAAAGTGTAAGCGGAGTTTGCATCAACTTGTAAAAGAATATTTGGAAATTCTATTCTCGATGCTTTGATCGGTTGAATATCATTTCCCGGTTGAATTTTTATCTTTATTCTTTTGTAACCTTCCTCCAAATAACCTTCCACACTTTTGATAAGCTTATTCATAGAAGATTGAATTCCAATACTGACGCCGACATCAATTTTATCTCTAACGCCGCCAAGCATTTTTGAAAGGGAAATGTTTTTAGTTTTTGCAAAAAAGTCCCACAAAGCCGCTTCCAGACCAGCTTTTGCCATGTTATGACCGCGAACTTTTTGCCATGAAAAAATTGCTTCATCAAGAGTATTAAAATTTTTTCTTAGAATTCCGGGGATCAAAAAATCAGAAAGATTGTGCCATGCAGTTTGAACTGTTTCGTATGTGTAAAATGGATTTGCAGATGCAACACATTCCCCCCAGCCCGTAACACCTTCGCCATCAACTTTAATGATGATATGTTCTTCGTTACTTTCCGTTCCCAGGGAAGTTACAAAAGGTGAAACCAATTTCATCTTTATATGATAGAGCGTTATTCGATCAAGCAACATGTAAACCGGGAGAAGAATGTGTGAATGATTGATAGGGTGAATGAAAAGAAAAAGTTCTTAATAAAACAATTAAAAGCGTTTTTGATACCCCTGATCGAAATTTAATCCATTCATCCATGCATCCATTCAACCTTTCTTATCAACTTTTTTAACTTTATTACACTTGTTTTTACTGCGGAACGTGTGAGAGTAGTAATGGTACATTTGGGTAAAAAATTAAATAACAAATCCATATTACCCCTCCAACGGTTAAAGGAATCGTCATGTTATCGTCTGCCCAACCATAAGAAATATTTTCTGCTATTGCGCCGAGTGCTGCTGCCAAAATCCCAAAATAATATTCAGTTGGAACATACATGATTTTAGGCGTTACAAAAACTACGATTACCGCACTCACAAAAAAAGCAAGCGTTCCTTCCAAACTTTTCGCTAAAAATTGATGCTTACCGTAACGTCTTCCTATCAATGCGGCAAATGTATCGCTTATAATAAGTACCGAAAAGGCGGTTAAAAATATTACTTTTGGGAAAATTAAGACGCTTAATAAAGCAGAGATGAAAACATACGTGGCGCCGCTAAGATTTTTCTTTTTTTTATCCATTTCGTGCTCGCGCATTAAAAATCCGAAAATGCGGTTAAAAATTTCTCCGGCTCCCGGAGAGAAATATCTCAACAATTCCATAGATAATGCAAAAAGAGTAAGTCCTGAAAGAATGAGAATTGCATCGTACCGGGGAATAAAATAGTAAATAATCGGAAAGGAAAGTGAACAGAGATGAATCATCTTCCTGATAAATTCATCTCTGTATTGAATGGTTCCATGATCAATTTGCGTCATTTGCAGCATCAGGTTGTGTCGCCGGTTGACGTTTTTCGATTAATTTTTTTACATGTTCGGGGACTTCTTCTTCGCCGTTGATCAATCCGTTTTTCTTTTGAGGCGGAAGCGCTTCACCGCGCATAATCTTATCAATTTCTTCAGAGTCGAGAATTTCTCTTTCGAGCAGTTCGGCAGAAAGACGATGCAGCAATTCAATATCTTCTTTAAGAATTTCCATAGCCCGCACCATACAAGCCGTTACAATTGCACGAACTTCAATATCAATTTCAACTGCCGTACTTTCGCTATAATCTTTATGCCGTTGAATTTCTCTACCGAGAAATATTTCCTCTTCTTTGGCGCCGTAACTTAAAGGACCAAGCTTTTCGCTCATTCCCCATTCACAAACCATTTTACGGGCGATATTAGTTGATTTTTCAATATCGTTTCCCGCCCCGGTTGTAAAATGATTGAAGATCAATTTTTCAGCAGCTCTACCGCCTAAAGCATAAGTAATAACAGCCTCTAAATATTCCCTCGAATAAGTATGTTTCTCATCAACCGGAAGATAACTGGTAACACCCAAAGCTCTTCCACGGGGAATGATAGTTACTTTGTGAACCGGGTCTGCTTCGGGCATTCGCTTAGCGACAAGTACGTGACCGATTTCATGGTAAGCAGTGGTCTTCTTTTCTTCTTCGGAAATAATCATACTCTTTCTTTCCATCCCCATCATCACTTTGTCTTTTGCTTCCTCGAAATCTTCCATATCAACTTTTGTTTTATCTTTACGCGCGGCAAGCAAAGCGGCTTCGTTTACAAGATTTGCGATTTCAGCTCCGGCTAAACCCGGCGTTCCCTTGGCAAGAACTTGTAAATCTACATCAGCCTTTAGAGGAATTTTTCTTGTATGGACTTTAAGAATTCCTTCTCTTCCTTTTACATCGGGTCTATCAACAACAATTTGCCTATCAAATCTTCCGGGACGAAGTAATGCAGGGTCTAAAACATCGGGTCGGTTCGTAGCGGCAATAATAATAACTCCGCTATTTTGTTCAAAGCCGTCCATTTCAACTAAAAGCTGATTTAAGGTTTGTTCACGCTCGTCATGCCCGCCGCCAAGTCCGGCGCCGCGTTGTCTTCCGACAGCATCAATTTCATCAATAAAAATAATACAAGGAGCATTTTTCTTTCCTTGTTCAAAAAGATCGCGTACGCGGCTGGCACCTACTCCAACGAACATTTCAACAAAATCAGCGCCGCTAATTGAAAAGAAAGGAACGCCCGCCTCACCGGCAACAGCTCTTGCAAGTAGTGTTTTACCGGTTCCGGGAGGACCTAATAAAAGAACGCCACGGGGAATTTTTCCACCGAGTTTTTGAAACTTAGCGGGTTCTTTTAAGAATTCAATTATTTCCATCAGTTCAACTTTTGCTTCGTCTGCGCCGGCGACATCTTTGAAAGTAACGCTGTTTTGCGATTGCCCGATTAATTTTGCCTTGCTTTTCCCGAAGCTGAAAATTCCTTTTCCCCCCCCCATACCGCCGCCGCCTTGCATTCTCTTCATAAAGAAAATCCATACCGCGGCAATAAGAATCCATGGGATCAACCCGACCAGCATGTTAAGCCATTCACTCGATTGTTTTTCAAAAGAATAATCTACTCCTTTAGCTTTCCAAATAGTTTCTTGATCTTTAATCATCGGTTCCGGAAGGTAAACCGAAAAATTTCTAATCTTAACTTCTTTCCCTGCAACCTTAACCATTTCTTCTGCTTTTAATTCACCTTTGAAATAGAAATCGTTAATGTCAACTTTTGTAATTGAAGCGCGGAGGATTTTTTCACCGTTAAGCAGCTCTTCATATTGGTTGTAGGGGATATCAACATAATTGGTTGATCCGGTCTTTAACATTTGCATCACGATAACTGCCGCTACGATTACCGCTCCCCAGCCGAAAACCATGCGAATAATTTTTGACCAATCGAAATTATCATCGGGTTTATTTGGTCCGGTACTTTTAGGGATTTTCAAATTTTTATTTTCTTTGTTTTCTTTATTTTCATCCATTGTTAAACTTTTCTTTTTTACTGATTTTCTTCTTTTAAAACATAAATAGAGCTTAAATTCCGATATTTTTGGGCATAATCTAACCCATATCCAATGACAAACTTTGAAGGAATTTCGAAGCCAATATAATCAATTTTGACATTATATTTTAGGCTGTTCGGTTTGAGCAAAAGCGTTACAACCTTCATGGACTTTGGGTGATGTTCTTCAATGAGCTGCTCCATAAATTTTATCGAGAGCCCGGAATCAACAATATCCTCAACGATAATTAAGTCCCGTCCTTTTACATCGCATGCCAGATCTTTCAGCATTTTTACTTTGCCCGAAGAGATCTTTTCATCACCGTAGCTGGAGAGACGCATAAAATCAACTTCGCACGGACTTTCATAATGCTTCAGCAAATCGCCCATGAACATAAACGCACCATTCAGGATTCCCAGAAAGATCGGCGTTTTCCCTTCGTAATCTTTCATCAACTCAGCAGCGAGCTCTTTAACCCGCGCCTGGATTTTCTCTTCGGTTAAAAAAGGGACGAATGTTTCAGTCCCGATCAGGATATTTTCCATCTTCTTATTTACACCTTACTTTCATAATTTTTTTAGTGTTGGTACTAACCGCATAACGATTGTCTAATCTTCTTTTAATAACCCAAACTATTTCAGATTTGTTCAAAAGTAAAAGCTGGTTTGCTTTTTCCTCCGAAGATAACTTAAGGTCAGTCAGAAATTCCGAAATTTTTTTCAGTTTTGAAAGCCCAAACGGAAAAAAGGTATCTCCCTGCCTCCACTTTCGAATGAACAGAGGAAAGTGGAGTGAATCAGCGGAAAGAAATTCTACATCTTTTTGAGGAGTTACCCTTATGTTATTCTTGGAAACCTCATGCACAGAAAGTTTCATTCCAAGAATCGTTTTTACCTGATTTTTTTCTATAAAAACCTGAGGGAAAGTTTCCTTTTTGATTTTACTGATGATAATAAAATTTCTATCCCGTAAAGCAAAGCAGCCTCTTGCAAGCTCAGTTTTAGAGCCGACTTTTTTCCCGGGGAGTTCCAGAACTTTATTTATCGAGTGGGCGGTAACCTCTAACTTTGGAATTCTGATTAAAGCGTCGGCTATTATTTCCTTCTGAAAATGAATATGTTTCCCCTCAAAAAGAGAAAGAGGAATTTTACATCCGGTTTTTTTATCAAATTGGATAAGTTTAAAATGTTCCTCTAAGATGCCATCAACAAAATCCAAAACACCTTTTACAGCCGAAGAAAAATTAAATAGCTTTTCATCTAATTTAGGGTTGATCTCTGCTTTGAGATTTTTAACAATTATATTTCTTATATAATTTCTTTGAAAATCGTTTTCTTTGTTAGACGAATCATTTTGAAAAAGGATTTTTTTATTTTTTAAATAAGAAACAATTTCATCTTTCGTTATTCCAAGCAAAGGACGAATAATGTTCCCCCGTTTTGACGGAATACCGGCAGCCCCTCTCAATCCGCTCCCCTTCATTAAATTGAGGAGAAGAGTTTCAGTGTTATCAGACTGATGATGCGCAGTTGCAATTTTTGTACAGTTTTCTTTCGCCGCAACTTCAGCAAACAATTTATAGCGGATTTCCCTTCCTGCTTCTTCCAACGAAAGTTTATTTTTCTTTGCGAAAGCTTTAACGTTTTTCTTATTAATTACAATTGGAATGTTCAAATCAGCACAGAACTTTCTACAAAACGATTCATCAGCATCAGCTTCTTCACCTCGTAAACTGTGGTTAAGATGTATTGCAACGAGTGTGAGACTAAATTTCTTTTGGAATTTTTTTAAGAATGAAAGGAGAAAAACCGAATCTGCGCCGCCGCTAAATCCAACCAAAATTTTGTCGTTTTGCTCGATTAATTTTTCCCCGGCAATAAACAAAAGAACTTTTTCTTCAACGGATTTCATCTAATATCCAAGTTCTTTTAACCATTCTTCGGTCAGCTTTGATTCGTTTTCAATGCCTAAAAATTTGGCGACGTATTTACCGAGAATATCAAATTCAAGATTTACAAGATCACCGACTTTTTTCCCGGAAAGATTTGTCTCCTTCCATGTGTGGGGAATAATAGCAACCACAAAAGTATTTTCTTTCACCTCAGCAAGAGTAAGACTAATCC
>MNVA01000033.1 GCA_001871325.1 Ignavibacteria bacterium CG1_02_37_35
AAAACACCGTTAGTTCTCTTAGAAAGAAACATATAAAAGCTCCTATCTAAGTTCAAAAATCAGTAAAATAGTCATCAAAAAAGTCTACACCGTGCTGTAACCTATTATAAAATAAGGTAGAGCAAAGGACTGAAAATCCTTGTGTCGGCGGTTCAATTCCGTCCCTGCCCACTTCCTCTAATGCGAAGACAACCGAATCTTCGCATTTTTTAAGTCAAATCCTTTTTGTGCTTTTCGAGCCGACATTAAATCAGCAAGTCACTTTACGTAGAAAATAGAATTGGCGTTTTAATTTTAATCTTTTTCTTAATCTGCATTAACAGACTAAAAACTAAGATGAGTTTAATTATCCTTAATACACCACACGCTAAAACCATATCTCTTCCCGTGGTGGGGCAGGGTGCCAGTTCTATCGTGGTAGAGAAGCACCATGCAATATGCGGCTGTCGTACCGTGCTCGGTTGAACTCCAATAGTAAGGAACGTAATTTAGATCGAAGAAGTAACCAATGCTATCACGGGCACCCGCAAAAATCGCCGGGGATTCGTTCGTGTTATCTACGCTTCTGTGCCCCAATACTTTCATCGCATCGCCATTACCATTGACGGTTTCTGCAAGTTCAGCAAAATCATCCAAAGCTGGGAGGTGCCATCCTGCAGGCGCTATTCCTCTCGGATCATTTACAGCATACCAATTATAAAGCTTGCCAAACTTTTTACCGTTTTCAGGATCATTATCGTAATAACACCAGGCGCCTGTTTTTAGTTTTGCCCATTTATCCGGGTCTTGTACTTCCGGAATTGAATCTCCGTTTCTGTAATGATCAACATTTAGATTTTCTTTAAACCATTGGGTGTCTTCAGTTTTATTTGAATAAAGAATTAAGAAAGTTGCCGCAGCTAACGCCATCCATAAAAAAGAAGAAAGGATAACTACTATTTTTTTCTTCTTTGGACTGCCTCCTTTCCACTGACCTTTAGATGGTTCACCTATAGATGGTTCTCGTTTACGAGTAGCCTTAATTTCTTTTTGCCGCAGCCGCCCTTTTAAAAGTTCTTTAATGCTGTTTGCTTTTACTCCAAAGTTTTCTAATTGCTGTTGCTTCTCTTCATCAAACGCTTCGGTGGCATTTTGTGCAATATCTTCATTTGCTTTTGACAAGTGTTTTACTTTTTCAATCGCTGCCGGGAATTTTTTCTCTAACCCTTCTTTTTCGGTCTTCAACAATGAGATAAAAACATCCGCACTTTTTATTCTTTCTGATTTTTCTTTTTTAGTGGCGTTAACAATAATATTTGCAAGCCCTTCAGGGATATCAGAATTGAGTTCACGAGGGTCTTTTAATTTTTCAATAATAATTTTATTCATCAACGTAAAATCACTCATAGTTCCACTCATCTCAAATGGTAATTTCCCTGTAAGCATTTCATAGAGGATGATCCCCGCGCTATATATATCGCATTGTTCATCAACACGCTCACCGCGAGCCTGCTGGGGAGACTTGTAAAAAAGAGTCTTTTTCTTTGTTCCGGTTTGGCTGCTTTTTACCCTCCCTTCGTTGCGGACTACACCATAACCGGTTATTTTAATAATATTTTCGGTGGTAACAAAAATTTTTCCAGGTTTAAGATCACGGTGAACAATCCGTTGCTTATGTGCATAACTGATTCCTTCCAGAATTTGGATGAAGAGAGGAAGCGCTTTTTCGAAGGGAATGGGACCAATCTCCTCCCCGATTAATTTATCGAGTGTTTGCCCTTCAATTAATTCCATCACAAGATGCAAAGCCGCCGGTTCTTCGATAAATTCGGTGATGCGGACAATGTTTTTGTGGTTTAGTTTTTCCAGTGTAGTCGTTTGTTGAAGAAAGCGGTGTCTAAATGCTGCATCGTTCGAAAATTCAGAAAAAATTGATTTGATGGCTACAATTTCATTGCTGATGATGTGGCGGGCTTTCCAGACTTCACCCATTCCTCCTATTCCAACACGTTCAATAAGTTCATATGATTGAATTTTTTGTGTCATGCTAAAAGTTTAAATGTTTTTAATTGAAAAGATTGAATCAGGCGAGGAGACTTATTCATAGGTTACAACAGTACTGTATAACAGTTAGCAACACCATTTTCGGATTAAGAAAAGCAAATGCTTTTTTTTACGAATTTTAAGAGTCAGGTTACTGAAATCAATCAATTTTTTCCCAATGTTGTTAATCTTCTCCAATTGGTAACATCAACTTAAAATTATTACTACATAAAATCAAGAAAAATAGAGGTGCAACTATTAGTAAGAAAATAAAAACCTCATGTTTAAGTTCCAGAAACAAGCATTTTAGGCAAATTAAATAATCATTTATGTTACGCAGAATATTAATTTTGCAAAAGATGAGTAGGAGTACATAAAAGTTATAAATACCTTATCAGTATAGTCCGTGCAAAACTTGGCAGAATATTATTTGTAAAATTGAATATTGAAAAAGGAATTATGAAATTTTTGCCCTTAACTATTCATCATTTTTTTTGTTTTGGCACTCACAGATTAAAACATTTGCATGTATTCTTTGCCCAGTATCTTGTCTGCTTTGCAATCTATGGGGAATTAAAATCTTTTCACGAACAGGAATCAGTTTCATTAGCCGTCACCAAACCCGGGCAAATCCCGCAAAAAGTAAATACCAAATACTTATAAATGATTGACTGAATGCTTGCATGATTGAACGGGATCAATAATTAATTCATTTTCATTTTCATTAAGTCATTCTATCTGATTATTTGTCTCATTACCATTTAGGACTAAAAACTATACTGAAGATAGACAGTAGGATAAAAAGTGAGGTTAGTTCCGGCGTTTATCTGGTTGACTCTAAATTTTACTGCGATATCTTTATTAAAAGAAAAAGCAGACCAAACGGCGTCTAAGCCGGAGAGAAAATGGTTCACATACAAACCAATCACCGCTTTATCAGAAAGATTATAATAATCATTTGCCTTACCGCGCATTTTAGAATAATCAAGAAAGTTAGGAGAGAGAATATGAAAATCGGTTTCGCTTTGGTTTGCGTCATCCCAGCCATGACTGTATTGCGGATACTTCCCAATCAATTCATAATACTGCTGATCGCCATGCTGAGGTAACGCATGGGAATAACCGGAACCGAGATCACGCTCAAGTCTGTTCAATTCAGCATGATTCACCGAACCATCAGTATTGATCACGCTATATTGTGCAGCATCAACCGAAGAATTGATAAAGGCAACATTATTAATCGTCCATTCGGCATACCGTTTTATAGACCAGTGTCCATCAGCATATTGCTCGAATGTTGAAGTTTGGGTATCTCCTTTTTTATTATAAGAAACTGCAACAACAATCGCACTAACCTCAACTGCTGCAAAGACGGCGGCTTTCCAATAACTTTCTGTATAGAATTCTCCCGCTCCCGGAAGTAGCAAAGATAAAAGTCCCGCAATCATCGGGGATTTTTTATCTGGTGATGGGAAAGAAATGTTTTGTGTCTGCATACCCGAACTCTCAAATAATACTTTGGAATCCGCATGAAGATTGCCGGAAAGAAATATTTTATTATTCGAAGACTCTTGTGCAAAAGAAATTTGACTGCAACCCAAAAACCCTATAACTAAAACTAAAGAGATTTTTTTCATTTCATTAACTACTTATTGAGAAAAAAGAATACAGTAGTAAGAATTCAGGAAAAATAAATTCATATTTTATTCATTACTTTTTTACTGACTACTGACTACTGACTACTGACACTACCCACTAAAAATCAAATCCAAAAAGAATACCACCGTAGAATCTCCACTCACCGCCGTACTTCACCGTTTCATCGCGAACATCTTTTGTAAATTTATCAAATCCATAATTGGCATTAAAGAAAACGCTTGTGGGAAATAGATAAAAAGAATTAAGCGCAATCCGCAATTCCGCACCGGCGCCTTTCTTAAAAGTTTTTCCGGCGGGAATTTTCCCAGTCCATGCATTTCCCATATCACCATAAACAGAGACGAACATTTTATCAACATAAAGATAGCCGATACGTGTATCAATATTGCGCCAAAGCGGGAAACGGTAAGCAAGATTCATCCACAAAATTTCATTTCCATTGATTGCATAAAAAGGATAGGCTTTCATTCCTACCAGACCGCCGAGATAAAAATCGAAGAAGTCGGGAACGCTTGGGCCTAAAATAGAGCCGGCTCGCACTTTTAACGATAACGAATGGTGCTTAAAAAGAGAAACATGACCGTTCGTTAATATCTCAAGTTTATGGTAATCAAATTTCCTGTAAAGAGGTTTTAGGACACCGTCTTCAACCTGATAATTGCCGTCGGGATTAAAGCGGTTTAACTCGTAATTGTACTTAAGCTCAAGGTCTGTACCTATAGGATTAATGTCGCTATCAATATAAACTTTCTTCGCATCGAAATTATATTTTAACTGAAAGTTACTTCCAATTAAATACGTATCATAGTTTGTCGGGTAGAGGTCGGTTGTTCCAGGGAAAATGAAACTCCCGATAGTTGCAGTGTAACGGCTGTAAGCGTAACGAAACTCAAGCATATGTGAGCGGGAAAAAATTCTATGTTTAGCCGCAACATCAACTTCAAACAAACTGTAAGTTACATCGGTCTTGATTGAAGGAAGATCTTCAATATTTATATCAACATTAGCTTTTCTACTTATGTTAAAAAGTTCAAGAGACATTTCAGGTTTCAATCCAATCGCAGATATGATAGGTAGTTTGTTGCGGTATTCAAAAGTCATAAAAAGATCGCGTTCAAAGCGTGAATTAATTGAAGCGCCTGCAAAAAGTGAATAGCGGTTCAACATATCGCTTGAAGTTACATAAACGCCGGGTTTCAACTTTTCCGTAAACTTATTTGAAGTGTTATAGTTATCATAACGTAAAAATGGGAAAAACGTTAGCTTAGAAAACGCACCGGAATATTTTTCGGGTTTGTAGGCGGGAGTTTCATTATCGTTATAAAATTTTAATTTATTCAAATCGAAGCGGGTAATATCACCGTTCGGATTGTCTTCTCCAATCGGCGGATTATTCTTTCTTACATAAGACTGTTCAGCTAAAACATTTTTCAGTTCACCTTTCTTCAATAAAAATATTTTGTACCCGCTTGAAGTATAACCGCTGTAAGCAATGTTTCCCTTCTCATCCACCGAAGGCATGAACGCGCCGCCAAGAACGTTGGTAAGTTGTTTCGTTTCATTCGTGGTTATGTTTAGCTGATAAAGATTATAAATGCCGGTCTTATCCGAAGCGTAAATAAGATTATTCTCTTTATCAAAAACGGGATTCCGTTCGTCGTTTTCTGTTTGTAAAAGAAAAGAGAACTCACTGCCGTCGGTATTTACTTTGGCAATATCGCGTCCGTTAGCGTAGGAATAATCAAACACGATGAATGAATTATCGTTCGAGAATTTCGGATTGTAAACTTGTTCGCCGTTTTGAAAGAAAGTAAGTTGATGAAAATTCTTCCCATCAATATCAACCATGCCAAGATTAGCAGTACCGTCTTTTTGGAAAAGAAAGACAATGCTCTTTCCATCGTCAGAAACCGCCGGTTGGTTAGCGCGTAAGTTGTTTGTTAATCGTTTTTCATCTTCAGCAGCAACATCATAAATATAAAGATCATGAACATTGTACCAATTCGGATTATCTTCTGAAAGTTTCGCATAAATTATTTTGTTTGTTCCCGGAATAAAATTAAATGTTGAACGAATCCCCGAAGTAATTTCTTTCTTCTCTTTCGTCTCAAGGTTATACTCATAAATTGATGAAGGACTGAAATAGTCTGACAATTGATTAGAGATATAATAGATTTTCTTACCATCACTTGAAAAGGTCGCGTAAAAATTACCGAAACCAAGTGAATCAATGAGAGAACCGGTGACAAGATTTTCGGAAATCTTATTCGTTCTCTCTCTATAATCATTGGTTACAAAAGTTTTCCATTCATTATAAATTTCGTCACCATCTTTACCGAGTACATCTTGAAAGGCGGCGTCAATGGTAAAATTCTTAAGCTTGCCGAGCGCTTTTGTAACTTCACGAAGTTTAGCCTCGCCATATTTTTGAGAAAGGTAACGCGTTAAGGCAAAACCGGAATTATAAACCGACTCGTTATCAAGACTTGTCTTTTCAAAAACTCCCATTTGATTCCACGTTAACATTTTCCCATCAAGCGCATAACTGCGTAAAATCATATCGCGGTGAGCATCCCAATTATCGTAATTAAATTCCTTCCGCATGTACTGCGCGGTTCCTTCTGCGAACCATGCGGGCATGTTAATTCCCGCAAGCGGATAAGAAACAATTACATTTGGAAATCCGTAAAG
>MNVA01000128.1 GCA_001871325.1 Ignavibacteria bacterium CG1_02_37_35
TACCTTATCAGTAAAGTTCGCGTAATATTGGGCAGAATAGTAACATGGTAAATAAAGCGAAAGAATGACTGAATGAAAATGAATGGATGGATGTTTTTCATTCAACCATACAGCCATTCAATCATTCTAATGTGATAAATTGGTTCTGGCTTGTCCAGGTTAGGAATTAGGAATACAAATGTTAAACATAAAGACGAAGTGTACCTCGTCTTTACAATGAAATTTGGTTTATCGGTTTTTTAATTTCGTATAAGTTAATATTTTAGGAACTTTAAGTATGAAAACGGAAATTAAATTTGGACTTTTGTTTTCGGCAGCACAATTATTTTGGCTGTTGTTTGAATTTGTTTTCGGATTGCAGACTTCGTTTATAAATCTGCATCCGGTGATTACAAATTTCTTTGCCATCCCTGCAATTATAATTATGGTGTATGCTATCCTCGCCAAGAGAACCGAGGTTGGCGGCGAAATAACTTTTTTTAAAGCCCTTCTGGCAGGTGTTTTTGTATCGGTAGTAGTTGCTGTAATTAGTCCGCTGGTGATTTTAATTTTTCACTTTCTTATTAATCCTCATTTCTTCACAGACTTTCAAAGATATTCTATTAAAATTGGGAAGATGTCTCCTCAGGAAGCGAAGGATTATTTCAATCTGAAAAGTTATATCCTTCAAGGTATCTTCGGAGCGTTGATGATGGGAACGATAACGTCGTTAATTGTTGCGGCGGTGATAAAGAAGAAGGTAAAGGTTTAAGAAAAGAGGGCAAGTTTATATGTTTTGATGATTGATGTCCTCAACCAAATTTTTGTCTTTGGACAAGAATTACGAACAAGAATTGACGGATAGCGATTTGTAATTTCAAGACGCTCAACTTGGTTTCAATACCTTATTGTTTAACTCTCGAAAGATTTATGAGAGAACCGATCACAAAGAAAATGTTTACGAGCCAGGCGGTTAGCACCGGATCAAGTGTGCCGTTTTTACCGAACGCCTGGATGATTTTCATCAATCCCAAATAAATAAAAGTAATGAGAATATTTATACCGAAGTGAAGAGCTAATCCCCCTTTTCTCTTATTTGCCGAAAGCGGAATTCCGAACAGCACCACCACTAAACTTGCCATCGCAAACGAATAACGCGAATAATATTCTATTTGTACCGAGGTTGGATCATTACCGGCTTTTTGTTTATCTGTGATCAGAGTTTTCAGTTCATCCAAATTCATCTGTTCCGGCTTTTGCTGTTTAAAGGCTAATTCATTCGGTTTAAATTGTAATGAAGGCATTTCTTTCTGAGTAAAATTTGTAAGTGTGTCTGATAATGCGCCGAATATTCTGTACGAACCTGCTTTTGCGATCCACATATTTTTTGTGCTGTCGAAAACCAACTGTTGAGCATCCAACCGGTTAATCATTTTGGTAATATCGTCTTTCCCAAATTCTTGAACGCTTACTCGATGGGCAATCAGGTTGGTTTCATCGTAATAAGAAATATTTACAATTTTATTCTTAGTGTCCTGAAAAAAAATATTACTTCCGGAAAACGAATAACCTTTCTTTAAATAATTTATCTCGATCGCAAGTTTAGCCTTATTTGCTTTTGGTACAACATATCCTCCAAAGTAAATGGAAAACATACTTACTAAAAATGAAACAATTATCAGCGGAAACATAAATCTGTAAAGGTTCACACCACCGGCTTTAATGGCGGTTAATTCATTTGTGTTGGACATTTTTCCCACCGTAAATAGTCCGGCAAATAACACTGCAACGGGAGTGATCAATTTTACAATTTCCGGGATAAAATAAATATAGTATTGAAAAATAATTTGGGAGACAACGTTTTGGTCTAAAAAATCATCAAGATTTTCCATCAAATCAACAATAACAAAAATTGCGATGAAAGCGAGCAATGCAAAAAAGATTGTCTGAACAAATTGTTTAACAACGTAACGGTCTATTATTTTCATACGGAAGTATCTTCAGGCTGCTGCCATGCTTTTGGAATTAATTTTTTAAAGAATGAAAGATCGAGGGTAACCGTCTCATTTGCGACTTTCTTGGTAAGTAATATTCCGACAAGTCCCATTAAAATATTTGCGCTCCACATGCCCCAGAAAGGAGTCATAAACCCTCGGTCGGCAAGTTTTTCTCCGCCGATAAGAGAAGCCCAATAAATCAAAAAGAAGAAAAGACTAACACTTGCCGCCATCCCGAATCCTCCTTTTCGAGTTATTACCCCAAGCGGAGCGCCGAGCAAAATAAAAATGATACAAGCTGCGGGGATAGAATATTTTTTGTGAATTTCAACCATGTACTTGTCAATTTCTTTATCAACAAAATCAACCTGGAGGAACGAAGAAAGTATTTCGTTTTTTATGTTTTTAACCCGTTCAATCAGATTAGTGTAATTTTCATTCAGCGCATTAGGTTGACGAATTTTACCTTGAAGAGGGGCAGCAAAGCTATCACCCAGAAAAAACTTGTTGGTGGTTTTTTGGAAATGAGTGAAATATCGAAACCGTGTCTGTTTTAGACTATCAACAATCGTAAGCATATCTGGAGCGCTAAGTTCGCGGTCACTTCGCGAAACGCCGGGACCGGATTGCTGAAATGAAAATTGTTGTGCGTCCATTGCAATACGGTGTTTTGTAAAGAGAAGTTTTCTGTACAGCTTTGTATCAGAAACCCCGCTTTCATGGATCTCACCATTCTGTAAATCCATCAACAATTTTGTCTGGTTTTTAGAGAAATAGAGAAGTCCTTCATTAGCTGTAACTATGTTTATTTTGTATGGATTTGTGTAATCATAAATAGTAACGCCGAACATTTTGTTTTTATTCTGATCCATAGTTCGAGCGAGAATTGCGTAGTTTTCAACTTCCTGTGAAAAAACTCCCGGTTCAATTGAAAGCGTCGGTTTCTTTTGCTGAATATCCATCATCAAAATTTTTGCTTGATGATTCGCATCGGGAAGGACATCGTTATTAAAAAGTATTAAGAGAACCCCTACAACCACACTTGCCGCCAAAGGACCGGCAATCATTTTATACAGGCTAACACCGGACGATTTCATAATTGTAATTTCATTATTCTGCGCCATCGCCCCAAATGCCATAAGCGTAGCAACCAATACTGCCATAGGGACGACCAAGACCACCATCCACGCTAAGTTGTACATAATCAACTGCACAACAATCCAGGTGTCCAATCCTTTTCCAACGAGTTTATCTGCAAACTTCATCAAAAATTGAAAAAGAAAAATGAACATAAGCGTGGTTATAGAAAAGAGAAACGGTGCTGCATGGCTGCGTAATATGTATCTGAATAAAATCACGAAACAAATATAGGAAGCATTTCAAAGGTTGGCAAACGCCGCTACGTTTTACATGATTCTTTTGAATCTCTTTTGAATCTCTTTTGAATTGATTAGATTTGAACCATCATTATGAAAATTATCAGCAGTTTCATCGTACTAATTTTATTTTTTGGAAGTTTGCATCTCTTACTTTCGGTGGGGGCGGAAATACCGTTAAAACCGGATAAAAATTTCCCCCGCTGGCTTACGGCAGATAGTGTACGTACTGATCAAACCAGCGGTATCACCTTCTTAAAGGAAGATGAAGGTAAAAAAATTTTTCTTCTTGCTGATGATATTGGAGACCTTTGGCGATTGAGCATTGCGCGGGATACAATTTTTAATCTTAAAAAACTTGTTTTTTCCGGGGCGGTTCAAAATTATCTGGCAAAATTCCCGAAGAAAGATTTTGAGGAAATAGCTTATGACAAATTTACCGGTGATGTTTTCGTTTCAATTGAAGGGAATGTACCATCAATTAAAGAGTATGTTGGTATTTACCAATTGAAATTTTCCGGGAATAATTTTTTTGCTGATACGATCGTAAGTTTTAAAAAAATTCAGATCGAACCAAAAAAACTATTTCTAAAATATATTGGGAATAATATCGGGTATGAGGGATTAGCAGTATCGGAAAAATATTTATTTCTTGGTTTGGAAGGGTTTGAACATAAGTCAATTTTTTCCGATAGCTCTATGATCTTTATTGTTGATAAGGCGAGCAAGAGAATAATTAAACAACTGAATACCCGGAATTACAAAATCCAGACTATTTGCGGACTCTTTTGCGAAGGGAACAATACACTTTGGGGAATTGATCGAAACAATGCAAAAATTTTCAGAATTAAATTGAACGAAAAACTTGATATCTCAGAACTTACCTATTATGATGCAAAAGGAATTATTCCAAATTACAAAGATTACAACTACGGGGCGGCATTGGAATCAATAACGATGGATAACAACGCCAATCTTTATTTAGTTGATGATCCATGGAAAAAGGTTTTCATCCCTTCAACAGCAACGTTAGAAAACCTGGATACCCTAACACGCGCAAATTTTACTCAGTTCACTCCTATTATTTATAAATACAAAGTAATCATTTAATACGAAAGGGATTCTCGATTGGAACCGATTATACAGTTTATTCAAAGCAACCAAAATCTTTACGTTGAAGAATTAAAGACATTTTTACGAATTCCAAGCATCAGCACTTTACCGGAAAATAAAGAAGACATGAAACATTGTGCTGCGTTTGTGGCGGATAAATTACAGCAAGCCGGAATGAGCCGTGTTGAAATTTTCCCAACTGAAGGTCACCCAATTGTATATGGTGAATGGCTTGGCGCTCCGGGAAAACCAACAGTTTTAATTTATGGACATTACGATGTTCAACCCGTTGATCCGGTTGAGTTATGGAACACTCCTCCGTTTGAACCAACAATAAAGGGCGATAATATTTTCGCGCGCGGTGCTACTGACGACAAAGGTCAGATGTTCATTCACATCAAGAGTGTTGAGGCATTTTTTAAAGTTAAAGGGAGTCTTCCCTTAAATATAAAATTTATTATTGAAGGTGAGGAAGAGATTGGGAGTGAACATTTGGAAGGATTTATTCAACAGCATAAAGACTTGCTTAAATGTGACGCCGTTTTGATCTCCGATACTTCATTGTATGAAGCAGGTCTTCCTACAATCACTTATGGGTTGCGTGGTTTAGCTTATATGGAAGTTGAAGTTGCCGGTCCAGGGAAGGATTTACATTCGGGTTCTTTTGGCGGCGCAGTTGCTAATCCTATTAATGTGCTCGCAGAAATAATTGCAAAACTCCACGATAAGAAGGGGAGAGTTACTATTCCCAATTTTTATGATGATGTTTTGCCCTTGTCAAAAGAGGAAAAAAAGAATTTTGAACTTTTTAATTTTTCCGATAAAAAATTTGCAAAAGAATTAGGTGTTCAAGAGTTAGCAGGAGAATCAAAATTCTCGACTCTTGAGAGACTTTGGGTTCGTCCGACGCTTGATTGTAATGGAATTATTGGCGGGTTTACCGGCAAGGGAGCCAAAACAGTAATTGCGTCGAAAGCTTCAGCGAAGATCAGTATGCGGTTAGTTCCAAATCAAGATCCAAAAAAAATTGCTAAAAGTTTTACGAAGTATATAAAATCGCTCGCTCCTAAATCTGTTAAAGTAATAATATCAAATTTACATGGCGCCTATCCTACGCTTTCCCCTTTAACGGGCAAAGCAGTGAAGGCTGCTGCGGTCTCAATGGAGAAAGCTTTTAACAAAAAAACTGTCTTCATGCGCGAAGGCGGAAGTATTCCTGTGGTTGCGACATTTCAACGGATATTAAAAGCGCCGTCAGTACTAATGGGTTTCGGTTTGAATTCCGAAAATCTTCATTCACCAAACGAACATTTTAGCTTAACTCATTTTCAATTGGGTATTCAGAGTTCAGCATATTTTTTTGAAGAATATTCAAAATAAAATAGATGTAAAGCCCGGAGCTCCTTATGAATAAAATAGTTTTCTCTCTTTTCCTTTTATTGAGCATCTTCGCATTTACTGCTGGAGGATGCAGCGATAAAGTTGATAAGGGTTCAAAAGTTGGAGATACTGAGGCAGATAATTATGATGTATCAAAAGATACACAAAGGGACATGAGCATCCAGGAGTACAACATTCAAGAGCGTAAAAAATTAGCTACCGTGAGATTCGCGTGTGATACGATTGCACTCATGGAGTATGTCTTGGCAAATTATCCCGAAGGAACATATCTTGTAGATTTTGATCGTACATTTACTTATAATATCCCTAAGTCGGCAGTCATTTATCAAAAAAATAACGAAGGACAATATGTCTTCGGGATAATTGCCAAATCATGGTCACACGATCCACGGTTAATTGAGATGAAAAACATCGTTGGATACGATGCGAGTTATATTGATTTGGACAGCACGGAGCTCGGTACTGCATTTTTCTATCTAACGCTGTTCAAAGGGAACGAAAAAGAAAATACTTTCGATACACTTTGGGAGGCTGGAATCCCAAGTCACGGCGGTTTCAACAATTTGACCCTGGAAAAATGGGAGAAGAAAAAGATGCCCTATGTAAAAGCCAATTTTCACTACGCACAAGGGATTGGACATTTTGACTACAATTTCTTTTTTGTTGACGGCATGTTGAAAAAACCACATCTTCTTTTAACGTATGAGGGCATTAATTTTAAAAGAATAATGACTGATGCAAACGGAGACAAATACCCCGATTACATTGAATTTAAATATCTTGATACAGGGGAAAGAATCACGGTATTGGATTCTGTAACATTTATTTGGAAAGATACGTGCTATTTTAACACACGAAACCCAAAACAGTTTAGATATTATTAAATAGATTTAACGGAGATTTTTTTGGCTAATTTTGAACATCCTGAAACTTCATTAGTTCGAACATATTTTGAAACTTTAGGATTTCTTCCTGAACAGAGAAACGGTGAAGCTCACTTTTATAAGTATTCATCTGAAAAAGAAGAATATAGAATACTTACTCAAGGAGTTGGTTGTAGATTACTTCCTGCAGCTCTTCTCGAAATGCAAGGAAACGACGCGCTTGATTTTCTTCACCGTATAACTACGAATGATTTAAAAACTTTACCGGCTAATCACTTCAAAAAAACGATTTTCACGAACGAAAAAGGAAGAATTCTTGATAGAGTTTCCGTATTAAATTTCGGGGACAAACAACTTCTCATCGGGAATAGCGGAACACAACAAAAACTTTTTTTATGGATTAATCGTTACATCATTATGGATGATGTCAAAGTCCAAAATGCTGCTGAACATCACTCGGTTTTTGAAATTTTTGGTCCGCAAGCAAGATCGTTTATGACTCTTTTATGTGGCGAACAATGTAAAGAGTTACAGGGAAATGAAATTCGTATGTTGACGCTCGAAGATTTCTCGTTTTATGTGACACCGAATATTTCCGTTTCCGGAATAGAAAGTTTTTATCTTGTTGCCCGGCAACCTGACGCTGTAAAACTTCTTCAATATGCCCGGATGAATAAAGGAATATTTGACTTTGGATTCGTTGGTGAAGATGCCTACGAAATCTATCGAATTGAAAGAGGTATTCCGTCTGAAAGAGAATTGAACGATCACTACAATCCGCACGAAGCGAAGCTGTTAGATGATGTTAGTTTTACTAAAGGTTGTTATATCGGGCAGGAAGTGATTGCGAGACTTGCAACTTATGATAAAGTTCAGAAATATTTTTGCGGATTTGTACTTAGCAATTCTGAAGTTACTGAAAAAGAATTTCTTCTTGTAGATAACGAACTCAATGAAATTGGGGTAATAACTTCTTCAGTATTTTCACCATCACTTCAAAAAAGAATCGGATTGGGTTATCTAAAAAAAGATTTTATTGATGGGGAAAATGCGCTTAAGGCAATCGGGAAAAATTCTAAGGT
The DNA here is from genome assembly GCA_001871325.1 of Ignavibacteria bacterium CG1_02_37_35. GTDB lineage: Bacteria > Bacteroidota > Ignavibacteria > Ignavibacteriales > Ignavibacteriaceae > UBA1563. The sequence continues at coordinate 7,833 of MNVA01000128.1, forward strand.
AGAAGTTTCTGTTACGGTTCATTCGTTGCCATTCAAAGACTAATTTAAAGTGAAAATTTATACTAAAACCGGTGATAAGGGACAAACAGGACTTTTCGGCGGAAAAAGAGTGCAAAAATCTTCTGCCCGCATCAATGCGTATGGAACGGTTGATGAATTAAATGCGGCAATTGGTGTTGCTCTTTGTAATGCGATAGACGAAGAGGTAAAATCCGTTCTATGGAAATTACAAAATCAACTTTTTACGCTTGGCGCTGATTTAGCAACTCCACTGGAAGTCGAATCAAAAAATATTTCTATCCCGCGAGTATCGGAAGATGATATTTCCGGATCAGAAAAAGCGATTGATTTTTTTGAGTCTCAGTTGGAAGAGATTCGTTTTTTTATTCTTCCCGGAGGCTCAAAATCAGCAGCTCAACTTCATTTAGCCCGGACAATTTGCCGGCGTGCCGAACGTGAAATTGTAGTATTGGCGCAGCAAGAGGAAATCAACCAAAAAATCGTTATTTTTGTGAACAGAATTTCAGACCTTTTGTTCGTTCTTTCCAGGATCGAAAACAAAGCATCTGGAATCCCCGATCAAAAATGGGAAAAACCCATTTAGACAATTCCCCCATTGGGGGTGAATTTGGCTTCGACGGGATTAACGAAGCAATAAATTGCGCATCGTGTTTCTCCGGCAGACACGTTAAACGGCTGGTAAATAAACCTTAACTGGCGAATATAACTACGCCCTCGCTGCTTAATTAGTTAAGCAGCCGTTCTTTGTAAGTTCTCGTATCGGTTTACAAAAGAACGTCGTTTAGATACGATAGCCAAGCCGAGTGTTTGAGGCGGCAAGGCAAATCTTAATCAAACAGATTTATCGGGAAGTTTGTTTATTCCGCACCTTTAAATCTATCAGAAATAAACTATGTGTGTAGAAGTTTATTGAGTCTTAGTTTCGGACGCGGGTTCGACTCCCGCCACCTCCACAATATTGCTTATATTATAATGACTTAGAGAGATAGATTACAATATTCTTACGGTAATCTATCTTGAAAGCCTAAATTAAAGATAGTAAAGCA
>MNVA01000064.1 GCA_001871325.1 Ignavibacteria bacterium CG1_02_37_35
AATAAAAGAGACAAAAAAATTATCTGCCAAAACAAGCAACAAAAAATGAATTCCTCGTTTGCCATATCGCCAAAGCTGAACAAGAACAAAGTTTTTTTACTTCAAAAAAGTGAAGTGGAAAAACGGCTTGACCCACAGTTTTACAAACAAGAATTTAAATACAACATCGCTAAAATAAAAAAAGTAAAACATAAACGACTTGGTGAAGTTGTAAAATATTCTACCGAAACCTGGAACTCAAAAGATTTTTTCAATTCAACATTTCCATATATTGAAATTAGTGAAATAGATACTCTTTCAGGTGAAATACAAAACATTTCGCAAGTTGAAATTAAGAATGCACCAAGTCGTGCAAAAATGGTAGTTAGAGAAAATGACATAATCATTTCGACTACCCGACCAAATAGAGGAGCGATTTCGTTTATAAGAAAACAAAACGATTTTTCCATTGCTTCAACTGGTTTTAGCGTAATAAGAGATATCATAAATCCTGAAATTAAGCGGGAATATTTATTTGCGGTAATAAGGCAACATATAATCTTGAAACAATTTGAGCAAAGAAGTAGTGGCGGTAATTATCCTGCAATAACGCCAGAAGAATTAAACAATGTAATTATTCCAATTCCCGAAATTAACAAACAAGAAAAAATTATTTCAATTTTCAAAACTTGTGTTGAGCAAAAAAAACAAAACGAGGCACAAACCGAAAAACTTTTGGCAAGCATTGATGATTACTTGCTGAAAGAGTTGGGAATTACTTTACCAACACCACCTGAAAATATTTTGATGAATAGAATTTTTACAACAACGATTAAAGAAATTTCTGGCGGAAGATTTGATCCGAAACTTTACTCTCCCCAAACAAAAGCATTACTTAAATCACTTCTCAAAACGAAATACGAATTTCAAACTTTGAAAGTAATGATTGTTCATAGCACAGCAGGTGATTGGGGGTTAGATGAAAACGAAAAGGTTAACGAAAACGAATATGTTAAATGTTTAGTTTTAAGAGCAACAGAGTTTGACAACAAATTCAATCTGAATGTAGAAGGAAACAGAGCGAAATACAGATTAATAAATAAAATCAAACTAACAACTTTAGATATTCAAACTGATGATTTGCTAATTGAAAAATCGGGAGGCAGTAGAGATCAACCTGTAGGAAGAATTGCAATTCTTCATAAAGATTTAACAAATAATTACACTCTTTGCTTTAGTAATTTCGTTCATAAAATCAGATTTAATCAAAATATTATTTATCCTGAATTTGCTTTTAATTATCTCAAGACAATTCACAACATCAAAATAACTGATGTAATGCAAAGCCAAACAAACGGAATTAGAAATTTAATTTTATCAGAGTATTTTAATCTTCCAATTCCAATTCCATCACTTACCAAACAAAAAGAAATTGCCAAGCATATTACTGACATCAGAAAACAAGCACAGCAATTAAAGGACAAAACAAAAGAAGCTTTGGAAAAAGCTGGTAAAGAGATAGAAAGTATATTGATATCCTAAAAAAAAAAACTTATGAATATTTTAACTGAAAAAGAATTATTAGAAATTTTCAAAAAGACGGAAGCACTTTTAAGCGGACATTTTCTTTTAACTTCCGGCAGGCACAGCAACGTTTATTTTCAATGCGCAAAGGTGTTGCAATATCCTGAGTACAACAAAAACATCTGCGCTGTTATCGCAAATCATTATGCGGGTTTTAAAATAGACACGGTAATCGCTCCCGCTATCGGAGGGATTGTAGTTGGGCAGGAAGTAGCCCGTCAATTAAAGAAACGTTTTATTTTTGCCGAACGGGAAGATAAAAAGTTGAGTTTGCGCCGCGGATTTTCAATTAAAAAAGGAGAACGCCTGCTTGTTTGTGAAGATGTTGTAACAACCGGCGGTTCTGTTTTTGAAGTCATCAATATTATTAATCAAAGTGAAGCTGTCCCTGTTGGGGTTGGATTTATCGTAGATAGAAGCAAAGGGAAAGTTCAATTCGGTGTGCATCAAAAAAGTGTGATCTCTCTCGAAGCAATTTCTTATGAACCGGAAAATTGTCATCTGTGTAACGAAAATATTCCTTTTATTAAACCAGGTTCGCGAAAGGTCGTATGATAAATAATTTATTACAACATTTTCGTGTTTCTCTCAATAATGATTTGCTTTACATAACTATAATTAGTTTTGGCGTAGCTGCAGTTATCATTGTTTTCGGGAAAATGATTTCGCTGGCATTAAGAAAAATATTAAAACCGATTGTTAAGCGTTCAAAAACTCAAATTGATGATCAGATGTATGATTTAATGAAATCAACATTCTTCAAGATTATTATCCTGGTCGGAATGTCTGTTGGGTTGAAAATGTTTAAAAGCGGTTTAACCTTATTGTCAGGCGAACCTCCTCAAAAATTAATTACTTCTTATCCATATTTCGATGATATCGTAATAGCTGCCGGGTACGCGTTATTTTTACTAATCGTTTTAATCGTTTTAGTTATAAGTTTTAGAACTACAACGATTTTTTTCAATTGGTACGCCGGAAAGATTGATGCCGATAAAAATCTACACGGCAGTTTATTCCCGCTCCTCCAAAAAATAAGTAAAATGCTTTTAACGGCTCTTGCTTTTGTTATCGTTTTGGCAAAGTTTCATATAGATATCAGCGGGTTTATTGTCTCGCTCGGAGTCGGTTCTTTAGCGATAGCATTAGCCGCCCAGGAAACAATTTCAAATATGATTTCAGGATTTATTATTATGACCGATAGACCTTTCCGAATCGGTGATAGGATAAAAGTTTATCCTGACTTAGTGGGTGATGTAATCGAAATTGGAGTGAGAAGCACAAAAATATTGGATTTTGACAATAATCTTTTGATCGTTCCGAATAATGATATTGTAAAATCACGGATTGTAAATTTAACGTATCCTTCTTCACTTACGCGGGTGGTTGCTGAAGTTTCGGTTTCTTATAATTGCGATAGCGCCAAAGTAAAAAGTGTTTTAATGCGTGTTGCCGAGGATAATCCGTTAGTTTCAAAGGCTCCAAAACCGGATACCTTTTTGACGGGGTTTGGCGATTCAGGGGTAAACTTTCGGTTGACAACTTTCACTGAAGATTATCAAAATTTTGCAATTCTTGGAAGCCAGCTTAGAGAAGCTATCTTCCGGGAATTTAAAAAAGAGAAAATAGAAATTCCGTTTCCGCAAATGGATGTTCATGTACAAAAAAACAATGAGAGCTAAAATGAAATACCTAATACTTCTTCTAAGTCTGTTCATCTCTTTAAATGGACAAATAAAATTTCATTCTTATTTTGAAAATAAAACTTTGAGAATTGATTATTATCATTCCGGCGATGGTGCGAGTGATGAGTATTCATTCGATGAAATGAGGGAAGAACCATACTGGGGCGGCTCGCAAACAAATCTGCTTGATCCTTTTAATTACGGGAAATATAAAGTTGACGTCGCTGATTCAACTTCCGGTAAAATAATCTTTTCAAAATATTATTCAACGCTTTTTTCTGAGTGGCAGACGACCGAAGAAGCAAAAAGATTTAAAAAAAGTTTTAACGAATCCGTTGTTTTCCCCTTTCCGAAGCAGACGGTACTTGTTACTTTTTTCTCAAGAGATCGAAGAAACGAGTTGCACAAAAAGTTTGAACTAACGGTAAATCCGAAAAATTATTTTATAGCAAACGATTCAAGGAATGTTTATCCGAATTTCAAAGTTCACTTTTCCGGTGATCCCGCTAATAAAGTTGATATTGTAATTATTCCTGATGGTTACACGAAAGAAGAAATGGAAAAATTCAAAACTGACTGCGGAAAATTTTCTCAATACTTGTTCAATGCATCACCTTATAAAGAGAATAAAGAAACTTTTAATATTTGGGGAATTGAAGCGCCTTCAAAAGAAAGCGGCACCGACATCCCGGGGCGGAATACTTGGAAAAGGACAATAGTAAATACTACATTCTACACTTTTGATGAAGAAAGATATTGTATGACTTCCGATTACAAAGCAGTGCGGGATTTCGCCGCTAATGCTCCGTACGATCAAATTTATATTTTGGTGAACTCTTCTAAATACGGCGGAGGATCAATTTACAATCATTATTCTGTTTGCGTCGCCGATAATAAATTGTCCGAATACATTTTTGTTCACGAGTTCGGGCATGGTTTTGCTTTTTTAGCTGATGAGTATTACACAAGTTCTACGGCATATTTAGATTTTTATCCCACTGATATTGAACCGCTTGAAGCAAACTTAACAACAAAAGTAAACTTTGATTCAAAGTGGAAGGAGATGATGGATAAAGATATTCCAATTCCTACTCCGAATGACACAACATACATGCATAAAGTTGGATTATTTGAAGGCGGCGGGTATGTCGCTAAAAATATTTATCGCCCGAGTTATGATTGTTCGATGAAGTCGGCTTCAATAAATAATTTTTGCCCGGTGTGTAAAAAAGCCATTCAGGAGATGATAAACTTTTATTCAAAATAAAAGGGAAGTAATCTTTTCCCTTTAGTGGAACTTAGTGTGCTTAGTGCCTACGTGGTAAAGGTTTGTTCGCTGCTTTGGACATAAAGAAACACTCTGAATATTTATCATTTTGCGCAACGTGACCTATTAATTAAAAACTGAAAACTAATCACTGAAAACTTATGTACTATCGCGATCTTCATCAAACAATAGAGACAATAACTTCTAAGTTTTTCCAAACCGAAATGGATATGCTCGTTACGGTTGTTAGGGAACTTGTCAAACAACATGAGATTCAAATTCTCGGCGGCAGGATTTGGAAATTTTCCTTTGAGAAACAAGGTTATGAATTAGTTTATCAAACTGCAAAAAAATCTAAAATAAATGATGATTTCATTCTTTCAATAAGCGATTATCCCCTGTTTGATAATTTGGAAAAAGAGAGAACTGTTTTGCGGACAGAAACGAATGATTTCTTGAAGCGAAAGGGGATTTCCAGGTATTATGCTTCCGGTGTTGGAAATAAATTAAAAAATAACGGCAAAAAATATTATGAATACCTTTTAGCATTCAACAGCACAAACCTAACTTCCGAATACAAATATTCGTTGAATATTATTGCTACCGTCGTAACTTCAAAATTGAAACAGTGGCGCTCATCAAAAAGCGAACGTCACTTAAAAGCTGATATTGATAAAGCCCGAGATCTTCAAAAATCAATTCTTCCGCAGCACGAATACCCATTTCACGATTTTGATCTCTACGGTATTACGTATCCTGCGGCAATTGTTGGGGGAGATTTTTTTGATTATCTCGAGATAGGTGATGGGAATGACCGGCTGGGGATTGTTCTTGGAGACGCAGCGAGTAAAGGTGTTGCCGCTTCCGCCGAGGCAATGTATATCTCAGGCGCAGTTCGTATGGCAATGACTTTTGAAATTAAAATTGTAACGCTGATGAAAAGGATCAACACCCTGGTAAATAAAATCTTCAGTGACGATAAATTTAGTTCGTTCTTTTATGGTGAGTTATCAAGTGATAAAACCGGCTTGTTTCTTTATGCCAACGCCGGTCATAATCCACCTTTTTTTTATAAGAGGAAAGAAAATAAAATATATTACCTCAATCCAACAGGGCCTGTCCTCGGTCCGGCTCCGAAAGCTAACTACACCATAGACAGCATCCTTTTTGAAAAGGGGGATGTACTTCTTATTTACAGTGACGGGATGATTGATTCGGCAGATAAAAGTTTTGAACCTTTCGGGGAAAGAAAAATCGAAACTCTATTAACCGAAAACGTTCATCGTTCATCTAAAGAAATTGCCGCACTACTCATCGAAGCCGTTGTAAAGTACTCGGAAGGCGGTGCGTACAATGACGATAAAACAGTTGTTGTAATTAAGAAAAAAGAAAACTAATTTGGAATTAGTTAAGTAACTCATAGCGCAGTAAATCGCATGGTTGATGGTTGAGTTTTGATGGATGATGGATTTGCACCAAAACGCTCAAAATATCTTGACATAAAAAACAAAAAACTAAATGGCAATACTATATAATAATGAAGTAAAAAATGATTTCTTCTATTAATCCTTCAACGGGGGAAGTTCTTGCCGAATATGAAGAATATTCTGATCAGAAGATTAATGAGTGTATAGAAAAAGCAGAATTGGCTTATCATTCTTACCAAAAAACTTCTCTCAACAAAAAAATTAGTTTAATGCTCAATGCTGCTTCAATTTTAGAAAAACAAAAAGAAGAATTTTCGAAATTGATGACACTTGAAATGGGAAAACCTATCGTTCAGTCTCGTGCTGAGATAGATAAATGTATTTGGCTTTGTAATTATTATA
>MNVA01000145.1 GCA_001871325.1 Ignavibacteria bacterium CG1_02_37_35
GACGTTTCCAAAACGTCGGAGGTTTTTTGTTTATTCATGAAAAATCATCAATGAGAATAAGCGCCGATTATTGCCTTTAGTACTTTGTTCACTCTTTCAGGTGTCTTTAATACATTTACAATTTCAGTATCAATAGGAAAGAGAACTTGTTCACTTCGCAAAATTTTTGCGTAAGGATTTTTCCTCGCTTTGGAATAATCGAAATGATATTCCTCTTTAAGGTCGTTTATTTGTCCGGGTTTTTCTTTAACTGTTTTCTTCATAGTCTTGCTTTTCTTTTTTAGTTGCTTTTCGTGCGCTTATAATTCTAATATGTTGATCTCTTTCTGTAAAAGAAACAATAATAACTTTATTCTTTTTCGTGTGCCCAATTATCAATGCTCGTTCCTCTGTTCTTGAGTGTTCATCATCATCAAAAACAAAGGCAAGCGGATCTGCAAAAACAGTCGCCGCTTCTTCAAAACTTAAATTGTGCTTAACAAAATTTAGTTTTGCTTTATTTTTATCCCAAATAAAATTAATCATTTAATACCATTGATTTGGTTTTGGTATAGCTGGATAGAACTTATTACAAATAAAAATCTCTCTTTTATTTATAATCTTATTTAAGTTTGGTTATAAAATAGCTACACCAAATCTATTTTCAAACTTCCGTAATTCTAACAACTCATAATCCAAACCTCCGACGTTTCCAAAACGTCGAAGGTTTTTTTGTGTACAATGCTTTCTACTTTCAACTTTTTACTTATTGCACCGGCGGAGTTGGCGTATCCGTTGGCGGCGGTGTCTTATCCTCATCCGCCGGTTTTGTATGCGAACCGCCCAAATCTTTAATTACCCTTGCGGCAAAGTATTGGTTATAAAAATCGGGCTGCGATTCTTTTACTACCTCAACAAGCATGTCCGCTTCCTCATTCAATAAGGCATCGGTCTTTTCGAATAATTTAGTAAGCGCTACTCTTGTTGCGCTGCGGTCTGTAAAACTAACATCCTTGTTACCCGTTGCATTTTTTAATGCCTCAAGCTTTAAGTCCACAAGGTCAAGTTTTGCCTGCGTCATTCCATAATTAGCAAGCGAAGCTAAAACGCCTTGTGCGGCATCCTTAATGCTTTTCACTTTTACGGGTAATTCTGCGTGGGTTAAATGTTTGAATGCGCTTTCCGTATAATCCGCCTTTGCTCTAAGTTCAAGCAGATTATTCCGCGCCGCATAAGCCTTAACGGCTGAAGTAATTGGTAGAATAGTAGAAATAAGCTCATTAATTGCTTTGCCTTTTACGGAAGTTTTTCCCTCCGTTGCGCCAACTAATTCGCTGTTTTTTGCTGCAATCTGTTCGATTAAAGCTTGTAGATCAGTGTGTACTTCACCCAAAGCCGGTACTTCGGCTATAATACTATCGTTGTTTTTTAGTACAACCTCCGTAGCATTATACATGTTGGACTTATTTTCCTCGGACTGTGTCATCTCGATCTCTCCTTTTTGTGATAGTTAGGTTAATTTAAGGCAAAGTGCCTTTTTATTATAAAAACCGCTATTTTTCACTAAAAAATATCAAAACTCACTATAAAGCCATCAAAACAAAGAAAAAGTGGACAAATATCCACTTCAAGTCACCGAAACAAAAAAATATTGGTCGAATATCCACTTCAAGTCGTCAAAACAAGAGATAAATCAGCAAATATCCATTTCAAGTCGTCAAAACAAAATAAAAGTCTTCAAATATTCACTTCAAGTTGTTAAATATTAACTTAAAGTCGGCAAATATCTGCTTGAAGTCGGCAAATATTCACTTAAAATCTCCATCGCAAAAAACAATTAATATTTGCCACGAATTACACTAATTTTCACTAATTCAATTTGTACAACATAACTCTTCAATAGGCAATCCTTATTTCCAACCCGATGTGCCGGAACCAATTTGTCGAAGATGAATGACTGAATGTTTGTATGATTGAATGGAAAACATTCATCCATTCATTTTCATTCATCCATTCATTCGTTTTTTAGTCATTTAATATTCTTGCCTGCCTGCGGCGGGCAGGCCATTTTGCACAGTCCGCCTCCGGCGGATTACTAACTATCTAAAAATAAAAATCCGCAGCACAGAATAATATTCTTCGCTACGGAAATTAATAAAATATTAGAAAGCGTAACTTGCAGAGATGTAAGCCAACGTAGCTTTTCCACCACCGATATTATTTAAACCTTGTCTTAAAATTTCTTCATTAACGGTTGCGTCCAAACCAAATTGACCAAAGCGCAAACCAATACCCAGAGTTGCGCCGTCATTAACGCCAAAAGAAGTTCTTTTGTATTCTTCTGTTTGAGTGTCAGAAACTGCATTTTGCCATGTATCGTTTGTAGTTGAAGCAACGTAACCAAAACGGGCGATAAGCCAATCAGTTAAATTCCATTCAGCCCCAAGATTCCACGCCGGGAAAGTAAATGTTGAATTTGATTCTTCAGCGCTAACATTTGGGATCGAAGGATTTGTCGTGCTTGTGTAAGTGAAAGATGGTCCGCCGGCTAATAAGAAATCTCCCTGACGGTAATTTACACCTACCCCCACTCCTAACATTGTAGAGGAGGGAAGATCACTGTTTCTACCATTGAAATCAAGAGTACCAGAAACAGTTCCAAAATTAACAAGAGGAACTAAGGTTATTTTGGGAGTAATTTTATAAAATGCCCGTGCATCAACCATTAACAAAGTGTTCGATGCTGAGGTTTTGCTTCCGGCTCCCGGTGCATAAGTTGCGCTTGGAAAAATAAGTGAAGCATCAACATCAACATCAAGATCTTTATTCACTTCAAGAATTAAACCTGCATTTAATCCGAACTGAGAAGCAGAGCCTTCGTCGCCGATTCCGGATGCAGGGGTTGACCTATTAATTGTAGAAGCATACGCAACTCCAAGACCCAAAACCATTTTGTTCAATTGATATGACCCGAATAATCCCAGGTTATTATCTAACGGAACAACTGCATTTGGACCCTCAAATCTGTTCACTGCAGAAACAACGTTTGTGGGATCTAATAATCCAATTGACTGCGACTGAAAATCTTTCCGGGTAAGTAAACCTCCAATAGTAATTACCGGAGTAATTTTTAGAGAAAAACCTGCAAATTGCCCCACTCCGTTATTATCAGAGAGTGCGCTTGAGCCTAAATCTCCCCAAAGGAAATTTTGATAATAGGCTGCATAAGCGGGATTTGTTTTCATATCTTCAGGATCAACAACAAATGGGTTATTGCCAAGACTTTGAATTCTTGCATAACCGCCTGACCGATCAAAACTTTGCCGGTCTGGGTCATTCTCTTGAGCTAATGAAAGAAAGGAAACGAAAAGAAGGAATGAAAAAAAGAACTTAACCATTTTGTTCTCCGGTTTTTATTTGGGAATTTTGACTTAGTAAATCACCTACGCAGGAGTCAGAATAATGATCTTACTCTTAATCCGATTAAAAAATTGAGTGAGATTATTATCACGAGCAAAATTAAGAATTTCATGTGTAAGGTAACTTAGTTAAAAAATTTTACGAACCTAACTTAACCGAAGCGTCAAAGAAAGTCAAACACAAATCACTATTGAATCTGGTTTAACCCATCCTGTGCAAGTTTTGCGACTTCAGAATTTGGGCGCTTGGCAATAATTTCTTTCCAGATTTTTTTAGCTTTCGCATTATCCCCTTTTGTAGCGGCAATAGCGCCAAGATTAAAAAATGCTTGAAAATTGTTTTTATCTAACGAATAAGCTTTGGAAATATATGCTTCGGCTTTGTTTAAATCTTGTTGCATATAAAAAACATAGCCAAGAGATTGCAGAATGTCGGTACGTTTAGGATCTTTTCTTAGAATCATTTCGTAGTATTTTACTGCTTCGGCTTGTCCATGACCCTCAGCAAGAAAATCGGCATATTGTCTGACTTTGGCGGTATCGTTTGGATTTTTTTCAACTTCAACTTTAAGAGATTCCATCCTCTTTTTTACGCCGGAGATAACGTTCTCTTTTGATGGGGGAGTTTCTTTTCCCATATTTTTATGAATATCATCATCGGGGAGTGTTTCGGAAACAATCGGACCGGTTTGTGCCTTAGGTTCAGCGCTTTTCTTTGAAGAAAAGTCGGTAGAAAAAATAATAATAATTACTACTGCAAGAATTATTATTGCCGGATAAACTACTATTGGTGAAAGTTTGAATTTCATATACTTCTTATCGTTTATAATGTAACTTCGTACAAAGTATTGTACTTAGTTGAATTCGGTACTTTAAAATCTTCTATTTTTGAAATAAGGATATCAACCCGTTCGTTTTCCGAATCATCGAAATTATCGAAAGTTTCTTTTGAAGAAAACTGGTAAACTTCTTGAAAATGATTTTTCGTTTTTCCTTCAAACAAAGAATAACTTTCCAAGCCTTCGGCTTTTAGTAATGATTTTAACTCTCTAATAGAATTAACAAATTCATCTCTTTTATTGCTTAGAACTTCGTATTTAATTGAAAATATAACTTTAGCCATTGTGTCTCCACTATTTTGTTATAACGTAAACTCACCGGTAAAATTGATCTTAGCTGGACCGGTAAGCGAAACATTTTTAATTAATGTATCTTCAGTCGAAAAATCGACTATTAGTTTATCTCCTCCCCTTGTCACCAGAGTTAGAGGGGGTGGAATTTGTTTTTGTAAATAAGTAACTATTGCCGATGCCGCTGATCCGGTTCCGCAAGCTAAAGTTTCATCTTCAACGCCGCGTTCGTAAGTACGGATGTAAATTATCGAATTCCGTATTTCTAAAAAATTTACATTCGTTCCCGCAGGGGCAAAATCGTTTAAATAGCGAACTTCTTTTCCAAAACTGTAAACCGGGAAGTCCTCTATTGATGCAAACTGTCCGCCTAAGTAAAATTCCTTTAAAGTCGGATCATCAAGATAAAAAACAACATGGGGCGAACCGGTATTTATAAAATTTGTGTTAATCTCTTTACCGGATACTTTAACAACAAAATTTTCCTTCAAAGAATCGGGATTGTTCAAATTAAATCTTATCAATCCGTGATCTAAAACTTTGCCGGAGAACTGAACTCCGTTCGATAAAAATTTTACTGTTTTGTCCCTCGAAATGCCGAAAGTATCAGCAAATTGAATAGCGCATCTTGCGCCGTTCCCACAAAGAGTTCCGGTAGTTCCGTCGGCATTAAAATATTCCATTTCAAAATCGTGTGCCTCACTTTTAGCAACGGTAATTACACCGTCAGCGCCAATTCCGAATCTTCTATCACACAATTTCTTTATTAAAGAGGATGAAAACTGTAAACCGGCGACTTCATCTTTGTTGAAAACGATGAAATCATTCCCTGCGCCATTCATCTTTACAAAAGAATATTTTTTCATACGGTACAATTTAGGTGAATCTTGTTTTTTATTCAAGGAAAATGTGACAGGATTGGAGAAAGAAGGAAAGATTTTTGGAGAAAAGTCTAAACTAGAAAGACAATATCTCGAATAATGATCGCACTACTTCTTTTTGTAGGAATCTTTGCGGTTAATAATTCTCGCCACAAAAATCGTATTGTCCATATTATCAAAAAGGATACGATAATCGCCAACTCTCATTCGATATGCATAATCGAAGTTCACTAATCGTTTCAAGTTTGGAACATTTGGAAAATTTTCTAAGGAAAAGAGAGCCAAAACAATTCTTTGTTTAATGGAAGGATGAATTTTTTCAAGGTCTTTTATTGCTGATTTTCGAAGCTCAACCTTCATTCTTAAAATATTCCCTTAAGGAAACCGATTTTTCGCTTCTGGTTTTTTTTACTAATGCAAAATCAACTACATCTTCTATATCGATATTGAGCTTTTCAATTTGTTCAATAGCTTTTAATTTCTTCTGCATTTTTTTGTAATCATCGATGGGAACGATTACCTTGATATTTTTCCCTTGCGGAGTGCTGATATATTCCATAATAAATCTTCCAAAATTTAACATCGAACATCGAACAAAAAATAACGAATGTTGAAGTTTTTCTCTTCGATATTCTTCATTCTTTGATCGATATTCATAATTCTTTTTATCTACCGGGTTTTCCAATAGATAAAATTGTGGAGGTGGCGGGAGTCGAACCCGCGTCCGAAACTAAGACTCAATAAACTTCTACACACATAGTTTATTTCTGATAGATT
>MNVA01000220.1 GCA_001871325.1 Ignavibacteria bacterium CG1_02_37_35
TATGCTGTGTGTTTCAACTTTCGCATTGCTGAAAACTGCCGCCGTGCTTCCCGTAAGTCAAACTTCTTTCTGCTTTCTTTCAAATGGAATAAATTTACCTGAGGCGGAATTTCGTCCTCATGTTTTTCCTTTAAAGAATCGCGGGCAGGCGGCGCGGTTGGGGATGGAGCTTCAATTGTCTTTACAGAATCTTCCGACTTAACCGTTTTTTTTTGTAGTTCAAGTTTAAGCGAATCTTCCGTCTTCTTCTTTAAGTTCTCAGCGACAATTTTAAGTGAGTCCTCTGTTCTTTTTTTAAGCTTTGCCACTTCAATTTTTTTTAACGAATCCTCGATTACCATCCGGATCCGATCTTTTTCTTTTTTATACGTTTGCAATTTTGGAGAAATTTTTTGCGCATAAATTGTCTTGGGATATTTGCTTACAAGGCTGTCGTAAACCACCGCGGCGGAATCCGGGAGTTTTAATTTTTCTTCTAAAAGATACCCCCCTGCAAGCAAAGATTTTGCGGCGTACTCCGAAACAGGATACGCTTCAGAAATAGCTATGAATTTTTTTAACGAAGATTTAATTTCATCCTTTTGCATCATCACTTCCGCTTCGCGGTACAATTTCTTCGCCGGATCATATTGGAAATCTATTTTCGGTTTTTTCAAAATCTCAGCAGCCGCATTAACGATACTTTCATGCTGATAATTATCATAAACAAAGTTCAAAAGACTATCTGCCTTTGTTGAATCCCTGGAAAGATAATAATTCGCAAGGGCGTAAAGCACTTGGGGCTTCTGACTTTGCAGGTCATAATTTTCTATGAGATCGCTGTAATAATAAAAAGCAGAATCGGGGCGGTCAAGTTCGGTGTAGAACAGGTTACCCAATTCTATTTTAGTTTTCACCAATAAAACTTTCACCGAGTCTTCACTAATATTTGGTCGAACCGGCGCTTTTAACGGCGGAGTCTTTTTCCCACCGGCAGAAGTAGTTTCAGTAGATTTTGAAGCGCCAAAAGTTCTTGTTCTCCCTTGCTGTGGGTTTTGCTGTTGAGCTTTTTCAGTTTGCTCATCGTTTGAAACTATCTTTGCAAGAGAATCTGCGATGAAAAACTCAAGGGAATCTTTCGTAAATAAGGTAGAGTCGGTTACATATTTTAATTTTTGAAGATTGTCCAACTGTTCGCCGTTTAACTTTTGATATTTCGTAAAGACTAAAGCCTTGTTTTTTATTAATGGAGTATATTCTTCCGTGGACGGAGCTGTTTGCGCCTTCATATAAAATATTGAGGCGCTGTCATAGTTGAAATAGATTTTTTCATAAATATATCCCATTTCGAAACGGGCTTGCCCGGCGGCGGTTGAATTGGCGAATCCCGTATCAACAACTGCAAAATAGGCGAGTGCGCCATCATAATTTTTCTTCAGCAAATAGGTGTACCCTGTTTCAAAATTCAGCAGATCGAAGGAAGTTGAATTTTTATCTTTCGAAAGCAGATTTAAGAAAAGCTCCAGCGCTTCATCTTCCTTGCCAAGCGAACGGATAATTTTCCCGTAATTAATTTTTGCATCAAGTTCGACCTCAAACGAGGGAGAATAGTCGCTTACTTCCGCAAATGCTTTTGCCGCTTCTTCTTTTTCTTCAAGAAGAACATGCAGCTCCCCTTCCTGATATTTTGCCTGTGCGTTGATCTCACCGTCATCTGAAATTTTAACTATACTTTTTAGCGATTTAATAGCATCGGGATATTTTTCGGCGGTGATTTCGAATTTAACTTGAACGATCGCCGCTTTCACAAAGAGATCGTCATTTCCATCGGCAGTAGATTTTTCAATTACTTGTAAAAGAAGCTTGTCCGCAGCCGGGTAATTTTTTAACTGAAAGTAGGTTTTCGCGATCCACAATTCCGTTTCAGGAACATACTCACTTTCCGACTGCTTTACCAACAATTCTTGAAACTTCCTCAGCGCTTTTAAATAATTTTTTTGATAATAAAATGACTTCCCAAGCATAAAGAGCGCTTCATCAACGAACGAACTTTCTGAATTGAACTGGAGTATGTTCGAACATTTTTCAATTACTTTGTTCAGAGAAGCGGCAGCAGTTGAAGGAACGTTCGCTTCGGTTCGCGAAAAAATGTCCCGCTGATCCTTTTGAATTGCTGATTCCGCTTCATCAAAAAGTGTACTGGTATTATAGTACAGATTGAAGTATGTGGTAAAATTGTTCCATACACCGCAGCCCGGAAACGTAGAAAGTGAAGCAACAAAAAAAAGTGCGAACAATATTTTTTTTGATGTGTTTGCCATTCTCAAAGCGCTTCTTCTCCCGATTCTTCAGTGCGGATACGAATAACATCAGAAATGTCTGAGATGAAAATTTTCCCGTCACCTACTTGTCCTGTTTTTGCGGTTCGAATTATTGCCTCAATAACTTTTTCTAAATTCTTATCGGGAACAACAATTTCTATCTTGATTTTCGGAACAAACTCAATGCGATATTCGCTCCCGCGGTAAGTTTCTTTGTGCCCTTTCTGTCTTCCGTATCCTCGAACTTCAGAAATGGTTAATCCTTTGATCCCTTCTTCAAGAAGCGCTTCTTTCACATCATCAAGTTTGAACGGACGAATAATGGCTTCAACTTTTTTCATAAGTATATCCTCAATTATTTGCCATGACAATTTTTATATTTTTTCCCGCTGCCGCAAGGACAAGGATCATTTCTTCCCACCCGTTCTTCAACGCGGATCGGCTGCATTTTTCCAGCTTGCGCAGGCTGTCCGTTTCCACCGGAACCTTTCAGCCCGATTCCATCAGTATCTTGTTTCGTCTCAATAATTCTTCCGCGTGCCGGTCTTCTTCTTCCTTGAAGTTCTTCCGGCGCTTGCGGAAAAAACTTGAAACAGAAAGAAACAATTTCATTTCTAATTTGATTGAGCAACTCAACAAAAAGAGTAAACGCTTCGCTTTTATATTCAAGCAATGGATCTTTTTGTCCGTAAGCCCGCAATCCAATTCCTTCTTTTAAATCATCCATTTCGCGGAGATGTTCTTTCCAGCGGTTATCAATAACGGAAAGAACTGAATATCTTTCGATCCGCGCCAGTAAATCTGCACCGAGCATTTCTTCTTTCCGGGTATAGAAATCTTTTACTGCTGTGATTATTCTATTGGTAATGCCATTGTCACCTAGCGTTTCAAATTCTTCAGGTTCAAGTTTTAATTCAACTAGAAAATTCTGCAGTACTTCTTCTTTAATTTTCTCAGCATTAACATCTTCAAAATATCTTTTTACTATTTCTTCAACAGTCTCATGTAAATATTCCATAATATCATTTTTCAAACGATCGCCTTGCAGAGCGCGGTTTCTTCTTGTGTAAATGATTTCGCGCTGCTGATTCATCACGTTGTCGTATTCAAGCAAACGTTTACGAATAGAGAAGTTATTCTCTTCAACTTTTTTCTGGGCGCGTTCAACTGATTTTGTAATTAAGGAATGTTCAATTACTTCTCCTTCTTGAATTCCCATTCGTTCCATAACGGAAGCAATTCTGTCGCTGCCGAACAGACGCATAAGATCATCTTCAAGCGAAAGGAAAAATTTCGTTGTACCGGGATCGCCCTGTCTTCCCGAACGACCGCGTAACTGCCGGTCAATTCTTCTCGATTCATGCCGCTCGGTTCCAAGAATAAATAACCCGCCGCGGTCAACAACACCTGCGCCGAGTTTGATATCCGTTCCACGTCCCGCCATATTTGTTGCGATCGTTACGGCGCTCATTTCACCGGCGTGTTCTACAACTTCCGCTTCGCTCTTATGCTGTTTAGCATTCAAAACATTATGCGGAACGCCTTTTCGTTTCAACATTCTGCTAATTGTTTCAGAAACATCAACCGATGTGGTACCGACAAGAACGGGGCGGCCAATTTTGCGGAGTTCTTCAATTTTGTCAATTACTGCGTTCAATTTTTCACGCTTGGTCTTAAAAATCGAATCTTCCTGATCGTCACGAATATTTGGTCTGTTCGTAGGAACTACTACAACCGGTAATTTATAAATTTCGTGGAACTCGCTTTCTTCCGTTTCGGCAGTTCCCGTCATACCGGCGAGTTTGTTGTACATTCTAAAATAATTTTGAAGAGTGATCGTGGCGAGTGTTTGCGTATCACGTTCGACTTTAACGCTTTCCTTTGCTTCAATGGCTTGATGCAAACCGTCGGAATATCTTCTCCCCGGCAAAACGCGTCCGGTAAATTCGTCAACGATGGCAATTTTCCCATCTTCAGTAATCACATATTCAACGTCTTTTTCAAAAAGAGTAAATGCTTTTAATAATTGATGCAGCGTGTGGATACGTTCACTTTGTTCTGAATATAAATGATAGAGTGCGTCTTTCTTCCTTACTTTTTCTTCAATTGATAGAGAAGGATCATGTTCAAACTTGCTGATCTCGGTTCCAAGATCGGGGAGGACGAAATAATTCTTATCACCTTTGCCGAAGCGGGCAAGTTCTTCTCTTCCTTTTTCGGTGAGATCAATGGTATTGTTTTTCTCATCAATCACAAAATAAAGTTCATCGTCAATAATGTGCATGTTGCGGGCTTTTTCACGCAAATATTCCATTTCGGTTTGCAGCATTAATTTTTTATGAGAGGGATCGGAGAGCATTTTTTCGATTTTTTTATTCTTCGGCAAGCCGCGATAAGCGCGCAGAAGATTTACTCCGGCTTGTATTTGCGCTTCTTTATCATCTTCTTTGGCAATTAAGTCTTCAGCTTCCTGGGCAATTTTTGAAACGAAATTTGATTGAAGCCGGTGGAGTTTTTCAATTAATATTTTCATCTCATCAAACTTTTGCTGGTCATCAACTTCAACAGGACCGGAAATAATTAACGGCGTTCTTGCTTCATCAATTAAAACCGAATCCACTTCATCAACGATGGCATAATTGTGTCCCCGCTGAACTTGAAATTCTTTATCGCTTGCCATGTTATCCCGGAGATAATCAAAACCAAATTCATTATTTGTTCCATAAGTAATGTCACAATTGTAACGCTCTTTTCGCTGATCCGGAGACATCGTATTAAGAATTACCCCAACGGTCAATCCGTGGAATTTAAATATTTCACCCATCCACTCAGAATCACGTTGAGCAAGATAATCGTTTACAGTAATTAGATGAACCCCTCTTCCGGTCAATGCGTTCAGATACATCGGAAGCGTTGCAACTAAAGTTTTTCCTTCGCCGGTCGCCATTTCCGAAATTTTCCCCTGATGCAAAACAACTCCGCCCATTAATTGCACATCGTAAGGGACCATATCCCATCTAGTGTGTTTTCCCATCACCGTCCAGGACTTCCCAACGAGCCGCCTGCAAGTTTCTTTAATAACAGCAAAGGCTTGAGGAAGCAGTTCATCAAGAACATCTTCATACTTTTCGTGCAGATCATCTTCGAGCGCATCCACCTGATCGTAAGCGGTTTGACGGTCAAAATCATCGTCGGTTTGCAAGTGGGTATGTAATTCCTCTAATTTCTGACGGATTTCTGCGGTTTCTTCCTGCAGTTTTAATTTGAACTCTGCAGTTTTAGCGCGGAGCTCATCATCACTTAAATTTTGAAGCTTTGCAAATTCTTCATTAATTTCTGCAGCTATGGGAAGTAATTCGTTAACGTCTTTCGTATTTTTATCGCCAAAAATTTTCTTGAACAAAGTAAGCATCAAATGTCTCCGTATGAGTAAAAAATTAACCGGTTATATTGTTGAGTGCAATTTAAGAAGATTTCGCTTGGAGAAAAAAGGTAGATTTTGGTAGGGAAAGGATTTTGGGGACAAAGATAGCAAGATTAGCAAGATTGAAAGAATGACAAGATTGAAAGATTTATTCACTTCCCCGTCCGATGTAAAAATCCAGCCGTAATTTTGTATTTTTCATTTGCAGTTACTAATAAATGATTTGAAAATTATTACTTGACGAAAACACACAATCATATTTCCGATACACTTGTAAAAACAGTAGCCGGGTTTACTGTTGGTTACCTTTCTAACAAGGAGTTAGACGCGCTGCTTTCCTCTTGGGAAACGGAAGCTGCTCATATT
>MNVA01000089.1 GCA_001871325.1 Ignavibacteria bacterium CG1_02_37_35
TTTGTTTTTAAAACTTGCATGCCAGTTAAATTGATTATGGGTGATGCCGTCGGAGACATCATAATTGCGAAATTTCCCTGTCCGCGGATCAAACTTTGATAAACCATTCAATGTGCTAATCCAGAGATTTCCTTTCCCATCTTCAAGAATTCCAAATACCACGTCGTTTGGCAGACCATGTTTTGTAGAAAAGCGATAAAACTTTCCCGTTGTTTTATCGAATTTATTTATTCCGCCGCTGTGTGTTCCGATCCAAATAAACCCATGCGAATCTTCAGTAACACACGTTACTTTATTTGTGCTGATACTATAAGGATTTTTAGATTCCGGCACATACTGATAAAATTGTTGTTTTTTTTTATCGTAACGGAAAAGTCCGTCTAACCAGGTCCCAACCCAAAGGTTTTCGTATCTGTCTTCATAAAGTGCATTTGTAGAAAATATTTTCGGAAAGGTGGTTTTCCCTTTCACCGGCGGATTGAATGAAGTTAATTTTTGCGTTGACCGGTCAAAAACTTCAAGCCCCGCGTTTGTCCCCACAAGTAAAGTCCCGTCTTTTGTTTCTAAGATTGCTTGAATCCAATTTAAGTTAACACTTTCGGAATTTTTTGCATCAACAACAAATCGCTTAAAGGTAAGTGTCTTTGGATTAAACCTATTTAAACCGGAGTGAGTTGTCCCAACCCAAACCATCCCGAACTTATCTTCATAAATTGCGGTAACATCGTCTTCGTTCAAACTGTTCGGATTATTAATCTTGTTTTTGAAATGTTGAATGGCATTATTTTTCAGATCAATTTTATCGAAACCGGCGCCGCCAAATCCGATCCAGAGAATGCTGTCTTGCCCTTCAGTAATTCCACTAACAACCCTGCCCCCCAAACTCATCTTGCGAGATGGGAAAAATCTAAATTGCACAAATGGTTTTGTCGCCGGAAGTTTATTTAAACCATCTTCAGTACCAATCCAGATGTTTTTTTTGTGATCCTGATAAATCCATCTAATTCGATTCATCGTTAATGATTGGGGATCGTCTTCTTCTTTAACGATGTATTGAACTTGCGTCTCTCCCTTACGGTCTTTTTCAATCATAAAAAGTCCGCGATACTCATACATGCCAATCCAGAGTCTGTTATAATTATCCCGGAAAGTTTGCCTGACCGATGAATTTAAGATGACTTGAACTCTCTCTTCAAGATTTAAATTGTGTGTGAATGTTTCGGTGGTTGGATCATACAAATCAATTCCTAAATCCGAACTGATAATAATTTTATCGTGTTCATCTTTTTGCACAAACCAGATGTTGTTATGCGATAAGGAATTTTTGCTCTGGGTGTGCAAAAAATGTTTTGCGAAATTATTCTTTTCGTCGAAAAAAGAAAATCCTCCTCCCCAAGTACCGATCCATAAACTATTATCTTCATTTATCACAAAAGACGTGACATTGTTGTTTGTAAGCCGCAGCGGGCTATTGGTATCAACATTAAAATTGGATGCCTGCTTTGTTTTCGGATTATAATTGAAAAGTCCGCCGGTATAAGTCCCAAACCAGAGCCAGCCAAATCCATCTTCACTGATGCACTGAACATACGCATCGTTTTTAAGATGCGTTTCTATGCGAATAAATGATTCATGGACGGGATCATATTTGCATAAGCCTCCGCCCCAGGTTCCTATCCAAAAGGTACTGTCCCGACTCTCAAACAAACTCATTATATAATTTTCAGGGAGTGAATTTGTTGAAGTTGGATCATGTTTAAAGATTACAAAATTTTGACCGTCAAAACGATTTAATCCATCTTTAGTAGCAACCCACAAAAATCCATCGCTTGTTTGCAGCACCGCATTAATAGAATTGTTAGATAAACCGTCTTCAATGGTAAATCTTTCGAATGCAAAAGAGCCGAATTGAGCCGGAGCAACTTCATAGAGCGAAATAAAAAAGAAAACAATTAAAATTCTGAATGAAGATTTTTGCATCGCTATAACATGGGCTTAATTATTTGAATCCTGTAAAAAGACAAGGGAAACTCGTCATGATAAATTCCTTATTGTGGCTGCATTTACTTAAATCACAAAATAGTTTAGAGCATGAACAAATCTAAAAAATTTAGCGGACAACCCATAATAAAACAGTTATTAACTCACGGAAAAATATAATTTGGTGTTAAACCCAGTAACACCTCCCCGGCTTGTCGGGATGCGCTACGATTTTGTACTATTTTAAAAACTCTAACGAACCGCACTTCGTGAAAATCTTTGTAGTACTTCGAGAAAGAATTTTGTTACATGAAGTTTCTCGAAGGAGACGCGAAGTTACACGAAGAAAATGTATTCTTTCAAATTCGATTCATTCGTGTCATTTTTAATACCTGTTATAAAAGGCTCACCTTACGCATAATAATAGTTTGAATCGCCGCGATCTTTAAAGTTAGGATGAAAATTGCAAATATAGAGCGAGATTCATCTCCCTTAATGCGAAGAATTACTAAGTTCGCTTATTTAATAAGCGAAATAAATTTCTTTTCGCAATAATCACACAACCTCTTTGGATCGTAGAATAATTAGCAAAGTAGCAAAAAGTGTTGTTCAAAATAACTGCTAAAATTGAACTAAAGCCAGGCGCTTCTTGTTGACTTTACCTCCGACCTGCCTGGAGTGGGGAGGTCAATGTCGAGGTTATTCGATTATGAATTATTTTCTTGACATTGCATAAAATTTTCCGTTATTTTGGAAACGTTTTATACAAGTTTCGTTTCTTTAGAGTATTCGGGAACTGATTTCCCTATTTTTTTGGTTTATATGGAAACGAAATAAACAATATATGTTTCTTGATTACAAAGGACAAAATGCACGACGAATTAGAATTAAAAGAAAAGATCATTCAAAAATCAGCCGAAATGTTTCATCAATTTGGCTGCGCTAAAGTTTCGATGGAAGAAATCGCTTCTGCTCTTGGAATGAGCAAAAAAACTCTCTACAAACATTTTTCTAACAAAGAACATTTGTTGAATGAAATTTTTTCATCCATCTCTTTGCAAACTGAAGATTACACCAACAATCTTTTTGCAAATAAAAATTACTCCTACGTCCAAAAAGTAAAATTGATGCTCGAATACGTTTCCGAACATATTGGGAAGTTTAAAGGACCGATGATGGGCGATTTACAAACCTACTACCCGAAAATTTGGGAAAAGATTCACCTCTTTATGAAGAAAAAAGCGTGGGAAAAATTCACTTTACTTGTTGATGAAGGAGTCGAACACGGTATTTTCCGCAGCGACATCAATAAAAATATTGTCGTGCTGATGTACGTCTTTTCATTACAAAACTTGCTCACGCCGGAAGTGCTGGCGCAAGTACCCCTTTCCGCCGACCAGGTATATAACACACTAATCAATGTAATATTTGAAGGAATTTTAACTGAAGATGGAAGGAAAAAATTTAGTGAAACTGAAAATGAACAAACAGAGGAAACCCCAAATGTCGCATAAATATAATCTCATCATAACGGCAATACTTTTCTTTTTTATTGCTCCGCAAATTTTATCGCAACAGAAACTTTCAATAACTGTTGATGAAGCTATTCAAATTGGATTAAAAAACAGTAAGTCGCTTCATTCTTCTTCAATGCGGGTAAAAGCAAGTTCGGCGCGCGTAAATGAAATAAGTTCAAGCCGCCTGCCCTCAATCCGCTTTACAGGTGTTTACACAAGATTAAGTAAGATCGATCCGTTCACCATCATGATGCCTACAGGACCATTCGTGCTCTCGCCATCAATTTTAAATAACTATCAATTGAAGATGTCTCTTGCTCAACCGTTGTTCACGGGCTTCCGGTTAAAAAGCTCAAGTGAAGCGGCGGAATATCAATTAAAAGCCTCCGAGGTTGAACTTACCAAAGATGAACTTGAGACAGCATTTACAGTGCGCAACGCATATTGGTCTTTGTTCAAAGCGCAGGAGATGAAAAAAGTTGTTGATGAAATTGTCGGACAAATGAAAGCGCATTTAAAAGATGCAGGCAATTTGCTCGCTCAAGGAATGCTGACAAATAATGATGTTTTAAAATTACAAGTCCAGCTTTCCGATGTTCAGTTGAAACAATTGGAAGCGCAAAACGGAGTTCAACTTGCCCAAGTAAATTTGAATAACACGCTCGGAGTTCAATTAATTACAGAAGTGGAAGTTAAATCCGTTCCGCAATATCAAGCAAAAACAGATGAAGAGTTACCGCCAATGTTGAACAAAGCATTTGAAAAACGTGGCGAATTAAAAGCCGCCGGCTACCGCGCTAAAGCAAGTGAATCAAGCGTAACGATGGCAAAATCACGCTGGTATCCCGAAGTAAGTCTTTACGGAAATTATTATTACAATCGTCCGAATCAGCGTGTTTTTCCTTCAACAGATGTTTTCAAAGCTACGTGGGATGCGGGGATTATGGTGAGTATGGATATTTGGAATTGGCTCGCAACTTCGCATCAAACCGACCAGGCGGAAGCGGGACTTGCGCAGTCTCTTGATGCGCTTGGAATGTTGAAAGACGGCATCACGCTTGAGGTTACCCAAAACTTTTTGAATTATCAGCAGGCAAAACAAAAAATTATCATTACAAAATTAACCGTTGAGCAGGCTGCTGAAAACCAGCGTATCACTTCGGAGAAATTTAAAAACGGCGTGGCACTCAGTTCAGATTTAATTGACGCTGAAGTTGCTCTGCTCAGCGCGAAAACAAATTACACTTCCGCTTTAGTTGATCTTGAATTGGCAAAAGCGAAATTAGATAAATCTATTGGAGAATAGCCTCTCCCTAACCCTCTCCAAAAGAGAGGAAAACGAAAACTTAAAAAAATTAATTATTGGAGAATTCGAATATGAAAAAAAGTAAATTAATTATATCGGTAATTGCAGTCCTAATAGTTATTGTCGCTATCCTGATTATGAACAAGAAAAAAATGTCATCCTATACCGCCGGTGGGATAAAAGAAACCTATTATGTAACGGTTGAAAAAGCATCGAAGAAAAATCTTTCCGAATCGTTAAGCCTTGTCGGAACAATCTATGCGAACAACGATGTAAATATTGTTTCAGAAACTTCCGGAAAAGTTACAGCGGTATTTGCAAAAGTCGGCGATTACAAATCTGCCGGCTCGGCGCTTTTTCAAGTTGATGATGAATTGCGAAAAGCAGCGTTGATGAGCGCTGAAGCTAATTATGAAAAAACAAAAAAAGATTATGAACGAACTCAAACGCTATTTCAGCAGAAAGCGGCAACTGATGCACAGTTAGATATGGCAAAACTTGGTGCGGCAAATGCTGAAGCGCAATACATTGTTGCAAAGCGGCAGATGGCTGATACAAAAATCAAGACTCCCATTTCCGGTTTTATTACCTCGCGCTTCATTGATCTTGGTTCGATGGTTCAAGGCGCTCCGCAAGCAACCCTTGTTGCAAATATAGTTGATATTTCCCGTGTAAAAATAAAATTGAATGTTTCTGAAACGGATGCGTTCATCTTAAAAGTTGGTGACCGGGTTTCTGTTACTTCGGATGTTTATCCACGGGTAGTCTTCACCGGAAAAATTGAATCAATCGGGGCAAAGGGAGATGACGCACATACTTTCCCCATTGAAATAAGCATCATTAATGCGGCTAAACATCAGCTTAAAGCAGGAATGTTCGCACGGGTTTCATTCACCTCTCTTAAATCAAGAGAAACTATTGCTATTCCAAGAGAAGCTTTGGTGGGCAGTGTTAAAACACCCCAGGTTTATGTCGTTGAAAACGGAATTGCAAAACTTCGCTCAATAACTGTCGGCAGCGAATCAGGCTTATCTATTCAAGTTCTCGACGGATTGACCGAAGGTGAAGTAGTTGTTGTAAGCGGACAAAATAATATTGTTGATAACACTAAAGTTGAAATACTAAAGTAGAAGCCCCCCAAACCCGCCTGAGGCGGGCATATGGATGTCTTTACTTTAACAGAATAAGGAAATTATAAAATGACCATTACAGAATTATCAATTAAAAGACCCTCGTTAGTTATCGTTGTTTTTGCATCGCTAATTGTTTTGGGCTTTTTCGCATTTCAGCAGTTAAAATATGAATTACTGCCAAAAATTTCACCGCCGATTATAACCATAATAACGGTTTACCCCGGAGCCTCTCCCAATGAGGTCGAGACCGGTGTAACCAAAGTTATCGAAGATGCTGTTTCGGGAATGGATAAAGTTTCTGAAGTCCGGTCAACTTCGTCTGAAGGAATTTCGTTTGTTATTGTTGAGCTTCTGCAGTCGGCAAATACAGACCTTTCT
>MNVA01000025.1 GCA_001871325.1 Ignavibacteria bacterium CG1_02_37_35
ATCAGAAGCATCACTTACACGAATTTTAACTTGCGAAGAAGCGAGAGCTAAAGGAATTGCCCATGAATAAGTTCCCGAAGCAGCCGGGGTTGATGCAATGATCGTATTCCAACTTGTTCCATTATCGCTTGAATATTCCAGCGCAACGTTAGTAATAAGAGTGCTTGTCCATGTTAAATTTTTCGAAGTACCGGCTTGCATCAGAAGCATCACTTACACGAATTTTAACTTGCGAAGAAGCGAGAGCTAAAGGAATTGCCCATGAATAAGTTCCCGAAGCAGCCGGGGTTGATGCAATGATCGTATTCCAACTTGTTCCATTATCGCTTGAATATTCCAGCGCAACGTTAGTAATAAGAGTGCTTGTCCATGTTAAATTTTTCGAAGTACCGGCTTGCCAATACTCTGTTCCAACCGGAGTCGCCAAAGATAATTGTTCAACAGTAAAATTACCGCTCTGACTTACGATTGTCGCGTCAGCACTGTTGCTTATTCTAATCTTGGCTTGATTAGTTATTTGTGAAGACAAGAATGTGAATTGATAGATACCCTGACTCGCGCTAACATTATCATTTAAAGTAACCCAATTTAATCCGCCGTTGGTTGATAGTTCAACTTTAACAGATGAAATGTTAGATGATGCATTCCATGTAATGAAATTCGAATAAAGTTTATCAGACTGAACTTTTTCACCGCCAATAGGAGAAGTCAATACCAACGAATTAATTGAAAATTCATTCTCGCTTTCATCACTTATTGTCAACGCGGCTACATCACTAACTCTAATTTTTGCAAGTCCGGAAAGATTGCCGGCTACAGCCCAAGCGTAAGTCCCTGTATTCGGTGCAGTAGCAATAGTATTCCAATTCATCCCCTGGTTGGTAGAATATTCAATTTTAACATTTGCAATGTTATTCCCGGCATTCCATGAAATATTTTCAGTAGCGCCTGCTTGCAGTATCTCTCCTCCATTAGGTGAAGTCACTTTAATATAACTCAATTTGAATACACCGGTAACTACAAAATTTGATGGATGATCGGCATCGCTAATTCTGAGCACGGCCTGATCTGTAGCTATATCGTTACCGTTACCAATGTTCCAACTGTAGTTTGTTATATTAGCCGGGAATCTTTCAACTATAGGTATCCAATCAGAACCATTATTGGTTGAGTAATCAATTTTTATATTTTCTACATTACGCGCTAACCAATACACTCCCCAATTGTATTTGTGACTTTGCAAATAATTACCTGCTTGAGGACTATTAACTACTAAACTAGAAATAACAAAACTATTATTATTTCCATCTGATATGCTAGAATTTGATTTATCCTTGATTCTGATTTTCCCTAATGTTGTTACAGAGTCCGGCACAATCCATGAATATGTACCCGAATTTGCAAGTGAAGACAATGTTATCCAGTTGCTTCCATTATCAGAGCTATAATCAATTGACACACTATCAATATTTGATCCGGATGTCCATGTTACATTCTTCGAAGTACCGGCAAGCAAGTACTCTCCATCATTAGGAGAAGTTAGATTCACATAGCTAATTTTAAAGGGGGAACTAACTATTAAATTTGATGGATTAGCAACGTCAGATACCCTGATTAACGCTTGGTTTGTTGCCACATTTTCCGGTAGTGTCCAATTATATTTACCTGAGAATGAGGCTAAAACATTATTAGCAACCGTTGACCAATCGGCCCCATTATTAGATGAAAATTCAATTTTAACATAACTGACATTCCGAATAGTCCATGAAATTTGTTGAGTCGTGCCGCTCTGCCAATAGGTGTTAACATCAGGGGTTATAAAGGCATAGCTTGAAATAGTAAATGTGTTATTACTAATATCAACTATAGAAGAATTTGTTTTGTCACTTATTCTAATTCTGCCGGAAGTAGTTATCTGCAAAGGGATAGTCCATACATAAGTTCCTGTATTTCCGGAGGTAGTTAAAGTATTCCAAATGCTGCCATTATCAGAAGAATATTCAATCAACACACTATCAATATTTGAACTTGCCGACCAGGTAATATTTTTTGTTGACCCGGCTTGTAAATTCTCTCCGCCGTTTGGTGAAGATACTTGAAGATTTGAAATCTTAAATACTGGACTCTCAGCACTCCGTGTTAAATCAAGAGCATCATAAATTTTTACTTTTGCTTGATTTGAAAAAATGTTAGAAGGTAACGACCAATCTAATTGTCCCAAAGCCGCTTGAACTGGCGAGGTGGTGATGTCAAGCCAGTCAACTCCGTTATTAGTCGAATATTGAGCCTTAATGTTTGAAATATTTGTCGAAGTCCACTTAATTGTTTTTGATGTTCCACCCTGCCAGTACGAAATAATCGTAGGCTCAGTAATTGACAAATTCGAAATTGTAAAAACATTATCGCTTGAATCTTTTAAACTTGTGTTTGCTGTATTAGTAATTCGAATCCTTCCGTTGGTTGTCACTGAATTGGGAACAGTCCATGTATAACTTCCGGTGTTAGTAACCGTTGTAATTGAATCCCAAGAAGTTCCGTTATTAGGTGAGAATTGGATCAGAACATTCGCAATATCGCTGCCTGCCGTCCATGTAATCGCTTTTGAAGTTCCTGCTAACCAATTTTCACTTCCGTTAGGAGAGATAACTCTAACGTAGGTAATTTTAAAAGGTTGCGAAGAATCAGAAATAGTAGGATCGGGGGCAGAACTAATTCTGATTTTCGTGTTCGCGGATGAAACGTTATTCGGGATCGTCCAGTTGTATGTTAACGCAATCGCCGGAGTTGAAGCAATAATATCAGTATAACTTCCTCCGTTGTTGGTGGAGTATTCTAATTTCACATTCGCTAAATATGATGATTCCCAGGTTATTTGGCGGGTATTTCCACCTTGTAAATAATCGGCTGCAATTGGAGTTAATAATCTTAACTTGGCCACAGAAAATGTGCTATTGCTTGAATCTTTTATTGCTGAATTTGAAACATCTGAAATTCTTACGCTCATCTGGTTTGAATAGATCGAAGTGTCAATCGCCCAGGCAAATGTTCCCAGGGAAGCATTTACCGAAGATGAAACGGTAAACCAATTTTGTCCCGAGTTTGTGGAGTATTCAATTTTAATGTTTGCAATTGTTGGACTTGCACTCCAAGTAATATTTTTTGTCGCCCCGGTTTGCCAAACTTCCCCACCATTCGGAGATGTAACCGTAAGCGCAAGAAATGAAAATTGTCCGCTTGTGTTTGCAATATTTAACGATGATCCGGCATCGCTAATCCTTATTCTTCCGGTTGATGATGATAAAGATGAAGGAACAGTCCAAGTATATGTTCCACTTGTTGAAGGATAATTGTTTACGATTGGATTCCAGTTTGAGCCATCATCGGTTGAATATTCAATTTTAACTTGAGTAACACTGCTGCTGTTCGTCCAGGTGATTTGTTTGGATGACCCGGCTAAGTAAATATCACCGGCGATTGGAGCGGATATCTGCACTGTCCCAATTTTAAATACATTATCACTCTGATCAGTAATTACAGTGTTTGATGCATCTGAAATCTTGACCAGAACGGAAGATGAACTTAATGAACCATTCAGCGACCAGCTATAGGTACCTGAAACAGCCGGATATGAGGAAACAATCGGAAGCCAATTTACTCCATTATCTAAAGAATAATCAAGATTAACATTTGTAATGTTGTTACTTGACCAAGTTATTGATTTGGTTGTGCCTGCTTGCCAATACTCTCCACCGTTTGGCGAACTCAATGCGAGTGAAGAAATGGTAAATAAACCTGAACTATCTTTTATTTGTCCCGTTGCAGCATCACTTACTTTTATTCTTGCTTGCGTAGAATTCAGATTGCTTGGGATTGTAAAATTAAAAGTTTCTGTTGCAGCATTAATAATATTCGGTAGAGTTGTCCAAATACTTCCGTTATCCGTTGTATAGGCAATTCTTACATTGTTAACACCTTGCGAAGTCCATTTCACAGTTAAAACTTTCCCTGACTGATAAAAACTTCCTGCCAGCGGTTCGGTAACCGCAATTTTACCAACAATAAAAGTTGCGGTGGAAGAATCTTGAATTGATGGGGTTGCTGCATCGCTAATTTTTACTATCATCTGAGATGAAGGTTCATTCGGAATTGTCCAGGCATAAGTTCCTAATGAAGCCGTGACAGAAACTGCAACACTCTGCCATATTGAACCGTTATTTGTCGAATATTCCAACTTTACATTTGAAACACCCGAACTGACCCACATAATATTTTTAGTAGTTCCAATTGTCCAACCCTCATTTCCGTCGGGAGAGATTAAATCAAGTTTCAAAATACTGAACGTAGCATCGCTCTGATCAAGCACATCGCCAACTTCGGCATCAACAATTCTGATTCTTGCAAGAGTAGAAGGGATGTCACTAATTGCCCACGCATATGTCCCTACTGATGCGGAAACATTGTTTGCAATTGCCGACCAATTCAGTCCGTTGTCAGTCGAAATTTGAATATTCACCAGAGAGATATTTGAAGCCGCCCAGGTAATATTTATCTGCTTGCCGACCTGTAATTTTTCTGCACCGTTCGGACTTAATACTTTGATTTTGGCAAAGGTGAAAACATTATCGCTTATATCATAAATTTGATTATCAGCAACGCTCGAAACTCTAATACGCGCTAAAGAAGAAGACGTTAACGTATCTGGAATGCTCCAATTGTAAGTCTCTGCACTCGCATTAATGTTGGTTGCTATCGAGATCCAATTTGTACCGTTATCTGTTGAATAATCAATATTTATAGAACTGATTGTAGAAACATTTAACCATGTAATTGTTTTGGTGTTTCCAACATCCCATTTTTCATTCCCATTAGGAGAGGTTAGTCTAATGGAACCAATCGTGAAGTAACTATTGCTAACATCATTCACAGTTGAATTGCTTGCATCACTTACCCGAACTCTTGCCAAGACAGTTGGATCATTCGGCACAACCCATGCATACGATTTTGCGGAAGCTAAGGTTGAGTCAACAATCGTCTTCCATGTAGAGCCATTGTTGGTGGAGTATTCGAGTTTAACTTTAGAAATGGACGAGTGATTTTTCCATTGAATTGTCTGTAAACTTCCGATAGGAAAATTTTCGCCTCCATTCGGGGAAACTAAAGCGAGAGAACTGATATAAAACGCGCTGCTGCTCGTACTTGTGATACTGGAAGCAGGAAAATCTGCATCGCTAATTCGAACTCTTGCAGCATTAGTAGGTGTATTCGGAATGGTCCAATTATAACTTTGAGCTGCGGCAGGGGTAGAGCTTGTTAACGTTGTCCATGAAGAACCGTTATCGGTAGAGTACTCAATCTTTACATTCGTAACATTTCCGCTGTTCCACAGAATTTGCTTTACGCTATCAACCGGAAAATATTCTCCCCCAACCGGCGAGACTAAATCTAATTTCTTAATGATGAAAACAGCATCACTTTGATCAAAGATATTCAAATTATCAGCATCACTAATGCGCAGAAGAGCCTGGTTTGAAGGGAAGTTTCCCACTGTCCAATTATAAAAACCTGTACTCGCATCAGTATTGAAGGCAACCGGAATCCATGTCGTTCCGTTGTTTGATGAAACCTCGATCGTTACATTCGCAACATTTGAAGAGTTTGTCCAGTCAATTCTTTTGGCTGCTCCTTTTTGTAAAATTTCAGCGCCGTTTGGCGCTATAACGGAAAGGGCGGCAACTTTAAAACTATTATCACTTATATCATAATTTGTGGAATCATCGGTTGAGACTATCCTAATTCTTCCGTTGGAAAAAGAGAACCCCGGAATATCCCAACTAAGAGTTCCAAGACTCGCGTTCACAGAATTTTGTACTGCTATCCAGGTGCCTCCGTCGTCAGTTGAATATTG
Organism: Ignavibacteria bacterium CG1_02_37_35; assembly: GCA_001871325.1. Lineage (GTDB taxonomy): Bacteria > Bacteroidota > Ignavibacteria > Ignavibacteriales > Ignavibacteriaceae > UBA1563. The sequence goes on from MNVA01000025.1 coordinate 5,906, forward strand.
TACATTAATGGTGTTTATGGAATTGGAAATCCATGTAATATTTTTTGTTGAAGCTGGAGCAAAACCTTCTCCGCCGTTGGGCGATGTTATTTTTAGTGAAGAAATGGTAAAAACATTTTCACTTACATCGTTTACTGATGAGACAGACGCATCGGAAATTCTTACTTTCGCCTGCGCAGTTGCACTTGAGGCAACCTTCCATGAATAACTTTCGCCGCCGGCAGGAATGGGATTATTATTAATAAAATTCCACGTCGAACCATTGTTGGTAGAATATTCTAAATTGATAAAATCTACGTTGGTCGAATTCCAGGTAATTGATTTAAATGAATTAGCAAACCAATTCTCGCCGCCGTTGGGCTTAGTAAGTGAAAGAGAAGTAATAAAAAAGTTATCACTCGTATCCGAAATTTCCGGAACGGATGAAAGACTTATTCTCATGTTAGCCGTTGCTGAAGGTGTGTTCGGGATTGGATTCCAACTATAACTTGCAGGAGCTGCCGGTAAATTAGAGACAATCGTTGCCCAAGAAGCGCCGCTATTTGTTGAGTATTCCAACTTAATTGTAGCAACATTTGAACTCGCAACCCATAAGATTGTTTTTGATCCGCCGGTTTGAATTTTTTGGTTTAAAGTAGGACTGGTAATCGCTAACCGAACAATTTGAAAAGCAGCGTTGGAAGTGTCGGCAACTAAATTATCATCAAAATCTACAACTCTAATTTTTGCCTGATTAGTTGAAATTGTGTTTGGAATCTCCCATAAATAACTTCCCGTACTAGCTGAAGTTTTATTGATAACAGTGTCCCATGAAGCCCCATTATTAATAGTAAATTGAATCTTCACATTTGCGACGGCATCGCTTATCCATTGAATTTCGGTTAGTCGTCCGGCTTGAAATATTTCACCTCCGTTCGGAGCAATAACAGAGATAGTTTTAGGTGCGGGGGCAAAAGAACCTAACGACTGTTCTTTACTACTTCCCGCATAAATTAAATTCGCAAAGAGAAAAAGCGAAATTGTAAATTTTAAAAATATTTTCATATAATTACTCTCCTATTCACCGATTATAGATGTGAATATGATTTTCATTCGAAAGCATACTATTAATAATTTATTCTGATTACCGGAGAAAAAACTAAATAAGAATTAGAACGGTAGAACGGTAAAGGTTTGGTCGAAAATCTGTATGACGTGAAGTACCGGAAATCGAACCCGATAGTATTGTTCAGCATGAAAAACATTTTAAACCCTAAAAATCCATACGATTCGGTAATATCATAGCTAAATAAGGTAGAAATGTTATGTGCCAATAATCCTCCTTCTCCAGATATGAAAACTTCGGCAAGGAGATTATTTTTGAATTTGCCTTTATTATTTGTTTCAAGGTCAGTTAGTTTTATTTGATCCGGGTCAAGTAAAAAATGATAAATGTCATAAGATGAAATGCCTAAACCGACACCTAAAGCTCCCACCTCGGAGAAGTTGAGTAATTCTTTTTTTCTAATAAAAAATGCCATGTAGTTACGCTGAGAATAAAATTGAGTCAGGTAATTGATTTTAAAATCTTTCGTTTTATATTGAGTTAAACTTAATAACCCCTGGAGAGTTACTTCGATGTCAAGCATATCATCCCAAAAAAGTCTAAGCGGATTGCCTTGCGCTTTGAAGTAAAGATTAGTTCCGGAATGAAACAATCGTTTAGATATTTCATCAGACTCAATTCCCAAAACAGGCTGCCTTGCCGGAAGACCTGTCCCCATTTCCAAAATATAGGTATTATTCGGCCTGTTATTAATGAGATAATCAATATAGGTTACTTTAACACCGGCAACATAATCTGGATAATACCACCCCGGCAGACTAATGAAATCATTCCCCCATCTGCCAATTGCGGAGACTAAATATTTATTTTTTTGATTTGTAGTTGCATTCCAAAACATCAGTTCGGGATTAAAAAAATGGAAGTAGATATCGTAGTTGTATGAATATTTGTTATCATAAGGAGTTTTCGTTAAATCATTAAGTGCATAGAACTGCCTTTTTAAATCCTGATACATCTCGTCGCCAAGAACATTTTTGATAAAAACATAATCATGGATCTCGTCAAAAAAGAAATCCGAACTATCCTGCGTAATAAGCTTTGATTCAGTGAAAAATCTAATAATCTCAATTTCATCGTCGTAATACCGTTTTCGGAGTTCAACAAAGACATTGCCGCCGTAAATATCGCGGGATTTTACAGTTAGTATCTCAAGAGAAGGTTTTACGCCTTGTATCGTAAGAGCATTTTTTACGATAAATCTATTATACAACTCTCGCACATAAATAGGATCGGTGACAACCCAGGTTCTTTTAAGATCATTAAATGCTGTGGTGTTATATTCTAAATTTCTATAGATTTTTTCAAGTCGGTTTAGTTTTGGATCTAATATTTTTAATGGCGTAATACTTGGGGGAATAGCAGTTTGTTCAGTTGATGCCTGAGAGGGGGTATTCATACTCGTACTATCATTCTCTAAAATATTCTCAACCGGGTTTGCATTTGTGGTTAACGAATCAGCTTCCTGCGCAGAAAGAGCCTGAAGAAAAATTATGGAAAGGATGATAATAATTTTTTTCATAGAAATCTCTAAAATCCGTAACGATATCTAATTGAAAAATATGATGCACCTTCTTCAGCTTCCCATTCTTTTACAGCACGCATAAATGGCGCTGAAATATAACTGGTTTCAAAGCGGAACGAATGTAGCGAAGAAAATTCAAGTAACTTGAGCCAAAATTTTACGGTCAATTGGTTATCAAACAATCTAAAACTCGACCCGAAAAAATCATTGTTTTTTGGAGCGAAATTAAGATACAATGTTGTAGCCGGCTGAATCTTATTAAATACCTGGTTCATGCCGCCGCCGGTCGAGTAATTAATTTTTTGGATGTTATAATTTGCAACTCCAATATCTATTCTAAATCTTAAAGTCATCTCTTCACTCGTGTTCCAATAAAACGACATGGAGGTTTCCCATTGTTGAGGAGTAAAATAAGCGACGTTCTCCCCTTTTTTATCAATAAATTTTACTGAAGGAGTAAAAGCCTTCGTCGCTCCGGTTGCTAAATAAAAATTAATGAAAGGCATTCCATACGCTCTTGTTGCACTTACATCCAAGATTAAACCGGAGCCAACATTAAGTTTTGGCGTGGTGACAAAAACAAAAGGTAAGCTCGTTACAAGACTTGAAGTGTTAAGTTTGATTCTTCCCATTAATCTTGCATCAATTATAAAATCTTCCAAAAGATTTTGTGCGGCAGCCGAAATTGTTACAAGCGACCGGATACCGGCTGTGAGGGACATGGCTTGCCATGGATGAAGGTTCAAAACCTTAGCTCCCATATCAACTTCACCGCTGATAGTGCTGTATCCTAAGTCTAAATCTTTATAGAAAAATGAAACATTCCCGAAACTGGCATCTATTTTATAATCAACAACTTCGGCTTCAGCAGTTTGACCCCGTGAACGTCTTAATTTTTTTTGTGTCTGAAGCACAACTTTGGGATAATGATGATTGCTGTTAACTGTTTGATAATTTAAAAAGTCCTGGTTATTCTTACTCGAAATGCCTTTACTCTTGTTAACCTGGTCATCAACTTTTATTCCTAACAATTTGAGAGGTTCATTGTTATGAATTAAAAATTCAGTCAAGGTGAATAAAGCGGCATAAGTGTCAGGATAAGTAAAATAGAGTTCTTCTATATCCTGAAAAGTTAGTACAACATTAACTTCTTTGGAGGATTCTGAAGGAGATGTTCCAAAAAAATCACCTGTAGAGGCTGATTTATCAACAGTTTCTCTTACTTGCAATATTATGGTCGAATCAAATTCGGAATTCTCTTTCATAAAAACAACTTCGTAGGAATTCGTTTCGGCTGTATTAAAATTAAAAGGGGGTTTTTCGTTGGTTCGCGGAATATTTTGAAGCCCTTCCAGTTTGACAGAATTTGCCTGAAACATAATTGAACTGATGTCCAGATAGTTCTTATCTTCGGCGAGTTTTTTTTCTATTTTTGAATAGGTGTTTTTAAGATTAGTTTGCGCAATTGTGCTCACAAAGCAAAAAACGATAATAACAAAAAGATCGGCTATAACTACTGTTTTTTTCACGAATAATCGCCGGTTAATAGTTTATTTTTAAGATCGGAGAAAAAACCAGGAACGAATCGTATCGCCATGGGGCATATTTTTTCTTATCAACTCCATAGGTGTTAAAATACCTGATGTCCATACCGAAAGTGTCACTCAACATCACTTTCATCTTCACCCCAAAATAACCAAAACCATCCTGCACATTGTAACCAATTAAAGTATTCAAATTGTGTTGTATTAATCCGCCAGTACGGGAGACGCCAAAATCTATAAACGCAAAATGGGTAAATTTGTCGAACAATGTCTTTTTTCCATCTAAATCGGTAATTTTTGCAGCGGCAGGATCATACTGCAAATGATGAATATCAGGTGAGCCAATACCACCACCCAATTCAAACTGCCCAAAATCAAAAAGATCAAACAGATTTCTTTTCTTCAATTCAAGAACGAAATAAGTTTTATTAGAATAAAAATCAAATTTCGCTGACTTTTTTCCATAATCTAAAGTTTTTAGATTATCCACGAAGGTATATTTAGATTCTATACTTAAATCAAAATCGGTTAAACTTTCGTCAATATATTTCATGACATCGCCCGAAATTTTGACGTACAAAGATTTTCCGGAGACGTATAACGGTTTTGCCGGTGGAGTACCTATAAAAGGTTTGCTCGCCGGCATATTAGTTCCAAGCGATACAGAATAGGTATAATTTTGTGGATTGTTGCTGATGTTGCTATAATATGTCATTTTTGAACCGACGATGTACTCGTTAGCATACCACCCGGGCTGCATGATATGATCGTCCCCCCATTTCCCAAAAAAGGAAAGTAGATATTTGTTCCTTGAATTGCTGGTTGTGCTCCAATACATAACTTCAGGTTCTAATAAGTCAAGGTACAAATTAAAATAATAACCGGTTTTAACGTCATATTCCGTCTTCGTTAAATTATCGTAATAGTAATCACGAACTCTCACTTTTTCGTAAATTTTTTCATTAAGTACTTCCCTCAAATAGAAACCGTCAATAACCGGGTCGAATGAATATTTTGGATTTGGTTGATTAATTTCTCCTTCTGGAATGAAGGCGAAAAACTCAATTTCATCATCATAATATCTTTGACGTACTTCAATCAGAATATTCCCGCTATAAATATCTTCGGTTGTTTTTTCAACATACTCCCGGGACACTTTTTTATCATTTATACGGAAAGCATTTCTGACCACAAAACGGTTAAAAATTTCTCTTATGAAAACCGGATCATTGATTATCCACTGCTCTTTCAAATCATTGAAGGCTATTGTATTGTATTCTAAAGAATTATAGATCTTCTTCAGACTCGCAACGTTAAGAGAATCGGTTTCCTGAGAAAATCCGTTCTGAAAAAAAACTAAACTTAAAAGAAGTAAACTAAATTTTTTCATAAATTATAATCTCACTTTAAATTAAAAACCATACCGGTAACGTAATTGTAAAATAGCTCCGCCGTCTTTTGTTTCCCATTGACGCGTTTTCCGGGCAATAGGCGCTGAAATATAAGTACCTTCAAATCTTATAATATGACCGCTGCCAAATTCTGCGATTTTGAGCCATGAAGTAAGAGAAACCTGACTATCAAAAAAACGGGTTTTCAATCCATAGAACTCACTGCCATCAGATAAGAAATTAAAATAGAAATTAATTACTGGATAAAAATTATCCTGAATTAACTCTTTTTTAGAGGCGCTTTTAGCCGTGCCGATGTATGTACCTTTCCAAATATCATAGTAACCCGCGCCAATATCCATTCTTAGCCGGCTGTTCATTTTATCACTTGTATTCCAATAGAAGGACATGGTAGCTTCGGCTTGTGAAAATGAGAAATATGCTTCTTTATCTTTTCCTTTAGGAACAGTAACAGAAGGACTTGAATAACCCGGTCCGCCGGCGTTCAAATAAATATTTAAAAATGGAAGTGAAAAGGGTCTTGTAAGCTGAACATCAAAACCGCCTGACGTCCCCATATTTAAAAGTGGTTTATCAGCAGCAATAAAAGGAAGGGAACTCATGATCTTTGAGGTATTCATCTTAAGACGTCCTATAATCTTAACATCAACCATGAGAGCTTTCTCTAAATTTACTTTTTTATCAGAAATAGTGATCAAAGTTCTAAAAGCGGCATTAAAAAGAGTTGCTTGATACGGCAGCAAATTCAATACTTTCTCCGTAAAACCGTACTCAACGCTAGCCCCTCCCATCGCAAAATCCATAATTTCATGAGAGAAACTGATTTGAGAAAAACTTGCATCAAGCCGGTAACTGGTTTTAACCTCTTCTTGAGCTGCTCCTCTCTTAGCTTTTACAACAACTTTAGGTTTAGGATACCAATGGAGATGGTTGGTTCTCATAAAGTTAAGATAATCAGTATTGTCTCTTGAAGAAATTCCCAAACTTGTTTTGATTTCGGTATCAGGATTTATTCGTAATAATTTTTCTGGAGGAGCATCATCATTCTTTTTGATGTAATCAGTCACTTTATGGTATAAAGCAGAATATTGGTCGAAGTGATTTAGTTTTAAATCGTACATATCTTTGAAAATAAAGTCTCTGGAGATATCTGTTTGAGGACCGCCGCCGCCGCCGCCAAAAAATCCTCCTTCGCCTGCACTTTTATCAACTCTTTGTTCGATATAAAGAAGTTCAAGAGAATCAATACCGACTGCATCCATCAAAAAGACAAACCGGTAAGTTGTGTTCTCATTAACTTTAAAGGAAAAAGGTTCATCATCTTTTCTTGGAAGCACTGAAACGATTGACGGGATAGATATTGGACCTGTAAAATCAATATAATGCAGGTTCAAATATGAACTGTCTTTCTTCAATTTTAAATCAATTTTACGGTAGATATCGTCATACGATTGAGCATCAATAACAATGCTAAAGAGTATGAGGTTAACTAAAAAAATAACAAAGTGTTTTATACGCATATAACTCTCAACTTAAAGTAAAATTATCTTATTATTGTAGCTCTAAATTCTTTTTTAACATTATTATCAAACTGAGTTGAAAAAGTCAAAGTGATCTTTACATCCTGACTTTGACCAACGGGAATTCCGGAATAAACATCGTCATTTATTTGTAGAACTAAATAACTAAAACTACCCGCTTCGTAAGTTGTCAATCCATTGACTAATCCCTCAAAATCACTCGTCACCCGATAATTTCTAAATTTTGGTTTAACGACTACAAATCCTGTAGGCGTATTCCCGATATAAGTAAATAAAAATTCTCTATCCTTTGGATTATCAATGCTGATATACCATTCTTCCCCTTTATCTTCTTTAGCTACAGTTTTCCATCCGGAAAATTCTGTTAAAAAAGGCTTATCAATTGCAATTTGCCACGAAGATTTAAGTAATTCGTCCTTTGCATTTTTAAAAGTAAACTCTTTACCATTGTACATCCCCGTTATTGTTAATTGTTTCCCGACAAATTCAGTATTGTTCAAAACCGTATCTAAATTAACAATTGGACCGGAGCCAGCAACTACCGTTCTACTCCCATCTTCTATTTTAAAAGAGTAGGCATTAATTTCGCCGAACTCGACAGTAGCAAAACTGAAGGTGCCTTGTTCACCGAAATAATAATTTGGTCTGATATTTAGCGCGGAAGCAATCGTGGGATTATCAACAATTACGAGATAATAAAAATCCCTGTTCAAGCCACCCGTCTCACCTGAAGCTTTCACCGAAACTCTGATATAAAAAGTACCGGTTTGTTCAATGGCTTCCTTAATAAAAAGGATGAATGTAGTTCCTCTTCCGCCAGCAGTGGCTTTGGCAAAATCTTCTTTTTTAGGTTTTTGAGAGAAGTTTGTACATCCCCTGACTTTTTGCATACCCGCATCTAATAGATCGATTGTATAATCAATCCTTAAAATGTTACCCAAAACAAATGGCGCTACATCAAAATTTTGGTATGCTGCAACATGAATCGTGTCCCTCACATCTACATTTTGCCCTAGTGATAAATTAGAGACGAGGAGGGAAAAAAGGAAAAATAATATTCGTTTCATATAACTCTCTTATAATTAATTAAAGTTATCAACTTGTAACTTATTAATTTGTGAACTAAATCAAAAACAAAGAAATATTTACCATAATCCCTTAGTAAGGGATTATGGTAAATGAATATAAAGGACTAATAAACCTCGATCCCTTTCGAAACCTTACCACCTTGCCGTTTAGCGCTAATTGAAAAGGGTTGAACCGGACTTTTTGCGGTTTTTTGCTCTCCAACCATTTCCTTTAAAGCTTCGAGTAAAAATTCAGGTAAATAGCTCGGAAGTTGTCTTTCAACTTTGCAATAAGCTTTAAATTGAAAATCTCCAGCGGTTTCAATTTTACCAACTAATTTACCATTTCCATCGTCTGAGCGAACAATTTTGAAACTCTCGTTACCATTTTTCACGTCTAAGCCGCCAGAAGGCCACCCGGCGGGGGTACTTGATCCGGGAGCTACTTCAACGTGAAACTCAACAGATTTTTTTTCTTCATCCGAGACAAGCCCTATTGGTGTCATAACTACAACAACTTCTTTATTCTCAGGATCGCCGAGATTAAAATCCGTTTTGGGCTGCGGAATTGCAAGTAGTAATGGATTTTTATAAGAGGTGGCCATACTACTTAACATTTTATCTCTTATCTGATCCTGCACTTCCTCGGCTTCATCGCGCTCAGTTATTACTACCAGTAATTCCGTGAGCAAAACGAGGTAGAGGATAAAATAAACTAAACTCTTTTTCATTTTTATTCCTCTATTTAGTTAAACTTTAAAACTTTGTTTCAATTCATTCATTGTCTTCATGTATTCATTTCTAATCCCGGTAATTTTTTGAGTTAAGCCGGCAATTTTTTCTACATAAACATCAATACCTTTAAGTTCCTCAACAGCCATTGCTCTAAAGGTATCAGCTTTATAAGTTTGTTTTACTTCATAAACGGCAGCAAGATATTCTTTGTTCATGTGAGCTAAACGTTTTGAAATCTGGGTCATTTTTTCAACATAGTCATCAATAACTTTTAAATCTTCATAAGCAATTCCTTTTAATTGGGAAAGCTCTTGTTTGATTGTAGTTACATCTAAGCCGAACTTTTCAACTGCTTTCCCGCTATGTTCAACTACAGAGCCATGACTATCTTCCGGCGTAAAAAAAGTGACCATAGATAAAATTAAGAGTAAGAAAAATTCAAGAAAAAGAGCCATCATAACCCAATTAGGATCAATTTTACCATCAACACCCAAAAGAAATTTTGGAACAATTGCGATTTGACCGGCTACCTTGCCTAATCCTCTTAGACCCACAATGATAATAAGAATAGCAGCACCCATATACACAACACCTTGAACATTATTTGCGTAATTGGGTATGACCGTATGAACCATCCACTTACCAAAACCCGTTTTGGGCTGATTAGCAGTTTTGACTTTCGTATCCATGTTTTAGCTCCTTAAGTTAATTGATAAAGAATATTTAATTGAAAAGTTTTTTACATTTTATATAAGTCTTTAACTTTAACCTCTGAAAAAATGCCTAAAAATAAGTTAAAATTATTTTTTTGTAATTTAGTTGAATACTCAGGAACAAGTTTATGAAAAAAAAATTAATATTTCAATAACTATTTTAAATATTTTTATTTTTATCTCCGGTGAACCATGAGAAGAATTCTACCAAAGCTTCGCGCCTTTCGGGCGGAACATAATAAAAATTAATCCCGCGAGGAGTAATTTCCCAGAATTCTTCATTTGTAGTATTAAAAATAATATCTTTTATCTTTTCAATTCTGCTGATCGGTTCAACCGTCATATCCTGATAAATAACTTTTGCAAGTTCTTTATCCCCTTTCAATAAATAATAACCAGCAAGTTTTACTTGAGCTATTCGAACGCCGATAAGAGAAATTTCTTTAGTATCTATTCCTTTACCTTTTGACTCCTCTATGGGTTCATCAAGCTGAAGAAATTGCATCAACAGAGTTTTATAGTTCGGAACTTTGAGATCGAATGCAACTTCATTTAACCGGCACAGGTCATGCGCGGCAGTTTCAAGAATAAAGAGAACTTGGTTTTTATTTGCTTCTTGCCCGTAGTACCGGAAATAAAAAGCAACTTTTTCAACATCATCCGGATTTTCAATTAACAATTCTTCACCAACTATCCTATAATGTTCAAGCGTATTAAATGCTGAACGAGGGTCTTTCTCCCTAATTGAAATCCTCAAATAAGAGTTAAAATATTGAAAAGCACAGGTCAGAGCTCCTTTGTCTTTAATATGTATCGCCTTGATTGCAATAAGTTCTGAATTAAGAAGGACTCCCGAAGCTACATCTCTCAAAGTTAAACGGGAATTATTAAAAACTAGTTCCAGTAATCCGAATATTTTTCTTTCTATAAGTACTTTCTGTTCTTCAATTTGATTCATCACATATTGAGAATAGCTTGAAAAATCAGGGTCAAAATATTCATTCCCGGAAAGTCTAAACCATTCGTCCGGCAGCTTTGATTTTCTTTCTAAATATTCTTCAATAATTTCACGCAGCGTATTTATACAGAGAAGCGTTACTGCCCTATCACCTTGATAAACCGAGTTAAGTGCAATATCTCCGACAAAATTAATGTTTTGTGTAAGCTCGTTTTTCGCTTTTATTAAATCTTTCTCTTTCCCTGAAATAACAGCTTCTATAATTTTGATTGATCTGGTTTGAACATAGGAAAGAAAATTATTCGGTCTTAAAAAATTAAAAACATAATTAAAATGAGGGAGGACAATAACTAAGCTGAAGATGATTAAAAGTAAGTTGAACCCTACACTGTAAAGGGTAGCAAAATCCGACCGGATCGTGTTAGTTACCAAAATAGTATTTACACCGGTGATAATAAAAAGACCGATCACCGAGATATTTGTCTTATCGGTAACGAACAAATCCATAATTTTTGATGAATACTTGTTTGCCGCTAATTGAACGATAATTGCAACTACAGTAATTTCAATACCAAGAATGGAGGTGACAAGTTCACCTAACCCCCCTAAAGTATTTGTAAGTGTTCCAACATCTTTGTTGAAAAAAACATAAAAGATTGATTCCAAATGTTGTTCAACAAGGAGCGAATCAATCCATCGGTTAATAAAATAGATCGCAAAACTGAACCCTATGATCAACAAAAGAGGTTTAATCCAGGGCGATGCATTTATTTGAGCGGTTACATCATTCTTTTTCATTAAATTCTAATAAAGTTATTCTAAAAATATCATTTACATCTGTTTCTGCAAACAAAATATTTTGTTTTTCAAAAAATAAACTTTAGATTTACTCACAAAAATTATTAACCTTTAATTCTATTCAGCGAGATAGAGAAGGAAAAAATGAACAACATTATTTACCGATTAATTAATAAGGACCTCTGCGGCTTTTAGCCAAGGAGGATTTTTTGTATATGAATATCAAAGCAAAAGTAATAGATGAAATCGGTTTAAGCCGGATCATCACCCGTTTTGCCCACGAAATTATTGAACGGAACAAAGGTTCCGTTAATTTAACGCTGATGGGAATGCGTACCCGCGGCGAATTTCTTGCTAAAAGAATTCACCAAAAAATTAAAGAAATTGAACAAGTTGAAATTCCTCTCGCTATTCTTGATGTTACGTTATACCGCGACGATTTCCGAAAACGTTTAAAACAACCGGAGGTTTCCGTCTCCAATATAACTTTTGACATCAATGAAAAAAATATTGTGCTCATTGATGACGTGCTATATACCGGCAGAACGGTTCGCTCGGCAATGAGCGCCATCATGGATTTAGGAAGACCCGGTTCGATCCAACTCTGCGTGCTTGTAGATCGCGGACACCGTGAACTCCCTATCAGTGCTGATTTTGTCGGGAAAAATATTCCCACCTCAATTAACGAAGAAGTTAAAGTTAAATTAATAGAAATTGACGGTGAAGATGCCGTTTATTTAGTAGAAGAAAAACAAAAGGATTAAGTGATATGCCTCTTTCAAGCAGACATTTATTAGGTTTAGAAACTACGCCCAAAGAAGATATAAAATTAATTTTAGACACTGCAACAACCTTCAAGGAAGTTTTGGAGCGACCAATAAAGCGTGTACCGACCCTTCAAGGCAAAACTGTTGTTAATTTATTTTACGAAAACTCAACGCGCACAAGAATTTCTTTTGAACTTGCAGAAAAAAGACTTTCTGCTGATGCTGTAAATTTTTCGGTCTCAACAAGCAGTGTTTCAAAGGGAGAAACATTTAAAGATACGATTCGAAATATTGAAGCGATGAAAATCGACATGGTTGTTGTCCGCCATGCAGCAGCCGGAACACCTCTCTATCTTACACAACTTTGCGAGGCTCACATCATAAACGCCGGAGACGGAATTCATGAACACCCGACTCAAGCTTTGCTCGATATGTATTCGATCCGCGAAAAACTTAGGAGACTTGAAGGAGTTAAAGTTTGCATTGTTGGAGATATTGCACACAGCCGCGTTGCACTCTCAAATATTTTCGGACTAAAAACAATAGGAGCTGAAGTTTCTGTTTGCGGTCCGGCTACCATGATTCCGCGAAACATAAAAGAACTTGGCGTAAAAGTTTTTTATAATATCGATGAAGCAATTCAAGAGAATGATGTGCTGAATATTTTGCGAATTCAACTTGAAAGAAAAGCCGGCGGAAATTTCCCTACTCTGCGGGAATACCACATGAGTTACGGAATTACGAACGAACGACTTGATAAAAATGGGAAGGACATTTTAATACTTCATCCCGGACCAATAAACCGTGGTGTAGAAATCTCATCTGAAGTCGCTGACGGGAGTCACCAAATTATTCTGCAACAAGTAACAAACGGTGTTGCAGTGCGCATGGCTGTTCTTTACTTATTAGGAACTCAAAACTAAGGAAATTGAAATATGAAAATTGCTCTTAAAAATTGCCAGCTTGTTCAACCGCAGCAAAAAATAAATAAAAAATCAAATCTTTTAATTGAAGACGGGATCATAATAAAAATTGGAAATCTTTCTGCTGAAGATTTGAAACATGCGGAAGTGTTTGATCTAAAAGATAATTTCGTTTCTCCGGGATTTTTCGATATGCACGTTCATCTCCGCGAACCCGGACGTGAAGATGAAGAAACCGTACAAACCGGTTGCGATGCCGCTGCTCAAGGCGGATTTACCGGAATAGCCTGCATGCCGAACACTGAACCGGCTTTAGATTCTGCCGAAGTTATTTCTTTAATAAAAGAAAAAGCTAAAAATCATTTGGTAGAAGTTTTCCCGGTTGGAGCTGCAACTGTTGGGCGCAAAGGTGAAGTTATTTCTCCGATGGCTGAATTATTCAATGCCGGTGCGGTCGGTTTTTCTGATGACGGAGTTGCAATTAAAAATGCGCGTATCTTAAAAACAAGTTTAGAATATTCTACAATGTTTGATGTTCCAATTATAGAGCATTGCGAAGATGAATCGCTTGCCGGTGGCGCAATGAACGAAGGTAGCACTTCAACATTCTTGGGACTTCCGCCAATTCCTTCTGTTGCGGAAGACTTAATCGTTATACGAGATATTTTAATGGCAGAATACACCGGCGGAAAAGTTCACATCGCTCATATGAGCACAAAAAAATCTGCACAGATGGTTCGAGAAGCAAAAGCAAAAGGAATTCGCGTAACGGCGGAAGTTTCCCCACATCATTTTACTTTAACTGAAGAAGCGGTGAAAGGTTATAACACAAATACAAAGATGAATCCCCCGCTCCGCACATATGAAGATGTTGAAGCAATGTTGGAAGGATTGAAAGACGGTACGATCGACTGCATAGCCAGCGACCACGCACCTCATTCGCTTGAAGAAAAAGAAATGGAATTTGAATACGCCCCAAATGGAATTGTCGGACTTGAGACGCAGATCGGTTTAGCGCTAACAGAACTTTATCACAAAAAAGTTTTAACGATAGAACAACTTGTAGAAAAGTTTGCCATCAATCCCCGGAAGATTCTTAACATTCCCATTCCTAAATTCGAGGTTGGTGAAAGAGCTAACTTAACCATCATTGATCCGAATGAAATTTGGTCTGTAGATATTTCTCAATTCAAATCGAAATCGAAAAATTCACCGTTCAATAAGAGATTACTCAAAGGTAAAGCGGTTGGAGTAATCAACAAAAAGAAAATGGTTCTAAACGGAAAATCAAAAAAGATTTAGTTCACAAAGAAATGACCTATCAAAATGGATAGGTCATTTCTTTCTTTCCCAATTCCTTCTAAGTTTCAGCTAACATTCTTTTCAAATTAAAACTGAGCTGATAATCCTAAAATTGGTAGAATTCCAAAATCAAGTCTCGGCGTTGTGGTAATAACACCGGTTGCATCAACTCTCGAAGAATAAGAAAGTACATTCTCTCGATTGTAGACATTCCATAAATCTAAATATGCGGTTAATGTCCAGGTCTCAAAAATAAATTTTTTGTCGATACGGATATCAAGTTTGTGGTAATCCGGAAGTCGAGCTGAATTATATGCACCATCAACAGCATAATTCACTCCATTTTTAACTGCAACACCGACTGCGGGTGTATAAGGATTTCCCGAAGCATACTGAAATTTGAATCCCAATTGCCAGGTATCAGAAAGTTCAATACCTCCAAGTAAATTAAAAATATGAGGGCGGTCATATTCAAAATAATATTCGGAAAGATTTGAAGCATCTTTTCTTTTTGAAGTTGAATAAGAATATGAAGCGCTTCCAACAATTCCATCAGTAAATTTTTTCTGAAGCGAGAATTCAATTCCTTGTGCAAATCCTTCGCCGTCGTTTGTTAGAATATTTGTTGTATCGTTAGCTACAAAAACATTAGTTAAATCTTTGTGATATAACTCCACGGTAAATTTTGTATCCTCCGCAAAGAGATGATCGATCCCGACAATGTAGTGCGTTGCAAGACTGCTTATCAGAAAAACATTATGCGGATCAAGTGCAATTTGATATGCTGCCGGAGTCTGATAAAATTTTCCGAACGAAGCATTGAGAGAAGTCTTGTCACTAAGATGAAATGAAGCTGAAACCCGCGGACTGATATTTCCTTCTTTTGTAAATGAAAAATAATCATACCGAAGCCCGGTTGTTAACGATAATCTTACGAACGGTCTCCAGGTATCTTGTAAAAACAAAGATACTTTGTTACTCATTTCCGGTAAAAAAGAAATTGATGATGCGGGAATAATTTGTCCGATCCGTGTAGTATCTGCTGGTCTCCATGTTGTATGCTTCGAATCTATAAAACGAAAATAACCACCTCCTTTTATTTCTAAATTATCAAGAACGTTAAAAGTAGTTTCATTCTTAAAATCAAAACTGTTTTCGCGGATGTCTTCGCCTGCCAACGAGCGATCAATTTCGGTTCCTTGCAAAGTATTCCACCCATTCCCGGAAAAAGAAATGGTGGTGAGTGAAAAAGCTTTCGGCGAAAAAAGATACCTCCAATTGGTACCGAAAGAAGTACCATAATCATCACGAGTTAAATAATCATATTTTGAAGTTGTCGATTCCGATGTTGTCTTTTTTGTGGTTGTCGTCCCTTCACGCGAGATTTGATCGAGATAATAGAATCCGACAAAACTGATCCTATTCTTCTCATCGAGATCGTAAGTTAATTTTGCTACGGCATCATAATATTGAGGAGCGGCGGGTTTGTTCATAAGATTTGTCAACAAGTCAAAAAATCCACGACGCGCAGAAAATATCATTGTACCATTTCCGGGAATAGGTCCGTCAACCATTGCACCAAATCCGCCTAAGTTCGCGTTTATGTCGGTGTTGTACATTTCTTTATTTCCATCAACCAACGACATTTCAAAAACCGAGGACATTTTATCACCATATTTTGCCGGAAAACCACCGGTCATAAAATCTACCCCTTTTAACAAAGAGGGATTAATAATGCTCACAATCCCCATTGATTCTCCCGAGCGGGCAAAGTGGATGGGATTATAAATCTCGATATTGTCGAGTAACGTTAAATTTTCATCCGGACTTCCGCCTCTCACAATAAGTTGTGCGCTCTTTCCCCCTGCTGTAGCAACTCCGGGTAGTGATTGCATAACACGGAATATATCTTCCGCAGATCCGGCAGAGCGGCGAATTTCTTGTTGGGTAAGAGAACGAATACTAAGCGATTGATCGAGCGGCTTTTGAAAATATCCTCCCGTAACACTCACTTCATTAAGTTCAATTTGTGATGGAAAAAGTTCGATAGAAACAGATGTGTTGCGTAAATGAACTACGCCAATATCTTCTTTTAGTAAGGCAGCATAACCTATGTAAGTTGTTTTTAGTTGATAGGTTCCCGGACTTACGTTATTAATTACAAAATAGCCTTTATCATCCGTAACAGCTCCGATTTGTGTTCCAACAATTGAAATATTCGCGTAAAGTAGAGGGCGCTTGCTAACACCGTCACGCACTTCACCGGAAATGGTTCCCCCTTTGTTTTGCGCATGAATGATAGTGTTTGTTAGGACGATAAACAATACTGCAAATCGCAATGCTTTTTCAAAATAATTTTTTGCCGGTAATTTCATTGTATTCCTTTTTATTCTTTGGATGGGATTTATCTCTTATAGATTCAATTATTATTTTTTGTCCTGGAAAAATGGATCAGCTCGTTATCAGATTTTGGGAAGCCACATAATAGCTTTATGATGACCATTTCTATTTTCCGTACCACTTAGATGGGGAGAAATAATCATCCTCTCCCTCGTCCGGAAAATCTTCATTCCTAGCCCAAACAATATTTTTATAGCCGGTGCATTTTATTATTTTTGATTCTTTTTCCATCTTCTCCTCACTAATTAACTTTAGCTTGTACGCTTTCGAAAGCGTAATTAAAGCGATAATGAGTTTTCTGAAAAATGAAGATTTTTTTTTTACTTTAGTTTCCATAGTGTTAAATGAAAATTGTTTGTCGTTTTCAACTTTTTAGTTCTTTATCCAATTGTTATGCCACATAATTACCCCGCAATAGTAAACGAGAAAGCCGTTTTGGAGCGGAAGTAAAATCAAGTCCGACCTTCTGGACGAATTCAAACGACTTGAATGTCGTAGATTATTTTTATCTGAAGAGAAATGCTCAGGCGAGGTTCAACCCCAACTCTCATTTTTATGATAATTTGTCTTCTATTTTTTTTAAATTTGTTTATCGTAATATTTGTTTTGTAAAGATCTCCGTAACAACCGTCATCTTTCAAATCGCTAATTTTTATCTCAAACAGATAATTTCTTACAATGAAAGTTGACTTCAATATTGAAAAGAGTACATGTGAAATATCTTATTTTTCTTCTGTTTGCGCTTTCAGTTGGTGTTTTCCCTCAAAAAAAGGTGAGTGAAAAATCTCCTTACGATTTTGATCTGAAAGTAAATCATCTGGTGAGGGAACAATTCTATTCCTTAAGCGCGATTTACCAAATTTGGGGGAATTTTACCCTGGAACCGGAGTACGGATATGTTTATTACCATCGGTTTAGTTTATCCATCGGTTACCGTTTCAATCAAATAAATTATACGCCGTTTATTATAGCCGGAGCAATTTATCAAAGAGAAAACTTTACAAAAAATACTCATTACGATGAATCATATTTAAAACTAGGAGTAGGGCTTGAAACTGAACTCTCGCATAACTTCTTCTTCAACTTTGAAACATCCCTTTTAAACTATCTTTCGATCAATTACTCCATGCGTAAAATAAAATATAGAGAAAATTATGACTTTGGTGAATCATTTGACTACACGGTTTCTGTCGGTATTGGTTATCGTTTTCATTTTTAATTCATGTGTTCGGGAAGATGAAGACTTAGCAGCAAAAGTGAATATTATTGCCCACCGCGGATACCACATGTTACAACTTGAAAACACTACTGAAAGTTTTCAGGCAGCGGTAAAAAAAAACTTCAAACATCTTGAATTCGATATCAGTTTTACCAAAGATTATCAACCGGTAATATTACATGATTACCTTCTTGATGAACAATCCGACACTACCGGTGCCATAGGTGATTTCTACTTCTCTGACGTTAATCTCATTAATCTTTCCGGCGGGTATAAGATCCCATCATTCGATACCGTTATGCAAAAATTTGGGACAAGTTTTGAAACTTTTTTTATTGATTTGAAAGAGCCTTGTCCCGACTCGGGCTTGATAAATTTTGCAAAAGTTATTGAAAAGAATCATGCCTATGCTACAACCATTATTACATCAGCGAATCCGGATGTTATCAGAAGATTAAAAAACTTAGACCCCGCACTTATTGTTGGCAGTGATGATGCTTCCGGTGATTTTGAAGACAATTTGGATGAATGTATCAAACAAAAATATAAACACCTTCTTATTTCATTTGAGTTGCTTGACAAGCATTTATGTTTTATTGCTCATGCAAACGGGATTAAAGTTTATGCTTATACTCCAAATTCGGAACAGGATATGTTAAAATGTTTAAGTTTTGATATTGACGGTATTATGAGCGATAATCCTGATTTATTAAAGCAGCTACTTTATTGAGCAGAAGTTGTGGATATATAATAAAAAAAAGGTGACCTAAGGTCACCTTTTTAATTTCAGAGGATTTACTTTCTTCCTCTTCCTTTACCATTCGAACCGCTTCCGGTTCCGTCACAAACTCCTGTTCCGGATCCGTTACCGGAGCCAAGTCCGGTGCCGTCGCAAATTCCTGTTCCGTTACCGGTTCCAAGACCTTTTTTGCCTGAACCTTTGCCGAACATATTTTTGCTGCCGCTGCCGTCTTGTGGGCGAACAAAGTCTGCATCCTGACCGTTAGGGATTCCGTCCCCATCAGCATCTAATGCGTTATCGTTGATGCCGTCGCCATTCATATCAACAAATCCTTTGTTTGCTTTTTTGCCGCCGCCGTATTGCTGCGCGCTGGCTTCTGATGTGAAGAAAACGGTGATGAAAAGAACTAGTGCGAAGACCGATGAAATTTTTGCTAAGGTTTTCATGATCTAACTCCTTTTGTTTTGTTTATAATAATTAGTTCGATATTAATTATACAACCGGTGTGCCAATTGAAAATATTCAATTTACCCTTTAGAATAGAGGGATTTGAGACTTATTTAAATAAAGTTCGACTTTCTTGACGCTTCGATACGACACGAAGGTCGAAATGGTTGGAATCTCCACCCCCGGTATTGAATCAAACATTTGTAGTTATATTAAATAGATTTCTTTTAATTTTGGTTATGAAAAATAAATTCAGATTACATCCGAAGGTCATCATCATCATTTCTTTTTTTATGGGAATCGTGATGATTGCTTCAGCCTATTTTGAACTCAGCGAAAGTAAAAAAGAAATCTACCGGTTGTTTGATAGAGAAGCGGCTTCTCTTATTGAAACCATTCGACTTTCAAGCATCAATACGCTGCATGCATCAGATGAAATTGAAAATTTACTTACCGATCGATTATTAGATAACGCAAGATTTATCCGCCACCTCGATAGTTCCGGAAGATTGACTGAAAAAGATTTAGCCGCCTACGCTAAAATGAATTCCCTTTTTAGAATCAATATCTTAAACGCAGAAGGAATACGTGTTTTATCAAATGGAGTTCCTACTCCCGGTTACTTTCGCAAAGGAGAAAGCAGCTCCAGGCGACCGAAGGAAATAAATGAACTTCTCTCCGGTAAAACAGATCAAGTAGTGGTTGGATTGAGAGAATCCCGGATTGCCGGAGAACAACGGTTTGCCGTTGCCCTTGCAAGAGCAAATAAAAAAGGAGCCATCATTATAAATCTTGATGCCGCTTCTTTGCTGGAGTTTAGAAAAAATATCGGCATAGGAAAAATTGTACAGGACATCGCCTCTAATCCTGGAATTGTTTACATCGTATTACAAGATTCTGTTGGCATTGTAGCCGCGAGCAAGGGAGTCACCAAAATTAATTCGGTAATTGAAGATGAACTTCTTCAACAAGCGCTAACCATTGATAAACCGTTCACGCGAGAATTCACCTTTAAAGGAAACAAGGTTTATGAAGTAATTCAACAGCTCAGTTACGAAGGAGAAAATATCGGTATATTCAGGATCGGGTTAGCAATGGACGAGATTAGAAACTTAGAAACGAGAATGGTAAGAAGAGTAGTGATCCTTTTTTTCCTTTTAGCAGCTATTTCTATTATCGTTTTAAGTATTGTGTTTACTATGCAAAACCTCAAATCCGTTTCAACAGAATTGTCTAAGTTCAAAACATTCACCGGAACTGTGCTTGGCAATATGGGTGAAGCCGTAATCGTGGTTGATAAAGATTTTATCGTTTCTCTTTTCAACAAACAAGCGGAAAAACTTTTTCATACTTCTTCCGAAGAAGTTCTTAATCGGCATCTTAAATTTTTTGCGAAAGAATTATTTGAAGAGTTGGAAAAATTGATATTCCAAGGGGCTGCAAACGTAATTGAGTTTTCCACGGAGTTATTACAAAGCGATAAAACAAAATATTTGTCGGTTACAGCATCACAAAGCGATGATCAAGGCGGAAGCACAACTTTGGTAATTAAGGATTTAACCGAAGCAAGATTGCTGGAAGAACAAAAAAAGCGGAATGAAAAGCTTTCGGCTATGGGAGAATTAGCTTCCGGCGTTGCGCACGAAATCCGTAATCCGATCAACGCTATCGGCATGATAGCACAACGTTTGGGCAGAGAATTCACTCCAACTGAGGGAAGTGCAGAATATCATGATATTACAAAAGTACTTAAAACCGAAGTTGAGAGAATAAATAAAATCATCACTCAATTTTTGAACTACGCCAAACCGATTGAACTGCAAATACAGAAAATAAACTCCGGTGAATTTTTTAATGAACTCTCCCTCCTCTTCAGCGAACAGGCGAAACAGCGTTCAATTCATTTTGATGTTACCGCTGCGACAGAATTCGAAATGAAGGTTGATCCTGAATTGATGAAACAGACTCTGCTGAATCTCCTTCAAAATGCATTTGACGCTACACCGGAAAACGGTTCAGTGAAATTAAATTACTATAAAAAAGATTCAAATATTCTTATTATAATCAGTGATGACGGCAAAGGAATTTCTGAAGAGAATCTCTCGAAAATTTTCAATCTTTACTTTACAACAAAAAAAGAAGGAAACGGTTTAGGATTGAGTATCGCACAAAAAATTATAGATCAACATCACGGCACAATTCATGTTACAAGCAAACTAAATCATGGAACCACATTCACCTTAAATATTCCAAACAATGAAAAATTATAACTTACTAATTGTTGACGACGAACAGGGGCAAAGGGAAATTCTTTCCGGCTACCTAAAGAAAAAAGGATACACCGTTTACACAGCGAGTTCCGGCACAGAAGGAATTCAAAGTGTTAAAAATTATCCTATTGACATCATTATTTCCGATTTCAAAATGCCCGATAAAACCGGAATAGAAGTGCTCGAAGCTGTAAAATCGATTAATCCTGAAATCAGTTTCGTTATGGTTACTGCCTTCGGAACAATTGAAAATGCCGTAAAGGCGATGAGACTTGGAGCTTATGATTATCTCGCAAAACCGATTGATCTCGATGAACTCGATATTCTCCTCGAAAGAATTATCGAGCATAAAAATTTGAAATCTGAGAATCAATATTTGAAACAGCAGCTTGAAGAAAGATTCAAAATATCTTCTATCATTTCACAATCACCCCGTATGGAAGAAGCGGTAAATCTTGCTGCGCGGGTTGCCGAAAGCAAAGCGACCGTTTTAATTACCGGTGAAAATGGGACGGGAAAAGAAGTGCTTGCCAAAGCGATACATTTTATAAGTCCGAGAAAAAACAATCCGTTTATAGCGGTAAACATTCCGGCTCTTTCGGAAAACTTGATGGAAAGTGAAATCTTCGGTCATGAGCGAGGCGCCTTTACCGGCGCGGATAAAATGAAAAAGGGACGATTCGAATTAGCGGACAAGGGAACAATTTTTCTTGATGAGATTGGCGATGTTCCGCTTCCGATGCAGGTGAAACTACTTC
>MNVA01000212.1 GCA_001871325.1 Ignavibacteria bacterium CG1_02_37_35
AAGTGGTAAGAAGTAAATACCCTAGTTGCACAAATATCGGTTACCGGATTACTAAGTATTCTATCTGTCATTGTCTTTTCACTTTTGAAAATTGAACCAATAAAGATAGAAATGAACAATGAAGTTGTAATAGCAATTCTTTACACGACGTTGTTTGCAACAATTTTGACAACAAGCATGCAAACAAAATTTCAGCAGGCAGTAACTCCAACCAGAGCGAGTATAATTTTTTCCATGGAACCGATTTTTGCCGCGCTAACGGCATATTTCTTCATAAATGAAAAATTATCTAACTTTGGAATAGCAGGCGCTGCATTTATCTTTATTGGAATACTAACTTCAGAGTTATGGCCGAAAAAATAAAAAGTGATCTATCACGCGCAGAAATTATCGTTGGCGGACTCGTCCAGGGTGTCGGCTTCCGTTATTTTGTTTTGCGTACGGCAATGAAGTTAAATGTTAATGGATACGCAAAAAATCTTTATTCCGGCGAAGTGCTTGCTGTTGTTGAGGGAGAAAAAATAAAAATTATGGAGCTTTTTGAGCAAATGAAACTTGGTCCGTCTCATGCATACGTAAAATCTTTTTCAATCATGTGGACCACTTATAACGCAGAATTTTCATCATTTGAGATTAGATAGTGAAACAACAACTTAGAATAGGAAACGGTTTTGACGTTCATCAATTTATTGAAGGACGAAAACTTTTTCTCGGAGGAGTTGAAATACCTTTCCATAAAGGTTTACTCGGACATTCGGACGCAGATGTCCTCCTTCATGCAATTTGTGATGCGATGCTTGGCGCTCTTGCACTGGGAGACATCGGAAAACATTTTCCGAATGATGACCCAAGATTTAAAGATATTGATTCTAAGCTCTTACTTCGCAACGTAAATGTGTTGATCAATCAACATGAATATGAAGTGTCCAATCTTGATGCAACTCTGTTACTCGAGAAACCAAAAATCCTGCCGTTTGTTGAAAAGATGACTTCAGTAATCGCAAACATTCTTACTATTGAGATCAATCAGGTTTCCATAAAAGCGACGACTACTGAAAAATTAGGTTTTACGGGAAGAGAAGAAGGCGCCGCAGCGTTTGCTTCCGTTTTACTTGCTAAAAGAAATTCCTAAATGTTTGAACATCTCTTTTCCTCACTTTCATCGTACGACCCACTATTGATCTATAGTTTAATAATTCTTATTCCATTTATCGAAAACCTTTTTCCGCCTTCACCAAGTGATGTGCTGATTGTAGTCGTTGGTTCGTTGATTGTTAGCGGGACGGTCAATTTTTTTGCAGCACTTATCCTTTCGACATTGGGAGGCGAAATTGGGTTTATGATCATCTATTATTTCGGGCTGCAAACCGATAGAAAATTGGTCCATACGGGGAAATTAAAATTTATTTCTCCCGAAGCGGTTATTAAAGCAGAAGAGTGGTTTGTGAAGTATGGGTTTGCACTCATTTTATTTAATCGTTTTTTTTCGGGAATTCGCGCTGTTATTTCTTTTTTTGCAGGTCTTTCAGAGTTGAATTTACAGCGGACAATTCTTCTCTCTACGCTTGGAGGAATAATCTGGAATGCAATTTTGTTAGGGCTTGGAATTCTTTTCGGGTATAATTTGCATGTCATAGATCAATTTTTATCAACATACACTTACGGAATGTTGATTGTTACTGTTTTAGTAATAACATTTCTTGTGGTAAAATATTTAATAAAACGAAAAGGTTAATGTGGGACTGCTTCAAAAAAAAATAGTAACAGCAGAAAAATCGAAAAAGGAAAAAAATGATATTCTCCTCCTATTGTTAAGCGGAATACTTCTTGCTATGGCTTTTCCCCCGATCTCGTTTTATTATTTAATTTTTGTGGGATTGATTCCCTATTTTATCGTACTTGAAAAAAGAGAAACGCTGGCAGAGATTAACCGCGCAACTTATTTCATGGCGTTTGTCTTTTCGTTACTCACGGTTTATTGGGTCGGCGGTTTTACTATTGGGAAAGATTATTATTTAATGATCTCAGGTTTTGTTCTTCTTTTTTTTAATCCGCTTCTTTTTCTCATTGGTTCAACGCTTTACTATTTCGCGTTAAAATCCTTTTCAAGAAAGGTTGCAATGCTTCTCTTGCCTTTCTTTTGGGTGTGCTATGAATACTGTTATTCACTCACTGATTTCCAATTTCCCTGGCTTACTTTGGGAAATTCACCATCAAAGTTTTTATATTTTATTCAACCTGCCGATGTTGTTGGAGTATACGGACTTTCGCTAATTATTCTTTTCATCAATCTTTTCTTATTTATCAGCTATCGCCATTATCTAAAGAAAAGCAATTATAAACTTCCATTTGTCATTGCTTTGCTTTTGTTTATTCTTCCAATTATTTACGGAGTAATTAAAGTCAATTCGTTTAAGGAGAGTGTAAAGAAAATCAGAGTGGGCTTAGTTCAACCAAATTTAGATCCATACGAAAAATGGTCCGGCGGAAACCTAAATGAATTGATCGGAGAATATCTTACTTTATCGCGTAACGCTGTTACGAAAAATGCCAAAGTTGTGATTTGGCCGGAAACCGCTTTGCCGGTCTACCTGCTTAACGGGCAATATTATGACGTCTTGGATTCAATCAGAAATTTTGTCGGAACAACAAAGGTCCCGGTGCTTACCGGAATGCCGAATTTTATTTCTTATTTCAATAATGAAAAAGTCCCATCAGATGCAAAGTTCAGTGAAGCCGGAAAATTTTATTACACAAACTATAATGCAATTCTTCTATTCAATCCAGACAGCATGCGGATACAAACCTATGGCAAAATGAAACTTGTTCCGTTTGGAGAACATACCCCCTTTGCAGATCAGCTTCCTTTCCTTGGTGATTTGATAAAATGGGGTGTTGGCATTGGCGGCTGGAATATCGGAAAAGACACCACCAATTTTAAATTAGGAATTAGGAATTACGAATTAGGAAATGCACAACCAACCATCAACCATCAACCATCAACCATCATCAATGCAGTAGTGTGCTACGAATCAATATTTCCCGAACTGATAGCCGCCTTTGCTCAACGCGGTTCCGAGATGATCGCGGTGGTTACAAACGATAGCTGGTACGGTAATACAAGCGGACCATATCAACATAAAGAAATTTCCGTTTTGCGTGCTGTGGAAAATAGAAGAAGTGTTGTCCGCGCTGCTAACGGCGGAATAAGCTGTATTATCAATCCACTTGGCATTACTGTTGCCGAGACAAAAATGTACACCAAAGATGTTTTAGTTGGCAACGTAAGTTTGAATAACGAAAAAACTTTTTACACGCTTCATCCCTTTATAGTTCCGGTTACAAGCAGTCTAATATCTTTATGGATTTTCGGAATATTTATTTTGTTCAAGTTGAAAGGGAAATTTAAGGATGGCAAAAGTAATGTTGTTTCTCTTTTTTAATGTTGTTATTTTTACTGCAAGTAAAATGAAAAGAGGTTTTTATGATACCGAAAAAGAAAGCATTTATTACTCCGAAAGAATATTTGGAGATAGAAAGAAAAGCTGAATTTAAGAGCGAATATTTTAACGGTGAAATGTTTGCGTTGGCAGGAGCCGGAAAAACTCACAATAAAATATCATCGAACTTGATCATCAATATTGGGGTGCATCTCAAAAACAAAAGTTGCCTGGTTTATGGAAGCGATATGAAAGTTAAAATAAGCTCTTCAGGACTTTATGCTTATCCCGACATTTCGGTTGTTTGTGGTGATGAAAAATTTGAAGATGATGAATCCGACATACTTTTAAATCCGAAGTTAGTTATTGAAATCCTTTCCGAGTCAACCGAAAGTTATGATCGCGGGAAAAAGTTTGAACATTACCGTACTTTGGAATCACTGCAAGAGTATGTGCTTGTTAGCCAAGAGAAACCGAAAGTCGAACAATTTTTAAAACAACAGGACGGCAAATGGCTTTATTCGGAGGTGAACGGAGTAGATTCGAGAGCACAGTTCACTTCAATTGAATGTGAAATTGAACTGAAAGAAGTTTACCATAAAGTGGAATTTAAATAATGAACAAATTAATTGATCTCCGCAGCGATACCGTAACCAAACCCTCCGCAGAAATGCGCAAAGTAATGTATGAAGCTGAAGTTGGTGACGATGTTTTTAAAGAAGACCCTACCGTAAACGAACTCGAACAATTCGCAGCAGAACTGCTCGGTAAAGAAGCCGCTTTGTTTGTTTCATCAGGAGTGATGGGAAATCAACTATGTTTAAATGTGCTAACGAATCCCGGCGATGAAGTTATCTGCGAAAAGAGTGCACACATTTTTAATTATGAATCAGGGTCGCCCTCTGCATTAAGCGGAATACAAATTTATCCGGTTGAAGGAGAACTTGGCGTATTTACTCCGAAACAAGCAGAAGAAGCAATTCGTCCCGTAGGCGCATATTATATGCCCCGTACAAAGGTTATTGAAATTGAAAATACCCACAACCGTGCAAGCGGCGCAATTCATCCTCTCGAAAATATTATTGCGCTTAAATCAGTAGCCAAGAAACACAATCTCTATTTTCATCTTGACGGTGCAAGAATTTGGAATGCTTCCGCCGCAACCGGAATTTCCGTTGCAGAATATGCATCGCACTTCGACACTGTTTCATGCTGTTTATCAAAAGGATTAGGCGCCCCGGTTGGTTCTCTCATCGCCGGGTCAAAAGAGTTTATCAATAAAGCATTTCGTGTAAGAAAAGCTTGGGGTGGGGGAATGCGTCAAGCCGGATTTCTCGCCGCCGCCGGTTTATTCGCTCTTAAAAATAATCGAGACAGGTTAAAAGAAGATCACGAAAAAGCGCAGATACTTGCAAAAAGTATTTCAGCAAATCCCAAACTAAAAGTGAACATGAAAGCAGTTCAAACAAATATTATTATTTTCGAACCGCTTACAATAAGTGTTGAAGCAGCCCAAGCAAAATGCAAAGAAAAAGGTTTGCTTCTTTCGGTTGGAACAGCAACCGCTTTGCGAGCGGTAACTCATCTTGATATTAGTTTTGAAGAAATAGAAAAGGCAAAACAAATTATTGAAGAGGTTTTTGAGTAACAAATGGAGATTAAAGATTATAAACACCGCACTTCCGTTACCGTGCGCTTTCATGAAGTTGATATGCTTGGCGTCTGCAATAATGCAGTCTATCTAAACTATTTTGAATATGCCCGTTTGCAGTACATAAAAGATTTGGGTTTGCTTCCTGAAGCCGGAATTTTTACCGACGAAGATGTCTATTTTATGGTGAGGAATGAAATCAATTATAAGGCTCACGCTTTTTATGATGAAAAACTAATTATTTACAGCCGCATCTCATTTATTAAAAATTCTTCTTACGGCTTTGAACATATAATTGTTAAAGATAGAACCGGCGAGATAATTGCCGACGGCGCCGGAGTTTTTGTTCATGTGGATGCTAAAACGAAAAAACCGATCAACATTAAGCAAAATATGATTGAGGTTGTAAAAAATTACGAACCGGATGTGAAAATCCTACGAGAAGGAAACAAATAATATCAGGAGGAACTTATGTCAAAAAAATCAACAAGACAAATCGTTTTTGATATTGAAACAAGCGGGTGCAAGTTGACAGACTTATCCGAAAGTCAGCAGGAATACTTGCTTCGAGAAGCGTTGAAAGAAACGGATGAAGCAATCCGCAAACAAAAAACAGATGACGCCGAAAGATTTTTAAGTCTTTATCCATACACAGCTAAAGCAGTAGCTATCGGGATGTTCGATGTTCAGAATGAAAAATCTTTTGTCTATTACGAAAATGAAGCGGAAGAAGAATGGCATTCGGAAGATGGGAAAATTGTCTATAAAGGGTTTCCCGAAAAAATAATGCTCGAAAAATTTTGGCACGTAATGGAAAAAGCGGATCAAGTAATTACTTTTAACGGAAGAAATTTTGACATTCCTTTTTTGATGATGCGTTCGGCAAAGTTAAAAGTAAAACCATCCAAAAATTTTATGGGATACCGCTTCGACACAAAAACTCATGTTGACCTCCTTGAACAATTCACTTTTTACAGCGCTACGCGTAAGTTTAATCTCGATTTTTATTGCCATGCTTTTGATGTACAGACTCCCAAATCTCACGAGGTATCCGGGATGGAAGTGCAAAATCTTTATCAAGCGGGAAGAATTAAAGATATTGCAATTTACTGTGGGAAAGATATCGTTGCTACCTATCAGCTATTTAAAATTTGGGAAGAATATTTGAAATTCTGATAAAAAATGCCGGCGCACAACCGGCA
>MNVA01000213.1 GCA_001871325.1 Ignavibacteria bacterium CG1_02_37_35
TCGGTATTGGCAAAATCCATCAGCCGGACGGAAATATTTTTATTCGCGCCAAGCTTCAAACGGGTGCGGAATAAGGCATCTTCATCATGCACAATGAAATAAACTTTCGCCTGGAAATTCTCTTCGATAAACTTTGCCAGTTCGTCGGAGCTTTCTCCAACCACCAAAACGGTCTTTCCCGTAACGTCATATAAATTGTTAAACCAAAGGAATTGATCATCCATCCCCGGCAATAATAGTGAAAGCTTCACAGTGCGCCTTTATTGTTTAATTTTTTCACTACAAATTTAATTATTAATTTGCCAATAGATAATCAATCAATTAAAAAGATAATGAAATTCTTCGGCTTACTATTTTTCTTTCTTGCAACACAAACTTTTTCGATGGGTGATTCGCTTTCCATTCATGGCGGGTCTACCTCCGATTCTGTTACTGTTTTCGATTCGTTAAGAACTACTCATTTAGGAATCGCTGATTCGTCGGCAGCCGATTCGCTCAATGCTGAAGCGGTTCGTGACACGGTTGTTCCCATTACTTTTTCTGCGGAATATCCTTTCAGCGCGATCATTCCGCAAGAAGAAATTAGAAGAATGAATCTCCGTTATGCGGGCGATCTTTTCTCGCTGATTCCGGTAAGTTATAAAAGAAGTCTCGGTTTTAGCGGACTTCCGGAAGAAATGAATTTTTACGGGGCGGGATTCGGAAACGTCAGTTATTTTGAAAATGGGATTCTGCTGAACGACAGAATACGGAATGTTTACGATCTAAACTTGTACCAAACCGAAGATGTTGATTCGATTGAAGTGGTTCCTTCTCCCCGCGGATTTTTACACGGAGTTTTTAACAATCTGGCTTCGGTAAATTTTATTACAAAAGACTTTGTTGCCATGCCGCCTTACACACGCATAAAATATATCGAATCTCCGATGGGAGAAGGTTATGTTGACGCGCAGTTCAATTCCCTTTTTTCAAAAAAATATATTTTCTCTTTTGATGTTTCCAACCGGAAAATGGATGCGGGATTTGTTAATTCCGATTACAGTTTGTGGCAGGCAAAGGTAAAGCTGAAATATTTGTACTCAAATTCGCTCAACTTTTTCTTGAACTACAATTTTGTGAAATCAGATATCGGATTGAACGGCGGAATAAATTACGATACTCTTGCAACGCTAACTACAGAACCCTGGCTCTATTTGTATAACGAGCGGACTTCTCCCGTAGTCGACCGCGAAAGTTACCAGAAAGTAAAACAGCACAATTTTTCATTGCGGATGCTTGCGCATTTGTATGAAGAAAGTACTTCCGAGCTTTCGTTTTACTATCGTTTTAATTTAGATGAATACCGGCAGAATGAATTTGGAAGACAGTACAATCTTTTAACTCGTCTTTCCGACAGAAAAACAAAGACACTTGGTGGGATTGTGAGTCACCAGACGAACTTTAGCATTTTTAATTTAGCGTTAAAAGGGAATTATGAGAATGTAGATTATTATGAATATGTGGATCATTTCGCTCAGTTTAATCCTTACAAAACAAATGTAAATGTTCTATCGATCGATGGAATTCTCTCTTGCGAACTTTTCGACAAACAACTAAAACCATCAATATTTGGAAAAATAATTTTCAAAGACAAATCTTATTATTCAGGAGTCGGAATTGATTTGAGTTTTATAATATCGAGTAATTCTTCTTTCTATACTGGTGTTTCATATTATTATAAAGAATTAACTGCAAATCCAGGTTGGGTGGTCCCTTCAGGGTTGCGCACGCCGAGAAAGATTACCACTGAGCTTGGGTATAAACACACATCTGCAAAGACATTTACTATGCTAAATCTTTTTTATCGTACAAGTTTTGAGAATTCAGAAAAGTATGGTTCTGGAATAACATTTAATTATACATACTGGAAAATTCATGCGTTAACAAATACTTCTATCGTTAAAGATAAAATTGGACCTTTTGAGTACCAATTGCTTCCCAGCCTAACTATGAACTGGAAAATTGAATACCGTGATACACTCTTCAATACTAGTTTGCTTTTGCGAACTGGATTTGAGGCAAAATATTCTAGCAAGCAGACATTCGCTCAATACAATTTTTACAGAAAAGACATCACTTATTCTACGGTAATGCCTTTAGTTCCTGCATGGTTTACTCTCGATTTTTATCTCTCCGGTGAAATACAAAGATCAGCAATGATTTATTTTTCTTGGGAAAATCTTTTGGGGAATACTTATTACATTACTCCATACTACCCAATGCCGTGGCGGGGAATCCGTTTCGGTATAATGTGGCAATTTGCTAATTAATAAATAACTCATGTTAGCAAATACCAAGTTTGGATTTATATTCTGTAACGCGGACTTCAGTCTGCGCAACGATTTTATACTTATTTAGCAGTCTGAGTAAGAATTTTGTGTACATAACTTGAAAATTAATATCAGAAAGAAAATAAAATGAAAATTATCCTCGGCGCCGACCACGGCGGATTTGAAACAAAAGAAAAAATTAAAGAATATCTCCTCGCCAACAATTTTGAAATTATTGACGCGGGTAATCTTGTTTACGATGCGAAAGACGATTACCCGGACTTCGCGATCGCCGTTGCAAAAAGGATTACTGCAAACGAAGCAGAAAAAGGAATCATCGTTTGCGGCAGCGGAGTTGGCGCATGCATCGCCGCCAACAAAGTTAAGAGTGTTCGCGCATGCGTTTGCCACGATGTTTACTCAGCGCATCAAGGCGTTGAGCATGATGACATGAATGTTCTCTGTCTCGGCGGAAGGATCATCGGAATTGAAACTGCAAAAGAAATTGTGCACGCTTTTGCAAACGCAAAATTCTCAAACGAAGACCGGCATAAAAGAAGACTTGAAAAAGTCCTTGCTCTTGAAAAATAAAGATTAAGCCTGTAACACAGAATACTATTCTGTGTTACACTTTATTTCTTCAAAAGATCAATCAATGCCAACTCAAGATCTTCGTAGTTGAATTTAAATCCTGCTTCCAGCAACGCTCCCGGTTTAACTTTTTGACTCGCTAAAATTGCGGAGGCGCTTTCTCCCATCACCAATTTCAAAATAAATTTTGGTACTGGAAAGAGTGATGGTTTGCGCAAAACTTTTCCAAGTATCTTCGCAAAAGTTTTCATCTGTACCGGTTGAGGAGAGACTGCGTTAAAAATTCCTTTTAGATTTTTATTATCAAGCAGAAAAAGATAGAGAGAAATAATATCGGCAAGATGAATCCAGCTAAACCACTGCTTCCCGTTTCCCAACGGTCCACCGACGTATAATTGAAATGGAAGCAGCATTTTCTTCAACGCTCCGTCATCGGTGCTTAACACAATTCCGGTTCGTACAATTGCTCTTCGCACATTTAGCATTTCTAATTGTTCGGAAGCATTTTCCCAATCAATACAAACGTGAGAAAGGAAATCATTTCCGGCTGAACTCGTTTCAGACAAAATCGAATCTTCTCTTTCACCATAGAATCCGATTGCAGAAGCCGAAATAAAAACTTCCGGCTTTTGTTCACACTTCTCAATCGAAGAAACAAGATTTCGCGTTGTATTGATGCGGCTGTCGTAGATTTCTTTTTTATAACTTTGGTTCCAGCGTTTGCCCGCAACACTTGCCCCGGCAAGGTGAATGACCGCATCTTTTCCTTCTAAGTGAACTGAATAATCCTTATCGTAATTCTTCCATTCTACAACTTCTTTAGCAAATGGGAGAACCGCTTTTGCTTTTTCGACACTTGTCGAAAAGATCGTCAGTTCATCTCCGCGTGTAAATAAAGATTTACAAAGTTCTCTACCGATCAATCCGGTTGCGCCGGTAATTACAATTTTTTTCAATAAATTTCTTTTGTTTCGTTTTTAGGAAATAGTATTTTCACTACTAAAATTACATACAATTCATTAATAACCCAATTATAAAAGTTATGGGAAAAAATCAGAGACTGTTGTTTGTTGATCTGCACCGCGGATTAGTATTGCTGTTAATGATCGAAGTTCATGTTTTTAATGCGATGCTTCTTCCGCAGATGAAAACTGAGTGGTGGTTTCCTTATTTAAATTTTATGAACGGATTGGTTGCTCCTTCTTTTTTATTCATCTCTGGTTTTGCGTTTGTGTTAGCGGGGAAAAAGAAACTTGCAGACTTCAGGAAATTCAAATTTACATTTTGGCGGCAGATCGGAAGAATCGGGTTAATATTTTTAGTCGGTTATAGCCTGCATCTTCCTTTTTTGTCTCTTCAAAAAATGCTGCATGAAGCCACGCCGTCAGAAATTAACAGTTTTTTAAATGTTGATGTGTTACAGTGTATAGCATTCGGTTTGTTGGTTCTTTTTATTCTACGCTTACTTATAAATAAGGATCGCCTCTTCATCTGGCTAATTTTTTCCCTTGGAGCTTTTTCTGTTTGGATCGCTCCATACTTTTGGAATACCGATGCGGCTCAATCGCTTCCGACATTTCTCTCAAACTTTCTAACCAAACGAGACGGTTCCTTCTTCCCTCTTTTGCCCTGGCTTGGGTTTATGTTTTTGGGAGCCGTCACCAGTTCTTCTTTTATAAAAGCGCAGGAAATGGGGACAACTAAAATATTTTTTAAGAATTTATCTCTTACCGGTTTAGCGCTTATGTTTGTTGGACATCTTTCAATGATAGAAGGATTTTTTCTTCAAGTGAAAATGCCGGCGCCGAATTATCTTTTTTTTCTTTTACGGCTTGGATATGTTTTTCTGATTTTTTCCGCCTGCTGGTTTTACGAAATCAGCATTGGTTTGAAAGAGAATTATATTTTAGATGTCAGCCGCGAGTCGCTCCTCGTTTACTGGCTGCACTTACAAATTATTTTTAGAAAAGTTTTTAACGACTGGAGTTTGCAGAATGTTGTAGGTCAATCGTTAAGCTTAATTGAAGCTGTTGCCATAACGCTCATCTTTATTATTGCGATGATGTTTGTCGCCAGGAATTGGCATCTCTTCAAAGTAAAATTTCCGCTCTATGCAAGGATTACCACGGCAGTTGTGGTCTGGGGATGTGTGATCGTCTTCTTGGTAAATTAAAAGCCGGAAAGGAAACGTTACTCACCAACAATTTTTCCAAAACGCTGCATGGGGGAAAACTTCCTGCCCGCCTTATTGTCGGTAGAATGACAGGTAAAAGTAGAAAATGAAGAATAAATAGTGAGCAGGAAATTTCGATTGATGAAGTTAAAAACGAATTACATTCACTTTGATATGCAATGATCGCTATCATGGTCTCAACAGCGATTTTCCAAAATGTTGCATCACTTACCGGGTTGGTGCTATCCATTTGAAGATTCATTTTACATGTGCCGTTAGAGATCAACCATTTTATGTACGGTTCAACGCGCTATGGTACTGTGTTCCTCCAACATTCCCAGCCTGAGTGATTTTGTTTGATCTTTGACCGCCCAAAGTGCGCCGGGCGGTAAAATACCTCTACTCCTGCATTAATCGTTGGCAGCTGATACGAGGTCAAGTCGGCGCAATCGC
Source organism: Ignavibacteria bacterium CG1_02_37_35 (assembly GCA_001871325.1). Classification (GTDB taxonomy): domain Bacteria; phylum Bacteroidota; class Ignavibacteria; order Ignavibacteriales; family Ignavibacteriaceae; genus UBA1563. Next base: position 5,527 of record MNVA01000213.1, read on the forward strand.
AGTGCTCGATCGTTGTCAAGGAGAATTGTTCCTCTCCTTTCAATGTGTTCAATGTATTTGAATAAACCGTTTGTACAGCGTGTAAGAATTCCTGCACAAGAGCCATATCATACACGGCAACGCTAACTTCCGTTTGGATATCTTTTGTCAACCGGTCGAATGTTTTGCGGGCGAATCTTTTTGCAAAAGAAGGCACATCTCCATCCCGCAAATTGAGATTTAACTGCTCAAGGGAATTCATATCGAGATAAGACAAATGAAGATTGTCGGGAGATGCGATAATAGTTCTTGCAAACGATCCAAGCGCACCAATAGTATAAGGTGTACCTCCAAAGCAAGTGGAAAGTATCATGAGATCATACTTCGCGGAAACAGTTGTGAAACCTTTCAGCCCGCTTACGAGATCATCTACAGTGAATGCCCTATCCGGATAAGACATATCGTAGCCCACACCGCCGAACTCGGGAATTTCGTGACCATAGTAAAGGAACATGCTCACCATATCAAACTTATTACCAACATGGAAGCGGCGATAGAATTCAACTTCATTGGTGAAATGTGATTGTTTATTATCGCGCCAGTACAATTCATTAGTGATGAGCTGTCCGTTGCGGTAATAAAAAAATTCTCCGTCACGAAGAGGAAAAAAAAGTAAGAAGTGCTGCCTCGGTCTCTGGTGAAAAATAAACACTTCTGCGTTGGGATTTTGCCGGGCAACTTTTTTCGCACTTGCCGCAGCTTCCTCATCTGCTTTGAATTCATTTCCACTTGCATCGTGGTAAATGTAATCACCATCTCCATGAATTACACATACGATTGAGTACTGTACTTTAGAGGCACTATCTTCCGAGTATAAAACTTCCCCCTGAATGGGAAGGTTGGCGCTGCACGAAGAAAGCGATCCCAAGAGTATACCGCAACAAACACACATAACGATACTCGAGCATAAAAATTCCTTCACCAATCGGCAAGTCAGATAAATGTTCACTCTCAGAAAAACTATTATACTAAGAGGACGACCAAAATAATAATTAAGAGTAACGCTACCAGGCTTATGTTTATTGACTCGGCTTGCTCCATACTCTGTACGACGTAATTAGAGAAATTATTGAGCTGGGTATCCGGTACGCGTTGATAGCCATTATTTCCTGTAAGTTCATTTTGCTTTTCTTGAAGCGAAGCTTTGATACGAGCTATGGCTGTGCCGTCTTCATTTGAAATGAATGGCGAACTTTGAACCATGTTTAAGACTTTTGCCATGCCTTTCAAAGATTCGTCGAGAATTGTCCGCTTCTCTGTTGCATTCTCTGTGGCTTTCACTTTGTTCGCTGCATCGTTGAAGTATTTTTGAATTTCGCCTTTTCCGCCCGCATTTGCCGGTATGGCAAGACCGAACATCATAACGATAATTCCAAGAGTTATTTGTGCTTTCATTGTTGTTCCTTTTTTAAAGTTGATAAGAAATTATTTGATCATTTAAAAACCATAATGGTGTTTGTTTATAAAGCGGTCTTCCTCAATTAGGAGATCGTCTGAACATAAGATTCATGAAAAAAACTATTCGTAAAAAAATGCTGTCTGACGAATTTCAAACTTGTGCATGACTAATAGATTTTCAAGAAAAGCGAAAAAGAATTTTGCAGCAAGAAAAGGTTTAAAAGACCCGGCTAATTTCCGGGTCTATTTTCTTAAACCATTTGCAATTACTTGTTCACTATTTTGCCGAACGATCCACCACGATCTCTACTCTGCGATTGTTAGCTCTACCTTCGGCGCTGGTATTATCTGCAACCGGTCTATCTTCACCGATTCCCTGGGCTTGAATAAGTTCACTCGAATAACCGCGTGAAATTAAGTACGAACGTACGACTTCCGCACGCTTCTGCGACAGCACTTGATTAGAACTGTTCGAACCTTGCGCGTCTGTGTGACCTTCAACTACTAATTTTCTCTCCTTATTCGCGAGAAGTGCATCTGCAACACTGTTTAACCGTTCCTGTGCAGCCGGTAAGAGTGCCGATTTGCCTGAAGCAAAGAGGACACTGCCCGAAAGGGTAATTACAAGTCCGCGGGCTTCCTCTTTAACCGCCGCGAGTTTGGCAAGAGCAGCTTGAGCATCCGCTGTTCGTTTCTCAGCAGCGGCAAGTTGTTGTGTTTTAAGTGCGGCTTCGCGTTCCGAAGCAGCCAAGTCTTCTTTGGCGCTCTTCACGATCTCGGTCTGGGTAGCCTGGTAATCAGTATTAGCTTTTGCCTTGGTGGCGTTTTCGGCGGCTGTAATAGCAAGTGCTTCTGCCATCTTGGCTTTGCGATCCGCAATGTAGGCGAGGTCACGGGTATGAAACGATTTAGGCTCATCCTGGAAAGATTTCTCGGCGATAGCAAGTGCCGCTTCTGCTTTATGTAACTCTGCAGGAACTAATTTTGCCGCTTGTCCTGAGCTCGCATGCTGGTAAGCCTGCCGTGCATTAACAAGTTCTGTTGGAGGGATACTTGCACCACAACCAACTAACAAGCCTGCAAATGTTATTGTGATAAGATATATTATGGATTTCATAAACTACTTCCTTTCTTTAGATAATTGGTTTTCTTTTCGGAGAAGTTGTACGCGCTCTATAGCTTTCGCGGCATCCTTCTTGTCAGTATCGCTTCGGGAGAGAGCAACTGCAAGTTCTCCATCAGCTTGAGCGCGCAAGAGCATTGATTCGGCTTCTTCCTTTTCACCTTTTTCTGCAAGCCCCTGTGCATTCTCCAATTCCTCTTTTGCCAACTGCAAATAGAGTGATGCACTGGAAATGCCGGACGCGCCTACTTCTTCAGCAGCACGAATTGCTGAGGTGGATGCCTCTTTGTTTAGCACCACATCGCTGCTTCCGCAGCCTGCAATCGCAACGACGAAAAGAACACATCCGGCTAATATCGCCATGTTCATCTTTTTCATTTAATACTCCTTTTAAGTTGTTATGTAACGTTCCTTTCCAATTCCTGTATTTCAAGAATCGGAAAACTCTTTTTAAGTTGAAACAATTTAGTTTTGCACATTTCTAAGTTCAATCGGGCAAAGGGATGAAAAACGAACTAACTCTTTTGGATGAGTAAATTATCAAACCGGAAACGGTATTTATTGCCGGGTCATTAACTACGGTCGAATTACCCTTAATAATCCGACACGCTTCCCTTTACAACTTCTTCTATTCTCTATCAACCCGCAGCGCCGGTATATTGCCAGCTTCAACTACGATAGTGTAACGCGAGTCTTTGGTTGCATAGAAAGAAAGTGTGGGTGAGAATGATTCTTTCTGAATAACCGCGACAACGGTGATATATCCTTCGGCAGCCGTTTGATAAGCAGTTACCTGACCTGCCTCAACATCGTTAATGTTAATCGTGTTGCCTCCGGTTGTCTGTATTTGAACATTGGCTTTGTCCGACTGCTCATTCTTGATGCGGATTTTGGGGTCTGCTTCGGAGGAACAACCAATCATGGCAACGATAATCGCCAAACCGAGCATACCAATTACTATATTTTTCATTTGTTTTCCTTTTGTTACTGAAGTATTAAGTTCTTCTTATAGCACTGTGTTTAACTTTTTTATTTTTCGTGTCAAGATATTTTTTATTGTTTTTCCATTCAACTTTCAACTTTCAACTTTCAACTTTCAACTTTCAACTTTCAACTTTCAACTTTCAACTTTCAACTTGTGGCTTGCTGTACTTAGCATAAATCGTGTTTGCCTAACCTGGACAAGCCAGAACCAATTTATCACATTAGAATGATTGAATGGCTGTATGGTAGAATGAAAAACATCCATCCATTCATTTTCATTCAGTCATTCTATCGCTTTATTTACCATGTTACTATTCTGCCCAATATTACGCGAACTTTACTGATAAGGTACTACGTTTTTCCCATGACGCTGCCTGGGAAAAAAGCTAAAGGA
>MNVA01000015.1 GCA_001871325.1 Ignavibacteria bacterium CG1_02_37_35
AGTTCAACTTCATCATTCGAAATTCCTTTTTCGATATTCATTATTTCCTTCAGCTTTTTTCCCAAGCATGGTCTTGGGAAAAACGTAGGCTCTTAGATTCTTGTTAGCGCTAACATGTTAACGATAATTGAATAACGAATAATGAACAAGAAATAATGAATTTCGAAGTTAAAGCAATAAGCAGTTCAACTTCATCATTCGAAATTCCTTTTTCGATATTCATTATTTCCTTTAGCTTTTTTCCCAAGCATGGTCTTGGGAAAAACGTAGTGTCTTAGAAAAGGGACTTAAAGATTTTAAGTCACTACGACTTTTCTTTTCAAAATTAAGTTACCGCAACAACAGCATCTTCCTCGTGTGGACAAATTCTCCGGCTCTCAACTGATAAAAATAGACTCCGCTTGTTAATGGTTGATGGTTCGTGGTTTGTTGTGTGTTGAAAGTAATATTATAAATCCCTTCTGGCTGCACTGCATTGACTAAAGTTGCAACTGTATTGCCAAGAATATCATAAACTTTCAAACTTACAAACTGATTACCGACAACTGAATAGAGAATACTCGTCTCCGGATTAAACGGATTGGGATAATTTTGTTCAAGTGAAAATGAACTTGGAAATGAGGTTTCGCCACTAATCCCAACGGAAGATGATTTCTTCACTTCAATTGAATTTAAACTGAACAACCAATTCTTTTTTTCAGAAGGCGTATCGGTATCAATCTCGATCCGCAAAATTTGTTTCCCTGCTTTTAATGGAACATTGGTAACGGTGATCGGTTTCCAGCTTTGCCAGCCGCCCGTATTTAAAACAGCTTTCTTTCCGCTGACATCAACATTGTTTATCACCACCCGTAAATTTCCAAATCCTGGAACAGAAGAGACATAAGGCAGCACGTCATAATTCCCATCTGTTGGAACTTGAATCGTGTATTCCAACCATTCACCCGCGGTCATCCAATAAACATCAAATCCCTGATCGTTGGACGCTTCCAGATCAACTCCTTCGTTTGGGCGATATGCAAGTCCGACATTTTTAGTGTCGTTATCATGATAAGCGACTCCTTCACCGCCGTTATCAAAATTTTCTGCTTGAAGAAGCGCAGGGACCAAAACCGCCGTTCCTGTAAAAGGAGTTCCGTTTCCAAGCACGGTGATAAGCACACTATCTTTAGTTTCAAGTTGAAGTTGGTTCGTAACCGTGATTATCACTTTGTAAATTCCCGGATCCCCAAAAACGTGAAATGTATCAGCAGTGTTGGCGGTTTCTCCATCGCCAAAATCCCATGAATAAGAGAGGGGAGAATTATTCCGATCGAAGCTTTTGCTTCCCGTAAATTTTACGGTAAGCGGCATCTTGCCTCTCGTTTTATCGGAAATTAATAACGCAACCGGTGCATTATAATTTGTTGCGGCGGTATTCACCGACCTGAATAATCTTGATGGTACTTCGAGTGAGTATCCATCCGAGAAATGAACAGTAACATTTTCTGAAGCAGGATTGTATGCTGTGTAAGTCTTTTCACCTGCGGCATTTTTGAAAACAGAATAAAGAGGAAGATCGGCAGTAACAGAAGTATCTAACGTTCCCATTTTTTTCATATTACTTAACCAATGATAAGTATGAGCTTTTGTTTCTCCGTCAAACGGTGTGTACGAAGTATTTGCATAGTATAAAGACAAAGCCAAACTTGGATCGGAAAATGAGAGATACTGCCAAATAATATCCTGCCAAATTGTTGGTTGTCCATTTAGTTCATTAACTATTTCATCATAATTTGCTTTTACATAATCAGGATGGCGACCCAAATAAAATGAACCTCCGGTAATTGGAAGCATATTTATTCCGTGAATGAATTCGGGATTTGCGCCAAACCAAGTAGAATGAACTCCTTTTCCTCCCCAAACCATTCCAAGTGCTTTATAAGGATAAGCTGCAGGGAAGACTGCATTATCAACATCAAACCAATATTGCTCGATAGCGGTTCGTTCTGTAGTGTAGAGGTAAATTCCTAAATCACGAACAACTTTTTGATGGGTGACGGCTCCCCACAGAGTAACTGCGGCGGCAAAATTCATTGACTCGGAACTTGACTCTTCGTTATTTCCATCGCCAAAGTCGCCGTGTCCGGCTTCCCATGAATGTCCGGCGTATGGATCAAATGCCCGCAAGAATGGAAATCGGAAATCAGTTCGATCGAAGTTATTTCCATCTCTGATCAACAGATCAACCATTCCGCCCCAGTTTTCCGGTGCCGCCCAGGCAGAATCGTACTGTGCAACAATTGCCGCTCCCATTATTGCATACCCTGAATGAAAATTATGATCGTTCATTTGATTGTCGGCGCCGTACCCGGAAGGATATCCTGTGAGAACATCCCATGTTGAGTTATATGAATATTCAGCAATACCGCCAACGGTAAACCAATCCTCAAGTCGTTTTTTAATTTCAGATATAAAATGAAATTTTGCTTCTGTAGCCCCAAGTTGATCGGCAATATTTACTAAATTAGCGAAGCGGGCTATAGCTTTTCCATTTTCATACGTTGGTCCTGAAGGCAACGTTTCAATTGCAACATCGTTAACCATTTTCAATAAATCAGTTCGATTATAATCTCCTTGATCTGGTAATGAAGAAAGGACTCCATTGAAAGTTACATCAGTTGTGAATTGATTGCCATCGAATACTTTCATTTTCCCGGCAACCGAAGCATACTCAAATGCCGTCAGCGTTTCCGGAGTATGCAGCCATTGGTGGCGGTACAAAGCAGTGAGCGTCTGATTAAGATTTCCGTTCCCATTCTCCTTTAATTCAGTTGAGTAAGAAAAAGTTGACGTTAGTATTGCGGTTGCTTCATGGTAAACCCAAGAAACCGAACTTCCGGTAATAAAAGCGTAAGCGTGCTGACGATAAGTTTCCAATGTTGTTAACTTATTATCAGGTAATAATGCAACGGAAAAATAATCTTTTCCGTTAAGCGAAGATTGAAGCGTTGATGTTCCCGTCCATAACGAACTATCAGGAGCAAAAATTCCGTAATGGCGTCCCTCAACGGTCATTCCAATAACTCCATTCTGATTATACCAAATCGTTGGATTGGAGCTGCTGGTTATTGCTGCATTACCGCCGGAGATAGTGAGAAATACAAATGGTAAACCGTGACCTAAAGTGGCTTTCATTTTGCGTGTACCATCATCCCAAAGGGCAGAAACAGTCCAATCACCATAATCATCGGTAAGAGTTTTGGCTGCATTCAATCCAGTGATACCAACGGTAAGCTGCTGAGAAAAAGGGAAGAGATAATCTGCCGCAGCGTATGTTGGAGATGAAGTATAACCAACTTGCAATCCATTATTTTTAGCTTTGAAATAGAGAGGGTGAGCGTAAATATTATTAGAGAAAGCATCTCCATAAAAAGGATAGATCAGACTGCTCCAGTAATCGTTTGTTTGAATTGGTTTGTTAAACGCAGCGGAAATTTTAGGAACCGCATTCGCGCCGGACGAAGTTTTGGGTCCGATTGCGCCCGGTGGAAGCGTGGTGCTGTAACTTCCTTTGCCAACTGTGACAGATTGCGCGTTAGTTAATCCCCAAAACAAATAAATTAAAAATAAAATAAAGGAGGAGAATGAAGTAAGTTGTTTTATTAAATAAAAGTTAGGGTGCGCTCTAAAAATGTTTTCCATTTGTCTCTTCTTCTGGATAATATTGATTCTTTTTTTTGCATCAACGATGATTTTTGTCTTTTCAAAGTTGGAGTGAAGTACATCATCTTTTTAAAGATGACCGCTCTAAAAGATAAATTAGATATATCTGCCGAGATTACCAAAGTTTTTGTGTGATATGAAATGTATTTGATTAAGTGAAGAGAACTGCTAACCGGGGTGAACACTTGTAACAGTCTATTATTTTCTGCAATTTTAAATGAATCATTTAACAACCTGTAATTTGAACGGAACTCTTGATGAAATTTTTTAAATCGCTATTCTTATCTCTTGTACTGTGTACTCTCTTAACTGCACAGACTACCTATTGGTGGAATGATGCCGTCTTCTATGAAATATTCGTTAGGAGTTTTTACGATAACAATGGTGACGGAATAGGGGATTTCAAAGGGCTCACGGAAAAGCTCGATTATTTGAATGATGGTATTGATTCAACCACTACAGACCTTGGAATTACTGCGCTCTGGCTCATGCCTATCATGGAATCTCCAAGCTATCACGGATATGATGTGGTAGATTACAAAAAAATAGAACAGGATTATGGAACAAATCAAGACTTCCAAGTTTTTGTTGATAGCGCACATGCTAAGGGCATCAAAGTAATAATTGATCTTGTTCTCAATCATACTTCAAATAAAAATCCCTGGTTTCTTAACGCAAAGAGTGATCCTCATGCCGCCAATAGAGACTGGTACAGATGGAATAATACAAACCCCGCGACAAAAGGTCCATGGGGACAAACGGTCTGGCATAATGCTAATGGGTATTATTATTACGGACTCTTCAGCAGTGGAATGCCCGATCTCAATTTTTTTAACCAAGAGGTAAAAGACGAAGTTGCAAATATTGTTAGGTTTTGGTTAGATACTGTAAAAGTTGATGGCTTCCGTCTTGATGCTGTTAAATATCTTTGCGAAGAAGGAAATTTGCTTGAGGATGCTCCATCTACTTTCCAATATCTGAGAGAATTTAGAACAATGACTAAGAGTATTAATCCGGAAACCGTTTCAGTTGGTGAGGCGTGGAGTTCGACTTCAAAAGTCAGTCCGTACGTTGATGGAACCGGTTTGGATTTTTGTTTTGAATTTGAAATCGCAGGTAACATCATCGGCGCTATTAACGGAGGTTCTCCTGCAGCGTTAATTAATCAGATGAAAGGTATAATACAACAAAGTTATCCTTTTGGGCAGTACGGAACTTTTCTAACTAATCATGATCAGCAGAGAATTTTTTCACAACTTGGAAACAACATAGATAAAGCAAAACTTGCTGCTTCAGTGTTACTAACACTTCCAGGGGTTCCCTTTCTGTATTATGGCGAAGAAATTGGGATGACGAGCGGAAGCGATGATCCATCTAAGAGAACTCCTTTGCAATGGACAAGCGGCATGAATGCCGGTTTCACGACCGGAACTCCCTGGAAAACAATTCCAACAACTTTTGTTGATTATAATATCGAAACGATGAGCACCGACAGTTCGTCTCTTCTGAACTGGTATAAAAAACTTATCCGTATAAGACAAAATAATCCATCTTTGATGAGAGGAAAGTATTACTATCTCTCCAGCACAAATACAAGTCTTTATGTCTCGGCGAGAAATTTAAGTTCAAGTAATGAAATAATAATTCCGGTACACAACTTTTCAGGTTCGGTTGTCAATAATCCAAATTTTTATAGAAATGATTTTTCCGGTCTGCCGGTGGGCAATTATAAATTAACAGACTTGATTTCAAAAACAGATGTCGGGCAGCTTACTATTTCAGGCAATGGTGCAATTAATTGTTCACCAAGTATTTCACTCTCCCCTTATGGTTCGGCAATTTTAAAAGCTGATAAGTTGACCGGGATTAAGGATCAGAAAGCGGTAAACACTTTTAGGCTTGAACAAAATTATCCAAATCCCTTTAATCCGGTTACAGAGATTAATTTCGATATACCGGCTTCCGGATCAGTGAAACTTTCCGTTTATAATTTACTTGGAGAAGAAATAGGAACACTTATCAACGGTATGATGGGTGAAGGGGTACATTCCATTCTCTTTGATGCAAATGAATTGAATAGTGGAGTTTATTTCTACAAATTGGAAAGTGGTGGTTCTGCTCAAATAAGAAAGATGGTGGTAGTCAGGTAAAACGTTTCTCTGCCATACATCCTATGTGCTCTTTCTATTGCTGAACCGTTTCAGTTAATCACTTTTTCAGAGTTTGCGTAATTTTGATTATTTTAGCATTGTAAAAATAAAATCGAACTTTTAAGGAGGGGTAAAAAAGATATCGGATTTTGTTTTTAACCGGGGCTATAGCTCAATTGGGAGAGCGCTACGTTCGCAACGTAGAGGTTAGCGGTTCGATCCCGCTTAGCTCCACTTTTAGAATTAGGCTCTTAGATTCTTGTTAGCGCTAACATGTTAACGATAATTGAATAACGAATAATGAACAAGAAATAATGAATTTCGAAGTTAAAGCAATAAGCAGTTCAACTTCATCATTCGAAATTCCTTTTTCGATATTCATTATTTCCTTCAGCTTTTTTCCCAAGCAGCGTCTTGGGAAAAACGTAGGCTCTTAGATTCTTGTTAGCGCTAACATGTTAACGATAATTGAATAACGAA
>MNVA01000118.1 GCA_001871325.1 Ignavibacteria bacterium CG1_02_37_35
TTCAATGAAGATCTTCCTTAGATGAAGTTGATATAAAAGCGCTTGATACAATCATCTTCATCATTCGTGTGCATTCGTGAAATTCGTGGCTTTATTTCAACAAAATCATTTTGCGCATTTGGATTTGCGAACCGGCTTCCAACCGCAGTAAATAAATACCGGAATTAACCGGAGCTCCCGTTTCATTCAATCCATTCCAGGTTATCGAGTGAACACCAGCTTCTTCATTTTGATTTACAAGCGTTTTCACAACTTCACCTAAAAGATTAAAAACTCTTAACTGCACATTTGATTTTTCCGCAATTGAAAAATTAATTGTTGTTGCCGGATTAAACGGATTGGGATAATTCTGATAAAGCATAAATTCATTTGCGACCAATGGCGTTTCTTCTTCAAGTTCAGTTAAGGGATTCTTATCATTAAAGAATTTCCAAACCAAAGTTGAATCCGATTCCGGTAAGTTGAAAACTCTATTTTCAATACCCGATTCCCAGCCGCCAAAAGTACAATTCGTTACATAAAATTTATAACTGATTGGTGTTCCAGAAGCGATTTGATTTTTCGGGAAATATGCTACTCCCGACCAGAACGACCCCGAACCAACACTTATCGGTTCTTGTTTTAAAAGCACATTGCTGAAATCCCATGATAGTACTCCAGCGGAACTTGCTGAATCACCACGAACGGTTACTAACATTGTTTTTGCGGCGTCGAATAAACCGGCTTTGATAAGATGAACAACATTCACTCTAAATAGTATTCCTACTGAATCCGGTTTACTTACAATAGGATTCCAATACTGTGGAACTTTGGTTGCCGAACCGTTAAAAAATTCCAAATCCAAAACAGTGTCTTTCAATCCGGCAGTAAATACACGGTAGTTAACCGCCGAACTATCGAACGGAGTTATCTGTCCTTCCCAGCCTAAACTTCTGTATGTTGGAACAGTTGACGAGTGTCCTGCCCAAAACAAAAATTGTATTTCATCGGCGGGATACATTTTAAAAGTGTATTCCCAATAATCTCCGCCAACATTCTTCAACTTTATTTGTGAATTTATATCCCAGGTAAATTTTTCACCGCCCGGGAAAAATCCCGAACTAACGCCGAATATTTGTCCCCTTGCCTGAACAAAACCGGTACTTTTAATTGTATCTCCAAGTGTTGAAGTGTTAAGTCGAAGAGTAACATTAACGGTTGACATACTATCATTGCTTTGAAATGCTTGCAAAGTTGAAAATGCATTTCCGCTAAAATCGAACAGCGCATAATTTTCCCATGCAGAACCAACCGGTGGAACGGAAATGTATGCAGGCTCCCAGTAAAAAAAGCCGATGCCTCTGCCGGAAGTCGTATTCTTTATCAATTTAATTAGGTAAGTTAAAAAATCTCTCTGCCCTTGCGGATTAACGGGATAACCTGCCGGCAATTTGGCCGGATCAAAACCAACATTGTTCATACCATCATTTAAGTATTGAGTCGTCCATGGATAAGCCGTCTCAACTATAACGATATCTTTATTGTAACGAGTCGCAAGATCATTTAAATTATTTTGCGCGTTGGTTAAAGAACCATGCCACCATGGATAATATGAGAGACCGATAATATCGAAAGTTACTCCATTTGATTTCAAGTTATCATAAAACCATCTGCAAGAATTGTTATCACCGCCGCGGTCTATGTGGATCATTATCTTCACGGTTGTATCAACATCTTTTACTCCTTGAATTCCGGCTTTCAATAACGTTGTAAAATTTCCCCATCCACCAACACTTATCTTTCCATCGGGCCAAAGCATGCCGCCGGTAATTTCATTTCCAACTTGTACCATATCCGGCAGTGTGTTCTGATCTTTTAAAGCTTGTATGACACGCTTTGTATATGAACGAACGCTATCTGTAAGAACGGCAAACGAAAGACCATTCCATGCAGCCGGTTTTGTCTGTTGTCCCGGATCAGCCCACCAATCGGAATAATGAATATCGAGAAGAAATTTGAATCCTTTTGCTTTTATTTCTTTTGCGAAAGCGAGTGTTGAATCCAATCCGCAATATTTGTTTGTAGGCGTATGCCAGAGACGGAGTCTAACATAATTTGCGCCATTGTTCTTGAAAATATCAAGGACATCATCGACAACATTATTCTGCTTCCAAACACCACCGGCATTTTTAATTTGAGGAGTAGTTGAAATATCTACTCCTCTGATAAAATTGTCTGAACTGATCTGTGGAAACGAAGTTATGGTTAGTAGAATCGAAATCCACAAAGAAAATATTTTTTTCATAATTCCTATTTAAGTAGAAGCATTTTCTGAACCTTTGAAAAACTTCCTGCATGTATTTTTAGTAAATAAACACCTGAATTAACTGAAATTCCGTTTTCGTTTTTTGAGTTCCAAACTACACTGTGAACGCCGGCAGTTTGAATTTGATTAACGAGTGTTGCAACTTTTTCTCCGACTATGTTGAATACTTCAAGTTTTACATTTTCCGGATTCATAATGGAATATGTTATCACTGTAGAAGGATTAAACGGGTTCGGATAGTTCTGATATAACGCATACTTATTTGGCAATATATCAATATTTTCACTTATGGCATCAATTGAACCCAGGTTCGGCGGATCTTCAACCGTAAGATTATTCTGCATCCAGGGCATTTCGGCAAGACTAAAAGATACAGGCCAGGTTACTGTACTTCCGTTTACACTTGTAGGAAGAATGTACTGATAATATCTTCTTCCAAGACTCGTTCCTCCGCCATTCATTACTTCGCCGGTACTTGAAGTATAAGTGATCCTGTAACAAACCTGGTAAAAAGTCGGAGCGTTTAAACTCACTGTCGCAGTGTATTTGCCGTCTGCATTTGGAGAAGTAAGCATTATTCTATTATCGGTTCCGTACATTGTTTGATGTTGTGTAATGGGAATCAAACATCCGTCAAACTGAATGTACACCGTATCAATTCCCGGTCTGAAGAGAGTGTTAGTCGGATTTGTAGATGCGTTTGTTGCAGGAGTCATATCAATATTAAAAGTTAGATCGATCGGTGTTCCGATAACACTGTTCGGATGAAGGCTGTTAAAAAATTGCTGATCGGCGCCGAAATCACCCGTTGTGGTTTGATCAGCTAATCCCGGAAAAAGATAAATTCTATCTCCACCGCCGGTGCTGCCAGGTTCTTCCCAACCGTTAACCATAAATAAGCCCGGGATATAATTTACATGCGTTGTGTCAAAGCGGGTAGTATCCCATGCGATATAATATTTATAAATGATCTCAGAACTTTTGGATAAAGTAAATGGTTCGGTAAGTATCCACTCTTGAATAGTTGGAACATAAGTCATCTTCAGCATCGTTGGTTCTGTATCAAAAGTAAAAGAAGATGGGGGCCAACCTTTTGCACCTGTAACTGCAATTTTATCGCCAAGTCCGCGGTTAAATAATCCTGCTTTTTCAAGCGCATCCAATTTTAGTCTGAAGTTTACATTTCCCGTAACAGCCGGACCGCTTGGAGCCTTATTGCCGAAGTACGCCCAATTAATTGTTGTGTCACCTGAACTCAACATATTAGTTGTAAACTTGAAAGAACGATCTGCAATATTTTCCCATGTTGATCCGTTAATGGTGAATTTATAGGACTGAACTGTTCCATCGGTTATGAGCGATTTTGGAACGTACGCTGTGCCTGACCAAAATGAACCTTTATTTACGCTGTTTGTTTCGCGGGTAAGACTCACTACTTTAACCCATGTTGGCGAAGCTCCTAAAGGTGCGCTTCCCCAAACTTCCGGTGTTTGCGATACCGGATTAAAATCCGAGACGCCTCCCATGTTCACACGGAAATAAACAGCGAGTGTGTCTGCGTTCTTGCGGAATGGCGTCCAATACTGTGCAAGTGTACTTTCCCATCCATTATAATATTGCATAGGCAAATTCATATCGGTATTGCTCACAACAATACCACGGTTCGTTCCGGCAAAACTGATTCCTGAATTAATCGGACCTTCCCAACCCATCCAGTGAAATGTTGGATGTTTTAAATCAGATGTATAAGTAACAAACTTATATTGAATTTCATCGCCGGTAGTAGCTTGAAATTTAGCCTGCCAATAATCGCCCCCGATATTCGTGCATCTTATTCCTGTTAAAGTGTCCCAAGTAATTTTAGGAACGGTCGTTCCTAATTTCGATGCGCCGCAAAGTAACACAATGCTGTTCGGACGCAAGGTATCCAAACACGTTGACGTATTCACAGTCATCGTTACATTAACTGTTTGCGCTGAAGTTTGAACTCCTGATGATCCGGTGATAAGTACCAGTATCAGTGACAAAAAGACGAAGTTGAATTTGTTTTTCATATTTCTATCCTTTACTATTTAATTTATTATTACTACTAAAACTATTTCTTCTACCATTTTCAATTGGGGTTCACCAATTCATTTTATTCATTTCATTCATTTCATATTTTAAGTTGAAGGGTGAACCGGTTCGAACTTCCAAGATGAATAAAATTCTGATACGCGTAATCAAAAGTGATCAAGACGCCGCCGATCAAATCAATTTCGTGAATGCTTGTTCCGAAGGTAAAAGTCGCCTCATTATTCGGGAGGAATAAATCTTTGTATCCTCCGCGAACTTGAAATTTATCTTTCAAAAACCCAAGTTCACAACCAAGGTTTACACTTTGCGCATTATCATTCGGACTAACGCCATCCATTGCTACAGTTACTCGAACATCATCATTCTTAATTATTTCATCTGAAATTCCGACACGCATAATTAGCGGGAGATCAAATGCATCGGTGTTTAATCGTGCAGTGATACTTTGGTTAGTTCCCTGTTGATTTGAGATCACCGCGGGAATGAAAAGGTCTTCTCCCGTCATCTGGATTTTCGTTCCGAAATTGGAAATGCTTGCGCCGAGTCTTATTCCTGCAAACGGAGTTTGGAATAACGTTCCGACATCAAATCCAATTGCGCTTGCATAATCGTTGTAAATAGTTTCTCTTATATATTTAAAAGTACCGCCGATCGAAAAGCGGTCTGTTAAATTGCGGCTATAAGAAACTCCCACAACAAAACTTGAAGCGTTAAACATTTCACCGGTTCCCATTGGTTGATCGGGAGTTGTGATTTCCATGTCGTTTGTGTGCATAATGCCAAGGCTTAGTCCGGTTGTACCAAAATCTGCCAATGGAATTGTTATGCCGATAAAATCGAAATAAATTCCCGGCAGCCAGAGAGCGTGGTCAACCAGCAAGGTATTCTCTTTTATGGATGCGGTCGCCGCAGGATTCCAAAACAAAGCCGAAGGATCGTTCATCATGGAAACGTAAGCGCTTCCCATACCAATTGCTTGAGCACCAACCGGAATCCGTAAAAAGGTAGCTCCGGAGGTTCCAACTTTATTAACCGATTGAGCAAACGTGAATGACGTAAAACTCCAACTGCAGAGAAGCATGATGACCACAAAATATTTATTCTTTTTCATTTTCAACTCTGTTCAATTTCTATTTTATAATTGCGAAAGTTCCGGTTTTTTGTCCAACACCGGGCGCATCAACGTGATAAACATATACTCCGTACGAGATTTCAAACTTTTCATCGCTCAGTACATCCCAAATTTCCGTACCGTTCTCCGCAAGCGCGCTATGTTCGATCTTTTTTACAAGTGCGCCGCTTACATTAAAAATTCTGATTGTGCAATCCGTTGGTAAATTAATAAAATGAATTTCACGCGGTCCTCTTCCGCTTGAATAGGTGTTGCGCGGTTCCCAGCTTTCTGCGGCAAGGTATGGATTCGGAACAACTCTAATAGTTGAGAGATCGCCTTTTGCTTTTTCTGTTGAAATGGTTGAACCTTGCATTTTGAAGGTGTATGTATCATAGGAAAGGAAAGGTTTAAAAAGAATGATTTTAAGTGAATCGCCTGACTGCGGATTTCTGATTCCCTGCCGTTTATTTAATACCACCTGCCAGGTAAATTGTAATTTCCCGTTCTTGTTCGGTTCAAGAAAATAAATTGCATCAACGAGATTTGAGTTTGTAGGATTGATGCTGAACTTTCCATCATTGCCATCCGCTTCACTGAATGCAAAGGGAATTTCTATATTCTGCGTTAGACTAATGACTTTAAAGTTTACCGCTTTAGACGGAAATTTTATAAATCCGATCGCGGTATCTTTTGAAGTTCCAATTCCAACATCGCCGAAAACAATTTCATAATCGTTTGGACTTTTTACTCCGCTAACCGAAAGTAAAGTCACCGGATCAAAATCAAACGAATAAGCACCAGAATTGTTCCATCCGGTTAAACTGTTGTTGAGAGAAATTGCTTGAACATTATTCAAACCTAAACGGAAACCTTCAGTTACCGGAAGTTCAGCGCCGTTTATCAATAGCGTATCTCTATCGAGAAGCGTTACATCCTTTGTGATATTCTTTAAAGTGAACGATCGTGTTGTAGTAAAATCTTTATTGTTCACTTTGTAAGTTGTATCGGCAAAAGAAATTTGATATTCGTTCTCATTTTTAATCGCGGAAGGATCAACAACTTCAATGCTGATTGAACCGCTCGCACCGCCGGTGGTGTGCTCAAAAGATTTTACTTCCGGAGGTAAATATCCGGCAGCTTCCGATGAGGGGCGTACAACCGCAACATTTATTCCGTGGGTGATCGTTCCATCGGGTGAAACACTAACTTGAATCGGAGTTTCAGCGGGTGCAATATTTCCCGCAGGATAACCAAAGTTATATGCTGTTACTGCGTAAAAATATCTTTGCCCGTTTACAACATTTGTATCAACAAAACTGTGCTTCAAGCCGGTTTCATCCCCAAGCCAGAACTTCACACCGTTAATATCAACTTGACTAAAACCTTTAACTCCATCTATTAAATCCGATTGATCGGTCGGATTTAAAAGTGTTTTCACTCCAAAGCCATCAGTAATTACTTTCGCATCAAGGAAAGCCGCATCAGTTGCGCGGTAAACACGGTAGCCTTCAAAATTTCTTCCGTTGCCGCCGATTTTATTTATGTAACGATCAAAAGATTTCTCAGCGAAATCATCCCAATAGAGGGTAACTTTTTTGTCGCCGGGAACTGACGTTACCGTTACTTGCTGCGGCGCAGAAGCAAATTGATAATCAGCTTGATAAGCAAGATCGGCTTGATGCATTTTAGCCGTAACACTCGCAACGTCATCATCTTTTGTATTCCCGCCGCCCGCAATGGCGATTGAAACTGCCATGCGCTGCCGTTGTCCGGGCAGCAAGGGGAAAAATCCTGAAGAGACGTACACATCATAATCGCCGATGCCTCTGATCAGATTTATATTCCCGGGA
>MNVA01000188.1 GCA_001871325.1 Ignavibacteria bacterium CG1_02_37_35
AAGCATGGTCTTGGGAAAAACGTAGTACCTTATCAGTATAGTTCGCGTAATATTGAGCAGAATATTAACATGGTAAATAAAGCAAAAGAATGACTGAATGAAAATGAATGGATGGATGTTTTTCATTCAACCATACAGCCATTCAATCATTCTAATGTGATAAATTGGTTCTGGCTTGTCCAGGTTAGGAATTAAATTACCTCGGCGGTTGCCGGTTTCAAAAGAATTCAAAAAAAAATCTTTTCCGATCTTCAAATTTCTCAGACTAATACAATCTCTTCTGTCGGATTCCTTTGGGAACTAAAGAAGAAAACTCATTTAAATTTTTAATCAAGAAGTTTTTCTCAGAAAGATCAACCGAGTAAATGCCTATCTTTGTATCGCCGAAAATAACATTACGCGGTATTTCCCATTCGGTTACTTTTGTCCATTCGTCCGGGATGCGTTTGGATATTTCGTTCCAATTCGTTTGCAGTATTGCAATTTTAGCGTTTGATTTTTGTGCCCAGCTGTATAAATCTTTTTTTGTGTAGCCGGTTTTCTTTCTGAACTCAACCGGTTCATTGCTGCACAAACCATAAGCGTCTAGAATTTTCACCTCTGAATAAAATGATGCCGCACCAATATCGTTTAAAACAACTGTGGCGTTGTTGTAATACTTGTTTATAAAATTCGCCGCGGTAAGATGTTCCATAAATCTATCGTTAGAAGCTTCGGTAACTTGTTTAAGTGCAATCGCTCCTCTTACAATTATTGGCACAAGCAAGAACATTATTATCAAACCAAAGGCGGTTTTTTGCCATAATTTTTCTAATGATCTAATTTTGATTTTGATCATCGAACGCATCTGAATAAATGAAGATATAATAAAAACCAAAAACAAAAAGACCAGGTAAGCGTCGTATCTGAAGAAGTATCCAACGTCAGCTAATTTAATATGCAATATCGTTGCTAGCGCAGTAATAAGTCCGAACCCAAAAAGGAAATTATTCGTTTCTCGATTTACTTTAAGAAACCATAAACACACCAAAGAAATAAGCATAAAAGTAAAGAGATATCCTGTATGAAAATTATTGAATCCCGTAGTATAAAAAAGTTCATAAACCCACTTGTAAACATCTTTTGAAGTTGAAAATCTTGCCATCGCCCCTTTAAGTAAAACGGAATTTGGTAGGAAGTAGGCACTGTTTGAAATGGAAAATAAACCAAACAAAATAATTGGTAGTAATGAAATAATTAAAAGTAAAAATGCTAATGAGAATCTTTTCTGAAAAAGAAGCAGCACAAAAACAACAGCAATCAAAAACAGCCCTTCATAACGAACAAGTGTTAATAAAAACGAAGTGAGCAAAAAAATCATATCCATTTTTGTTGATGGGGCAGAATCGGTGTTTAAGGCTAACATTGTCGCGGCGTAATAAACAAACATCACGCTTATGAATATTTGCAGAGAATGTTCCATCCCACCGAAGACTAACGCTGGAAAAGCAGTAGTGAAAATTATAATTAGTAGAGCGATTAATTTATAATGCCATTTCATCCCGTCGGGAATTATTTTATAACTTGCAAAGACGAGAGCCGCTGTTAAAAAAACCACATTTAAAACGAAAGGAGTAATTTCGTTTACTCCAAAAGTCAAAAATGCAATGCTGAGCAATACCGGCCAAATTAGAGAAGACGACGAAGAGGAAAACTTGTCGGGACTGATTCCCCAATTTCCGTGAAATGCTAAATTCTTTGCTATTGAAAGATGGATGTATGCATCGTCCAATCCATAGATTAGTCTTCCATTGTTTTCATTAATTGAGATGTAAAGAAATATTAACAGCGTAAGAATGAAAACGGCAATTGCAGTAAGAAGCGGAAACTGTTTTTTAGAAAACATTTTCTTTTACTTAAGATTTAATAAGAGTTCTTTTAACTTTGCCAACTTCTCAAACCAATCTGCTAATTTTGTCTTTTCTTTTTCCACTATATCAACGGGAGCGTTCTTCACAAAATTTTCGTTCGATAGTTTTTTCTCAACTCCGTTAATGCTGCCTTCTAAACGGCTGATATCTTTCGATAACTTTTCCCGCTCTGCTGCAACATCTATCAATCCCTCAAGCGGAATATAGATTTCGCAATTCTTCACAACCGCCGCAGTAGATTTTTCCGGTTTAACAATGTCTTTACCGATTACCACTTCTTCTGCACGAGTTAATTTTTTGAAATAATTAATACTTGCCGAAAGATTTACTTCGGTTTTCAAGTAAACAGAAATCGGCTTTGAAGGAGCAATGTTCATTTCACCGCGGATATTGCGGATTGCGGTAACAACTTCCTGCAAGAAGTTCATTTCATCATCAACATTTTGTTTGATAAATGTTTCGTCGCACTTCGGATAAGCGGAAGTTGAAATACTTTCTCCTACATTTCTTTTTTTGATAAGCTGCCACAGTTCTTCAGTTACGAATGGCATAAATGGATGAACAAGTTTTAAAAGATTTTCGAACAGCGAAATAGCCCGTGTTAATGCAGCTGATTTCACTTCTTCGTTATCGGAATAGAATTTTGATTTTGATAACTCGATGTACCAATCGCAGAAATCATTCCACACAAACGAATAAATAATTTTTGAGGCGTTGTTGAACTCGAACTTTTCCATTGCGCGGTTTAACTCTTTTAACGTTTGGTTAAATCGCGATTGAATCCACTCATCAATAATATCAATATGTTTATCTGCAAGTGTTTTATCGATTGGGATCGTCTGTGCGTTCATCAATAAAAATCTTCCGGCGTTCCAAATTTTATTAGCAAAGTTTCTGCCGATCTCACATTTCTCCGTTGCGAATAGAACATCCTGTCCAAGCGGCGCTAAATAAATTACGGAGAAACGGAGCGCATCGGCGCCATATTCATTTATCACTTCAAGCGGATCGGGAGAGTTGCCAAGCGACTTACTCATCTTCCGCCCTTGCAGATCGCGGATGATACTGGTAAAATAAACATCGCTGAAGGGAATATTTTTTTCAAAATACAATCCGGCAATGATCATTCGCGCTACCCAAAAGAAAATAATATCTGGTGCGGTGATAAGCGTATTTGTAGGATAGTAATATTTCTTTTCTTTTTCGGTTTTAAAAACATCATGCGCCCAAAGCCAGCTTGATGCCCACGTATCAAGCACATCATCGTCTTGTCTCAAATTTGTGCTTCCGCAGTGCGGACATTTTTCCGGTTTCGTTTCCGCAACGATCGGCTGCTTACATTCCAAATTACAATGATCATCGCCAACGCAATACCAAACGGGAATCCGGTGACCCCACCAAAGCTGGCGCGAGATGCACCAATCCTTTATGTTTTCCATCCAATGTTCATACGTTTTAACCCAATGGTCAGGATGAAATTTTACTTTTCCTTCTTTTACAATTTCGAGTGCAGGTCTGGCGAGCTCATCCATTTTCATAAACCATTGCTCGGAAAGATATGGTTCAATCGGCACGCCGCCACGCTCAGAATAACCGATGTTTGTTTGATACGGCTCAATCTTTTCAACTAAACCGAGTTCTTCCATCTTCTTTACGACCAACTTGCGGGCTTCATATCTGTCGAGATGCTGAAATTCTTGCGGAACATTTTCATTGGTTGAAGCATCGGGATTAAAAATATTTATCACTTCGAGATTGTGCCGCTGCCCCATGAGATAATCATTAAAATCATGTGCGGGCGTAACTTTTACGGCGCCGGTTCCAAATTCTTTTTCAACATAATAGTCTGCGATAACTGGAATTTCCTTGTTCACCAAAGGAAGAATTACGGATTTGCCAACTAATTTCTTATAACGTTTATCGCTTGGATTAACAGCTATGCCGCTGTCTCCCAGCATCGTTTCGGGACGAGTAGTTGCAACGGTAATAAATTCGTCTGAGTCTTTCACCGGATATTTGAAATACCAAATGTTTCCGTTTATCGTTCTGTAAATTACTTCTTCATCACTAATAGCCGATTTGGAAACAGGACACCAATTCACTAATCTGTTTCCGCGGTAAATTTTTCCATCGTGATAAAGTTTTACAAACGCTTCGATAACTTTTTTGTAATAATGATCATCCATCGTAAAGCGTTCGCGCTCCCAGTCGCAGCTTACACCAAGCTTCTTTAGTTGTTGAATGATGATTCCGCCATATTTAATTTTCCACTCCTGACAATACTTTAAAAATTCTTCTCGCCCGATTTTGTGTTTGTCAATTCCTTCATCTTTTAAAAATTTTGTAACTTTGCTTTCGGTAGCTATTGATGCATGGTCAGTCCCCGGCACCCAGCAAGCGTTAAAACCTTGCATTCTTTTCTGGCGGATAAGTACATCTTGCAGCGTGTTGTTTAAGATGTGCCCCATGGTTAACATTCCGGTAATATTCGGCGGTGGAATAACGATGGTGTAAGGATCTTTTGTGCTGTCAACTTCCGAATGAAATATTTTATGTTTTAACCAATAGGCGTACCATTTATCTTCTGCTGATGCGGAGTTATATGCTTTAGGAATTTCGATTGTGTTTTGGGGCTCCATGCTCTTCTCTATAGTTATCAATAGTTGACTGCAAATATAAGGAAAAATTGGTTCGTGGTGGAACGGAACGACGGAATGGATGAATGTTTGTATGAATGAGCGTTTTCTCTATCAATTTGAAATTGATTTCATTCATCCATGCACTCTTAGCGCAGCGAAGCCGTCAACCAATACTTTTTGATCTCAGAACAATGATTAACGATTTTTGATTTTAGAAGTCAAACAAATCAAAAATCGCTATTCGTTAATCCTTGTTCGTAAATCGTGTCAAAAAAAAACAAGAATTTAATCGAGGATATTATTCAATCGTTCAATTATGCATATAGATTTGTATGTATCGATTAAAATTTTATAGGTTCATTCAAAAAAAAAAAGTAACTTTACCCCCCGTAAAAATTGGAACTATCCATTCACATAAGTGAAAAAGAAAGATGGAATTGATATTACTTTTCCTTTGGGTGATGATCATTAACGGCGGACTGAGCGGACAGTACATCCTCAATTGGATGGGCAACCAACCGGAATATGTCGGCGATAAAGCTGTTGGTGTTTCTCCCGGAGTAATGACCTGGTGGAGAGAACTTTCAAAACTCCTCTGGGCTTTAATCGCAGTTAGCGTTGAAGTTATTCGAGGAAAGAAATTAAAATATTTGTGGCCCGGTGCGGTCTCGATGATAACCATTATCATTTGCGCATTTACCGGCGTAATCGAAAACATCGGATTCTTTTATTTACCGCGATATTATTCTCCTCATCTTTTTGCTCCGTATGTAAATATTTATTTGGTCTTTTTACCCTTTTTCGGCAAATTCCTTTTTAACGCTACATTAAGAAAAGAACATTGGATTGGAGTTCTCCTTGTTGTTTTGGGTTTAGCAATTCCCCATTTGCCGAGAGTTCTTGGTGGAACTCCCGACCCGGATACATTTCTTGACTCGACAGCAATTATTTGGATAATAATTATTAACCTCTGCTTAGGCTCCCAACAAATATTAAATAACAAAACGGTTCAGACCGCATTCTCTAAAGTTGGCCCAAACGCTTTGGTATTGTGGCGGGAAATTTGGAAGATGCTCTTTATTACTTCGGCGTTGATTATTTTTCCACTTGTCGGAAGTTTTCTCCGTGCAAATATTCCCGCTCAAGTTCCCATTCATAAATTTGAAACTCGTGTACTTGCAAAACTTGATGGACCCAAAAAGGAATTCATTTTAACCCATTATGACAAGACGATCAATGCTTATCAGCTCCAGAAGGATTTACCTGCCGATGTTGAAAAGAATATTGAAAAGGTTTTTATTTCGGTCGAATACCATAGATTCTTTGCATTATTCGATGG
Source organism: Ignavibacteria bacterium CG1_02_37_35 (assembly GCA_001871325.1). GTDB lineage: Bacteria > Bacteroidota > Ignavibacteria > Ignavibacteriales > Ignavibacteriaceae > UBA1563. The sequence continues at coordinate 5,889 of MNVA01000188.1, forward strand.
AAACATTTTCCCCAATAACTGGTGGCCTATTCTCTTTGTTATTGCCGCCGGATTAACAGGTTACGTCTACAGTTTTGGATTTTTCAAACTCTCTAAATTTTCCGCGCATCTTTGGGTTCCTTACACTAACGTTTGGCTGGCGCTACTACCTTTTATTATGCTTCTTTTTGGTAAAGATGTTACAACATATCAAATCATCG
>MNVA01000210.1 GCA_001871325.1 Ignavibacteria bacterium CG1_02_37_35
TTTCAAAACTATTATGAAGTTTTTCTAAAAGTTCAGCGCTTGTGAATTCATGTATCTCATCTTGTTTATAAGGATTTTTTACATCAATATTAAATCCATTCTCTTCTAACGTTTTAATATTAACTTTCCAGGCATTGTCGTTCTCGGTTCTCTTCTTCCACCATTTTTTCAGTTCATTAAATTCTTCAACTCTAATTGTTTTGGTTTTGGAATAAGATTTTTGTCCTTCGGGGAGTTTATGTTCCCAATACCAGACATCTTTTGTCGGTTTTCCTTTTTCAAAAAATAAAAGATTTGTCGCTACGGTTGCATAAGGTTGAAATACAGAATTAGGAAGTCTTACAATTGTATGAAGGTTACAGCTTTCTAAAAAGTGCTGCCGTATTCTCTGCTTAACTCCGTCGCCTGTTAAAGAACCATCCGGTAAAACAATTGCGGCGCGTCCTCCTTCTTCAAGGTAGCGGATAATCAACAATAAAAATAAGTCGGCGCTTTCGGTTGTTCTATATGCTTGAGGAAAATTCTTTTCAATTCCATCACTAACGGATGCCCCAAAAGGTGGATTTGCAAGGATAACATTTACACGGTCTTTTTTACCAATGGAAGTGTATTCGCGGTTAAGGCTGTTTGTGTAATCTACGTTTGGAATTTCGATATTATGAAGAATTAAATTGGTAACACAAAGCATGAACGGAAGAGGTTTTAATTCACAGCCGTGAATATTCTGTTCAAGCGTTTTAATGTCGCTTACGTTTTTAAGTCCTTTTTTATTCAAGTGTTCAATAACAGAAGTTAAGAATCCCCCCGTACCGCAAGCGGGGTCCAAAACTTTTTCACCGAGTTTTGGATTTATCGTTTCAGTCATAAACTCGGTTAGCGCGCGCGGAGTATAAAACTCGCCGTAGTTACCCGCGCTCTGTAAGTCTCTCAAAATAGTTTCGTAAATATCGCCGAACAAATGCCTATCGGAAGAAGTGGTAAAATCAACTTCATTAATTTTGTTTATTACCTGCCTTATCAACGTACCATTTTTCATGTAGTTGTTGGTACCTTCAAATATTTCCCGAACCATAACGGCGCGTTTGTTCTTACTGCTAATGTCAAGGTTTTTAAGTGAAGGGATAAGTTCACCGTCAACAAACAATTTCATTTCATCGCCGGTTATCCCCTCATCATTTGCAGCCCAACTGCGCCATTGCAGATTTTTGGGTATGGGTGATTTATACTTATTGTGGAGCAGTTCTAAATCTCTATCGTTATCATCAAGAATTTTTAAGAAGATCATCCATCCAAGTTGTTCAATTCTTTGTGCGTCACCGCTAACCCCTGGGTCTTTCCACATTATGTTTTGTATAGATTTAACAATGTTACCGATATTCTTCACTAAGCAGCTCCGTAGATTTGGGATTCGAGTTCTTTAATTGCAGTAAGATAATTTTCTTTGTCGCCGAATAGCGAAATGATTTCGCTCGGTGATCCGATCTCATCAAATGGATTGATCTTTAAGATGGTGAGGTCTTCAATATTTTCAATACCGCCATCGGCATATTTATCAAGTAAGTTTTCTAAAACATTTCTTGCCTTACCGGAATATTTGGCAAAGTAATTTCTCTTTTTAACATTCTCGGCTCTTTCTTTTCTTGTAAGCGGCGGCTGGTCATAAGCGGCGTGAAGAATTAAATCGAAAACATCCATTTCTTTATTTATCTCATCAAGAAAATTTCCAAGGATAATACCTTGTTCTGTAAGTTCCTCAATCAGCACTTGCTTCTGCTCGGTTTGATTCCACTTATTTATAAAATCATCAAGAGAACGGTATTTTTTCCGAACCATGTTTTTGGTATAATCTTTTAGGCTTCCGGTAATCAGTTTGCCGTCATTACCGATATATTGCACTCTTTCATTAAGCATCGCAACATTTACACCGTTCACATAAACTTTTTCTCTATGGGGAAGCGGTTCATCGGTTGCAGCATCAGTACCAACATAAGGGATGTGGGGTTCAAAGACCACATCTTCACCTGTCAATTCATCGGTAGTGCTTTCGGTAATCTTTTCTTCATCTTCAATTGTCGGGATTTCTTCTTCCGGGTCAACCACTTTAATCATCACCGGATCACCGTCAAAATTAGTATCAGCAAAAAGACGGGTTGCGTTTCTAAAATCCATGATAGTAAAAAAGAATTTATTGTAATCTTCGTTAATACGTGTACCGCGTCCTATGATCTGTTTAAATTCAGTAATAGAATTGATGTTGCTGTCTAAAACAATAAGCTTGCAAGTTTGTGCGTCAATTCCGGTAGTCATCAATTTAGAAGTTGTAGCAATAACGGGATAATCTTCTTCCGGGTTTATAAAATTATCAAGTTCCCTTTTTCCGGCTTCATCATCGCCGGTAATTTTCATAACATATTTTGGATTAGCGGAAGCAAGATCAGCGTTTTCATTTATTAGCGCTAACCTCATTCTTTCAGCATGTTCAATATCCACACAAAAGATAATAGTTTTGTCAAAACGATTATGTTTCTTTAAATATTCTGTTATTCTGCTTGCGACAAATTTAGTTCTTTCATCAATAACAAAATTGCGGTCATAATCTTTTACGTTGTATTCTCTATCTTCAATCAAGTTTCCGTTAATATCGGTCTTTCCTTCTTCGGGGCGGTAGCCTTCAAGGTCAACATTTATTCCACAGCGAATAACTTTATACGGCGCAAGAAAACCATCGGAAATGCCCTGCTTGAGTGAATAGGTATAAAGAGGATCGCCGAAGTATTCACTATTTGAAACAACATCGGTCTCTTTAGGTGTTGCTGTTAAACCTATATGCGTTGCTTTATCAAAATAAGTTAGTATTTCTCTCCATGCGCTGTCTGCGGCTGCACTGCCACGATGACATTCATCAATTACAATGAGATCAAAGAAGTCCCTGCTGAATTCTTTATATGCATCTTTGTCTTCATCATAATTTACAAGTCCTTGATAAAGAGCCAGATAAATTTCGTACGATTTATCAATTAACCTATGTCTAATAACCGTCATCTTATCGCCAAAGTATTGAAAGTCGTTCCGTTTGGCTTGATCTATTAAAGCGTTTCTATCTGCAAGAAAGAGAATTCTTTTCTTAACTCCGGCTTTCCAAAGGCGGTGAATAATGTGATAAGCAACTAAGGTTTTACCCGTACCGGTTGCCATGGTAAGCAGTATCCGGTTTTGTCCCTTTGCTATTGCTTCAACAGAACGATTAACGGCAATTTGCTGAAAATATCTTAACTGCTTGGGTGATTTGTAATCATATTCTTGTTGAACAATAATTTCTTCAGAAGGTTCTGTAATCCCTTTATAGATTTTATATCTTTTCCATAATTCTTCAGGTGAAGGAAATTCATTCATAGAAAGATAGGTTTCAACTTTACCTTTTCCGGCAGTCCTGTCATGCATAACAAAACCATCGCCGTTACTGCTGAACGCAATGGGAATATCTAAGATGGAAGCGTAGTCTAAAGCTTGCTGAATGCCTGAACCAATAGAATGGTTATTGTCTTTGGCTTCTATAATCGCAATGGGAATGTTTGGTTTGTAATAGAGAATGTAATCGGCTCGTTTTTGTGTTCCCCGCGACCAAAGATTACCTTTAACATAAATTCTCCCGGCGGTAAAGGAAAATTCTTCGCGGACTTGTTTTTCAATATCCCACCCCGCTTGCATAATTGCAGGTGTTATAAATTTAGTACAGATGTCCCGTTCGGAAAGTGATTTCTTATCCATAGATAAATAAGTTTGTAATAATCTGAGTGCATGAATTAAAACCGGTCAAGATCATCGCCCTATCTTATTATTTGATGCTATAAAGATAATTAAAATAAATGTTACGCAAAAGAAGCAGCGGGGAAAATTAGATCTGAATAAAAACTTCAATTTTCAACCCCACGGAGTAAATATGTTATTGTAAGTTTTGAAAGTTAAAAGATTGCTTTTGAAGTTTTGCAAGTAACTTTTCAAGTTTCATCAGTGTCTTTTCAAGTTTGTCAGGTAGCTTTTATAGTTTGCCAGGTGACTTTTGAAGTTTCGCTAATAACTTTTATAATCTCGTGAGTAACTTTTCAAACTTCTCAAGTAGCTTTTCAAGATTGTTGAGTAACATTTAAAGTTTCTCAAGTAACTTTTGAAGTTTCATTAGTAGCTCCCAAAGTTTTAGAAAAAGGTTTTTAAGCTAAAAACGAAGATTTACAAAGTAGTACTAACAGTTATTGATTTGTTTTGCGGAGCCGGTAGTTTGTAAAAAGTTATATAATACGTCTGAAATATTCTGTAATGTCATTTCGATGGAGCAAAGCGACTGAGAAATCTCATCAATAAAAAGATTTCTCCCTGCGGTCGAAATGACAAGATTAAATTTTTAGAGGTTTCAGTTAGAAAAGTTCTTTCTCCAAAATCGGTAAACAGTGGAGAAGTACCGGTGAATTAAGCGGAACAAAATATATTTAAAAAGCAAGAAGAAAATAAAATATTTTTTTAAGTGAATTTTTTCTTTGTCCGTTACAAAAAAATTTTTAGTTTGGTCATAGAGTTTGCGGTATAAAAAAATCCAATAAAAACCGCGAATTTTACAAAAAAAAATAATGTGTTCTTAATTTACTGATTGATTGAATGGTGTATGAAGTTTCCTCAACTCATTTAATGGGTTTGGCAGAAGAAGTTTTAATTAACCTATGCTCCTATAAGAGGTGCAGGTAAGAGAATTTAAAATCTTGCTATGAACCGAAAGACAACTGAAGCAAAACTGATGTTTCTTTTTTATAGACTGCCATAGTATTTACAGACCTCTAAATGAAAGGTAGGCAATCATATGCCAATCAAATCAAATAGAACGCATTCTTCTTTGACGTCAAAGTTGGATATTCTGGCTGAAGGAATCGTTAAACATTCTACAGAGCCGAATTTTCCGGCAAATGTTAAGGAAGAAGATATTCGCGCTATGCGTTCGGAGCTCGATACTCTGCGTACAATGTACAAAGAGTTAACTACCGAGACGAGAATAAAATACCGTGAATATGTTTCTCGATTCGAGGCGTTTAATAAGAAACATGCTCAAACAGCATCTCTTATTTATGCGTTTTTCGGAAAGAAGAATCAAGTTCTAGCGGACTTTGGGTTAAAACCTCACAAGGTGAGAACTTCTGCAAAAGTTCCACCCGTTGAAACCGCAAAACCCGCGTAGAACATGCGTGAAAGAGCAAATGCCCGGAAAGAAATTTTCGGGCGTTTGTATTTTAAATTGAACCGGGCGAAACTTAGAGATTAATTTAGAAATATGCAAACAAGCCTTCAAATCTTTTATGTTTTTTCTCTGCGTTTCTTTGCGTCCTCTGCGGTTAAATGTTTTTTAACCTCAAAGGCGCGGAATAGCGCAGAGATCAAAGCTATTTACACTTCACCACATCACTCACTTTTGAAACTCCAACTTCGTTAAATGCTTCTATTGCAAAGTAATATTGTTGTCCGACATTTAATGCGCGTAATTCTAATTTGGTTTCATCATCCGCCCAAACCTGGTAAGTCTGGTAAAGTTTATCTTTTGCAATTCCCCAAAGAATGTTGTAACCAACAGCGCCTTCAACTTTATTCCAACTGATAAAAGCATTTCGTTCATCTTTATCTCTTTTTACATTTAAGTTTGCCGGAGTCTGTGGTGCAATGCCAATTCCCTTTCCGAAAATTCTTATATCACTTACGGCAAGATTTGGAGTAGGCATATAAACATTTTCGTACTTGATGAATCGTGCTGTGACCGGTTTTGGTAATTCAAAATAACCGTTGGGTCTATCTTGTTTTTCTTTTGAAAGATCAACAATTATTTTCCAATCTTTTCCATCAACCGAAGAATAAAATTTATACTGCGTGTAAACTCGCGAAGCATCGTTATCGAAAATGT